>CAZYSJ010000179.1:0-6514 GCA_964649875.1 uncultured Caldilineaceae bacterium
ATTCAATGGCTGTTGAAAAGACCGCCAAAGTCGAATGGAAGGGCGTTGACCGCAGTTTCCGCGCAACTTTGGGTTCGGGGTATGAATTTGCGATGAACGGACCGGCTACGCCTGAAGGCGGCAGCCCGGTTGAGTTCCTGATCGCCGGCGCCATCGGCTGTTCGGCGATGGACGTGATCCACATCTTGCAGCGCCGCCGCCTGAACGTGACCGGCCTGAGCGTAGAGGTTAAAGCCGTACAAGCCGAAGAGGCCCCCAACGTCTTCACCGACGCCACCTTCATCTACACGGTGAGCGGCGAGGACATCCCCCCGGCTGACGTGGAGCGGGCGATTGACTTGTCGCTGACCAAGTACTGCTCGGCGAGCATCATGCTCAAGCGCGCCGGCATGAACGTCGCCACCGAGTATCACATTGTGGAGACGACGCCGGCCTAGCCGCGCCCGTCGTCCCAACTCAATGCACTCAAGCGGCTCGCAGTCACCTCTGCGGGCCGCTTCTTTTCTACTCACTCCTTAAGCTTCAAGCGGATCTCGAAGAGCTTGGGCCACAGCTTACCCGTCACAAACAGCCGGTCGGATTCCGCGTCATAGGCGATGCCGTTCAGCACGCTGTCCGGCCCGCTGCGTTCTTCGCGCGCGATCAGGCCGGTCAGGTCGATCCAGCCGGTGACCGCGCCCGTCTCTGCATCGATGCGGGCGATGCGGTCGGTGTGCCATACGTTCGCCCACACTTCGCCGTCGACATACTCCAGCTCATTGAGCGCCGCCACCGGCCCGCGGGCATCGCGCACCTCCACGCGCCGCGCCTCGGCCAGCGTCTCCGCATCGCGCCAATAGAGCGTGGGCGAGCCGTCGCTCATGATCAGTTCTTGGCCGTCGTGCGTCAGTCCCCATCCCTGTGTCGGATATTGGAATGACCCCAATCTCTCGAAGCTTTCCGCGTCATAGATGAAACCCGTGCGCGACTGCCACGTCAACTGGTAGATCTTGCCGTCGAAGAGCGTAATGCCCTCGCCGAAATACTGCGCAGGCAGGTCAACTTGCTGCAGCGTCTCGCCGCTCTCCAGATCCACGCGGCGCAACGACGAACGGCCATACAGCCCCGTGCCCTCATACAGCACGCCATCCACATAGATCAAGCCTTGTGTAAACGCCTCCGGGTCGTGCGGGTGCGCGGCGACGATCTCATAGGTGTAGACCGGCAGCGGGGCCGCCGTCGCTGTCGCCAGCGGGCTGACGAGCGCATCGCCCGGCGACGCCAGCGGGCTATCCCCGGCCAATTGCGCTGGTGACGGAACCGGAGACGCTGTGGGCGACGGAATGGGCGTTGGGGCAATCTGCTCTGCCGGTGCGTCCTCTTCCGGTGCGCTACTCGCCGGCGTCTCGACGTCAGGCGCAACAGGCATAGCGCGCGGCAACGGCCCGCCCACCGGCGTGAGCAGCCAACTCGCCGCGCCGATCAGCAATGCAACACCCGCCACAACCAGCCACGTCCTCGGTATCATGATGATTGCCCGCCCCTTTCGCCATTTTCGTTGACTTCGCCCATCCCCTCCCCTATACTGCAAGTATAGTATAGGCCTGCGCATTTCTACACGCCGGCTGCGGGCCGCGGATTACGCCATGCAGGAATTCGTCTTCGAGGAACTCGAACACACCGCCGATATCGGCGTGCGCGTGCAGGCGCACGAACCCGCTGCGCTCTTCACCGGCGCGGCTCGCGCCATGTTCGCGCTGCTGCGCGCCGAGCCGGACGTCGCCGCTCCCGTGGAGACGCGCCATATCGTCATCGACGCGCCCGACGTCGAAGCGCTGATGGTGGACTGGCTCAACGAACTGCTCTTCCTTTTCGAGACCGTCGGCGCGCTCTTCACGGACTGCCGCATCAGGCAATGGTCGCCCACGCGCCTGGCAGCCGACGTCGCCGGTCGCCCGCCCCTCGGCGCGCCGCAGGTACACATCAAAGCGGCGACCTATCATCAGCTTCACATCGAACGCCACGCTGATCTCTGGACCGCCGAGGTCTTTTTCGACATCTAGCCCGCGGCCACACCGTCCGCCTCACAACCATAGCGCCGCGATTCGCCTGTCCCGGCAGGAGGCAGCCATGATCACCCTTAAAAACCTGGAACGCATCAGCCCCTACGTCTGGGAAATCCCCAAGTCTTTCCGCGCCGACATGCGCGTGCCCGCCCGCGTCTACGCCAGCAAGACGTTGCTGGAAAAAGCGTTGACCGACAAGAGCATCGAGCAGTTGGTCAACGCCGCCACGCTGCCCGGCATCGTCGGCTATGCCATCGCCATGCCCGACGTGCACCAGGGCTACGGCTTTCCCGTCGGCGGCGTCGCGGCCACGCGCCTGCCCGACGGCGTGATCTCGCCGGGCAGCATCGGCTACGACATCAACTGCGGCGTGCGCCTGCTCGCTTCGGACTTGTACGCCGACGAGGTCGAGCCGCATCTCGACGACCTTGCCGCTGCGCTCTACCACAACTGCCCCAGCGGCCTGGGCAAAGGCGGCCGCTACCGCCTCGACGACGGCGAGATGGACAGCGTTCTGGCGCAAGGCGCGCATTGGTGCCTCAAGCGCGGACTTGCCACGCAGCACGACGTGATCCACACCGAGGAAGGGGGCCGCCTGCAAAAGGCCGCGCCGGGCAAAGTCAGCCGCCGCGCCCGCGACCGCGGTCGCGACCAGCTCGGCACGCTGGGCAGCGGCAACCACTTCCTCGAGGTCGACCGCGTGGCGGAGACCTACGACGAAGCCGCAGCCGACGCCTTCGGCCTGCGTCCCGGCCAGGTGGTTCTGCTCATTCACTGCGGCTCGCGCGGGCTGGGCCACCAGGTCTGCACCGACTACGTGCGCGACTTTCAACAGGCGTTGGCGCGCTTCCGCATCCAACTCCCTGACCGCGAACTGGTCTGCGCCCCGCTCAACTCGCCGGAAGGCGAGGCCTATGTCGGGGCCATGCAGGCCGCGGCCAATTTCGCCTTCGCCAACCGGCAGGTCTTGGCGCACCTGGCGCGCGAAGCCTTCGAGCAAATCCTCGCTCCGGCAGGTCTCCCCTTCCAGCTTCGCCAGGTCTACGACGTAGCGCACAACATCGGCAAGTTCGAGCAGCACGTCGTCGACGGCAAGCGCATGCAGGTCTGCGTCCATCGCAAAGGAGCCACGCGCGCCTTCCCGCCCGGCCACGACGACGTCCCCGCCGACTACCGGCCGGTGGGTCAGCCGGTTCTAGTGCCCGGCTCGATGGGGACCGCCAGCTATGTGCTTGCCGGCATGTCCGGCGCCATGGAGCAGACCTTCGGCTCGGCCTGCCACGGCGCAGGGCGCAACCTCAGCCGCACCGCGGCCAAGAAGCAGGTGCGCGGCGAGGCGCTGCAACAGGACCTCGCCCGGCGCGGCATTCGCATCCGCGCCGGCAGCATGTCCGGTCTCGCCGAAGAAGCGCCGATCGCCTATAAGGAAGTGGAGGAAGTGATCGCCGTGGTGCAAGGGGCGGGCATCGCCCGTGCGGTGGCGCGGCTGGAGCCGCTCGCCGTCATCAAGGGGTAGGCGCAGGGGCAAGCAGGGTTCCGCCGGCCCAACAAGCCGGCGGAACCCTGCTCAATGCACTCATCAACCGGATTCACCAGCCGCGCGGCGGCCCGAAACGCGGTTGCGGATCGCCTTGGGGCGCGGGCATGCGCCAGGACGGATGGCGATAGGAGCGCCGCCCAAAGTCATGATACGGCGGCGTGGGCACAACCTGCCCGCCGTCGTCCGTCCGGCCCAGGAACATGCGCCGCGGCGTCGGCAGATAGCGGACGCCCAGGTAGGCCTTCGTTTCGTCGTCCGGGTTGGCCGCCAGCGTCACCGGCACATCTTCGATCTCGCCGCCGTCGGCGCGCAACACCTCCAGCACGATTTCGTCGCCGGGCGCATGGGCCGCCACGCGCTCCGCCAGGTCAGCCGCCGCGGCCAGCTTCTCGCCGTCCACGCCCAGGATGACATCGCCCGCGACAAGGCCGGCTTCTTCGGCCGGGCTGTCCTCCACCACCTGGGACACGAGCGCGCCGGACGCGGTGTCGGTAAAGGGCATCATGCCGAAGAGATGCGGGTGTGACCACGGCCGGTCCCACTCTTCATTCCACCGGCCCCAGCCTTCATCCCAGCCTTTGTGCCAGGGTTCCCACGCATCATCCCAGCGTCCCGCGCCGACGCCATAGTCGGGGAGAATGCCGAGATAGGCGCGGCCGTCGCTTTCGCCCAGCGTCGCCTCTACGGTGAACTCCTCGTCGCCGTGACGCACGGTCAACGCCACCGTGTCGCCCGGCTCCGCCTCCTCCATGCGTTCGACCAGCGCCGCGGCGTCCTCCAGTGTCTCGCCGTCGATCGCGAGGATGATGTCGCCGCGCACGATGCCCGCCTCTACCGCCGGACTGTCCGCGGCGACGGAGCGCACCAGCACGCCCGTCTCTGCCGATTCCGCCAGCGCCGGTGAACTCACGAGCAAAGCCGCCAACAGCGCCGCAGCCACAGCGCCGATCCACTGCAAAGGCTGTAAAGATCGCATCCGGTTCATTGTTCGCTCTCTCCTCGACTGATGCAGCCCTGGTTCAATCTTGTCAATCTCTATACTGGCCATTCTATCACGAATCTACGGTCGTATGCGCCGGTCGATAGAGTTAGAGGCGCATTTCACGATGGGGGCGAGTTGTCATGCTGAACATGCTGAAGCATCTATTGGTCAGCGAGACCCTTCGCCGCTGCACGGCTCAGGGTGACAGCTTGCGCGCCCCAAAGATGAAAGGCGCCCAGTGTCGGATAGCCCGGTTCACGCGGAAATGGGGCAGCCCGAAGACTGCCCCCTCTATTCTACAATTCCTGCAAGGTGGAACTGCGCATGTTACTGCCAGCGCATGCCGCGCCCTCTGTCGTTGTCGTCCCAGCGTGCGCCGCGGCCCCTGGCGCCCATTCGCCCCGTTTGGCCCTCAAGGATCTCTGCAAAGGTCTCCGCATCCAGATACTGCGGTTCATACGTGTCGCCCGTCCGTTCCAGGTTGCGCATGAACGCCCGCAGGTGATTCTCCGAGCCGCGCAGCAGGTTCTCCATAGCGAAGCGGATGTCGTCGCTGGTCGTGTTCTCCAACGCCTCCATCAGATCGGCAATGTCCAGGTCTTCGATGGTGGCGCCGACCTTGAGCGCATCGACCGCCGACTTGCTCCCCTGGGCGACCAGTTGCGCATAGAGCGCTTGCAGTTCCGGGTTCGTGAACTCGCCCTCAGCCTTGCCCGCCGCCGGATCGGTCAGGCCGTACTTCTCGATGAGCGTCAGCATGGCCTCCATGTGCTGCGATTCGCTGCCGGCGATGGTCTGAAAGACGGGCAGTTGCCACGCTTCGTAGAGGGCCAAATAGACATCGCGCGCCAACTTCTCTTCCTCGCGCATGTACAACAGCGCTTCGATCTCAGCCGGAGCGGGCGACGTCGCACTCACCGCCGGGGGCGTATCGGCTTCGGCTGCACTCGCCTGCGCCGCCGGTGCATCGACCGCCCAGATCACCGCCGCCGTCATAACTGCAATACCCGCCATCATCCACTTACTTCGTGCCAACATGTTCGTTTCTCCCAATCTGGCGCCGGCTTGTGAACCGGCTGCGTTCATATCGTTATCTGCCCCTAGCATAGCCGGCAGATCGGGAGAACTCTCGCAGAACCTATGGAGAAGTTGTGGAGATTCTCGCCTCCGCCAATACGCCGTCGACAAACGCCTGCATCCGTTCGAAATGCGACCCCTGCCAGTAGACCTGACCGCACGCTTCGCACTGCTGGAATTCGTCGTAATAGCGTTTCGTTTTCGGCTCCAGCCGGTCGAGGATCGCCGCCTTGTCCACCGGATGCAGCAAGCCGTTGCAGTGCACGCAACGCCGCCAGGGCTGCGCCGCCGCAGCCAGGTCATAGCGGCGCAGCACGCAAACCAGTTGCGCCCGCGGCTCGGTCTGGCGCACGCAGTAGCCGTACTCCACGATCTTGCGCTTGAGCAGCCCGCGGTCGCGCGTCAACAGCACGCGCCGCTCCGCGCTGGAGATGCCCGCCAGCACAGCGTCCATAGAATCGTTGGAATAGACCGCATCGAAGCCCAACATGCGCAGATACACCGCCAACTGCCCCAGATGCGTATCCAGCACGAAGCGCACCGGCGCGGGCAGCGGCGGTCGCAGCGCGATCCGCTCCACGTCCGGCGGCCCTTCGCCCCGCGGGTAGACGCGCACGCGGTCGCCTTCTTGCAGCCAGTAGGTAAAATCGACCGACCGGCCGCCGACCAGGATCAACTCCACCTCTGGGTGGGGCACGCCCAACGACTCAATCGGGTGCTTGACCGCGACCGTCCCGTCCAGCGGGCAGGCGATCTCCTGTCCGCGCTGGCGGGCGGGCAGAAAGTCATTCAATTCGCCGTAGAACCGGAAAGATACCTGTTGCGTGTTCATTGTGTTGCATCGCATTGCCTTCCGCGCGCCGAGCCGGC
>CAZYSJ010000180.1:0-6459 GCA_964649875.1 uncultured Caldilineaceae bacterium
CCCGTCGGGATCGCCTCTACATTCAGCTGGCTCGCTTCCCCCAGCTTCATGACGATTCCGCCGCCGAAGCGCTTATGCAGACCTGCCAGAGTCGTTTCTAGGGCTTTCTGGCGACCGTCCGTACTCACAGTTGGCTCCAAATCATTCGGGCACTATTCACTCCGGCAACTAACGCCGCCGGCGGATTCCTCAACGATGTTCCAATGCGACTATAGCGCTTCTGTTAGTGTACTGTAGTTGGTTCGAGATCGCAAAACCAAACGAAAACAACAGGAATAAATCACACGCGCCCAGCGGTCTGCTGCCGGGCGCGTGTGGTTTAAGCGAAATGCGGCGTCAAGCCGAGGGAGTATACACCTTGTCGCGCAGCGTCATGATCGTTTGGCGCAGCGCCTCGTCATGCTCCAGGTCATCCGTGATCTTCTCGACGCCATAACGCACCGTGCTGTGGTCGCGGCCGCCCAGATGCTCGCCGATGGCGGGCAGGGAAAGGTCATTCTCCTGGCGCAAGAGATACATGGCGATCTGGCGGGCATTGGCGACTTCTTTGGTGCGCTTGCGCCCGGTTAAATCCTCAGGCCGCAAGTTGAAGTACTCCGCCACGATGCGCAGCACCGCGTTGGGCGTGCACGCTACGCGCTGCGGCACAAGGTTCTCCAGGATGATGCGGGCGAAGTCCAGGGTCAGCGCGCTGCTGGTGAGGCGCGCCTGCATGAAGAGCCGATTAAGCGCCCCTTCCAGCTCGCGGATGTTGCTGTCCACGCGCTCCGCCACGAGCATGAGCACGTCGTAGGGCACGGGGATGCCCATGCGGTTCGCCTTGGATTGGAGAATAGCGACGCGCGTCTCGAAATCCGGCTGGGCGATGTCGGTCTGCAAGCCGCCTTCAAAACGGCTGCGCAGACGCTCCTCCAGGGTCGCCAGCGCCTTGGGCGGGCGGTCGCTGCTCAACACGACCTGCTTGCCCGCCGCGTGCAATGCGTTGAAGGTGTGGAAGAACTCCTCTTGGGTGCTCTCCTTGCCGCCGATGAACTGGATGTCGTCGATGAGCAGAATGTCGAGCTGGCGATATTTGTTGCGAAACTGCTCGGTATTCTGGTTGCGAATCGCCATGATCAGCTCGTTGGTGAACTGCTCGGACGAGCAATAGAGCATGTTGTAGCCGCGCTGCTTGGCGCTGTTGCCGATGGCGTTGAGCAGGTGAGTCTTGCCCAGCCCCACGCCGCCATAAATGAACAGCGGGTTGAAGACCTGGCCAGGCGAGTCGACCACAGCCAGCGCGGCGGCGTGCGCCAGGCGGTTGTGGTTGCCGACCACAAAGGTCTCGAAGGTGTGGCTCGGGTTCACTTGGGTGGAGAAGCGCGTTACGTCGTCCACGACGGAGCGGCCTTTCTTTTCCTGCGGCTCCTCGATCACCGGCTTGTACAGGGGCGCCGACTCCACCGCCGTCGGGTCGACGACGGGACGGGGACGCACCCGAAACTGCACCTGCACGCCGCGATGCAAAATGCTGCTCAACGTACGCTTGATTGTATGGCGCAGCCGGTTTTCCAGCCAATCGCGCGCATAGGCGTTCGGCATGCCGATGATGAACTCGCCGTCCTCATAGGCAATAACCGTGGTGTCGCGCACCCAGGTGTCGTAGGTGGCGGACGGCATCTGCAGGGCCAGCTCGCTCAACACCATTTGCCAAACGACGTGCGGGTCGAAGCTCGGCGCACCGTCTTGTTCAACTTCTTGCGCCGCATCTTGCATCATGTCTTGCATCATGTCTTGCGTTGTGTCCTGCGCTGCGCTGTCCGCAGCTTGGCCGCCGGCTTCCGTGCGCCCAGGCTCGTGCAGCGGCGCCATGTTTGGCAACCGGCCGGGAGCGCGACTATCCCCTCGCGCCGGCTCCGCGGGCTGCGGATTGACGCCGGCCGGTCGCGACGGCATGTTGTTCGCTGCCCACCCCCGATAGGACGGGGAGGAAAACGGCGACGAATGGTATTTCATGAACCCCTCCTCAGGCGGCGGGCCGAGAACCGGCGACGGCTCTTGCGCGCATACGCCGGATTGTGTGAATAAAATAGCCCCTGTGCGCGGGCGCGTGGCTGCGCTGCTTCTGGCTTGTCTATGTCTGTTTGCGTCTGTTTGCCTGCGTTTTGCCTGGGCCGGTGCGAGCGTTCGACGCAGCACGCGACTCAGCCCGTATAGGGTGACGCTATAGTGTTACGACGCCAACTCGGCAGTCCGAGATACGCTGTCGTTGCCGGACGCTGCGGGCTGCCTGCGAGTAAACGGCAAAGCGTCCGGCAAATTGATTTCAGATACGAACTTTTACGCCAAAAGTGTACCAAAAATTCCCGACGCTTTCAACGGCTGATCGAGCATGGTTGGGCGCGACATCGGGCATTTATCGTCAATATATAGAACCCGAACAATCGTCCTACACAATATATCGCGTGCATCGATGCGGGCGGCGCGAGATGGCCTGCCCGCCGCCATGCCGCGGGCGCATAACTTTAAGCTGGGGAAGTTGTTTGCATTTGGGGGTAAATTTATCTTCCAAACTTGTCCGCACGCGCGCACGGCTTATCCCATCTTTCCCCGCGCTTATCCCCAACGCTATCCCCGAATTGGGGATAACGCCGCGCCCAACAACGCGGTTGGGCGAGCGCGGCGGCGATGATAAGATAACCGCGTCAGCCATATGCGCAACATGTCGATGAACGGGCGACAACGTGAGCGGATACTTTAACTACAACCCCCAAATTGCCGAGACCCGCTGGGATCGAGCCTCCTTCGTGCGCAACTGGTGGCGCATCTACGCCGGCGATGCGCGCTGGGCGCCGCCCCGCTATACGTTGCTGCGCCAGATGGCGCGCGGCGCCGATCCGTTCATCGCCCGCCAAAACCCGCTGCTCTGTTCGCTTGAAGCCTTTCCCGGCAGGCGGCGCACATCCGGCGCCGGCATGGAGTTTAACCAGCCCGCCGCTATCATGGACGTGCCCGTCGCCGCCGCCATGATTTTGTCTGACCCGCGACGGCAGGACGGCACAGCCTATCTGAGCCTGTTGCGCTGCGTGAACGACGTCGAAAGCCTGGAACGCTTCGCAGGCGTAGCGCTGGAACAGGCCGCGTACTTGGGGCGCTATCGCTTGATCGGCCCCACCGGCCTGTCTCCGCACCTGGGAAGCGGCGTTCTGCAGGACTATTTCCACGTCATGCCGCCGCTGCACACGGCCTACAACCCGCCCTACGTCCCTGAAGTGATGGAAAGCGTCCTCGCTCCGCTACAAACCCAGCGGCTCTATCACGCTGTCGTTCCCGCGGAGACGCGCGCTGCGGCGGGACCGGCGCAGATCGTGCGCCTCGTTTTGGAGGAACACCGTCAAGAGTTAATCCGGCTGATTGTCGAGACGTTTGTAGCGGATGGCGAATTTCCCGCGCCCGACGCGGAGGAAGCGGCCTTCCTGCTGCGCTGGCTGGCGGCTTGGCCGTTAGCGGCGTGGGGAGCGGTCGTGGATGGGCAATTGGCGGGCTACGCGGTCTTGCAGCCGGACCTCGCCGCTGCCGCAGCCCGAGCGCGCGGGGGCAAAAACGTGCTGTGGCGGCTGTGGCTGGCCTGGCGCAGCGCCAGGCCGGCGACTGCGGGCAGGCTGATTCTGGGGGGCGTTCTGCCAGCGCACCGCGGCCGGGGCATCGGGCGTCAACTGTGGGGGCAAGCTATGCAAACCGCGCACGCGGCCGGTTGGCGCACGTTAAGCATCGGCCCGCTGGCGCCAGCGCACCCGGCCGCGCGCTTTGTCGCGGCCTGCGGCGCGGAAGCGCGCCAGTCGTATACCATCTACGCCGGCGAATTCTAGCCGCTTGCCTATTGGTAGGTTATATCGTAGTCAGGCGGGACGATGCTGATCCAGCTTTGTCCCGGCTTGAGCGAAATTTCTGCGCCTGCGCCATCGAAGAAGCGCGGCGTATCGCCGCGGCTCTCGCTGCGCCAGGTTCCCTCAAAGGCCTGCCCGTCGCGAAAGACGATGGCGCGCCCGCTGCCGAACAGGTCCAGCCGGATGCTCGTGCTGCCCAGGCTGTCCTCGACGATATCGGTGGCCTGATGCGCGACGAACTGGACAATCACGTTGTCCAGCGCCAATTGCGCGCCCGTGTTTCCGTCCACATGCGGCGCGCCGCCTAGCGAACGCAGGTAGCGCCCGCTGCCGGCATCGTATCGATAGGCCGCTTGCGAGCCGGTGGCGCGCGGGTAGGGGATCGAAATGGACGTGGCAGGCGCGCCGCCCGACGGCGCATTGCCGAAGGTAAAGCCGCGAATCGCCGCGGGCTTGTCTACGCCCCAGTCCGCCAGCCAGCGGCGCAGCTTGTCGGTAGCCGTGCGCAGCCGCGTGCGGTAATCCGACCCGATGCTGACGGAATAGCGCGTGTTGGATGCGTCGTCCAGGTCAATGTCCATGTAGGGGAAGGGCGCCTGGTGCTTGAGGGCATAGCGCACCTGGTCGCTGGCCCCGGAACAGGCCAGGCCGGCGTCGTAAAGCGCGCCCATATAGTAGTTGATGAGACGAGCGCTGCGCACCGGGCCGATCTGGCTGCTGGACCGGCCGTAAAAAATGGCGCTGAAGCGTGTGATGCCGTAGCCTTCCATGAGGTACTCGTAGACGACATCGGCCTGGCTAAGTCCGAACTGCGGGCGTGCCGCGTAGTCGTTGTTGATGCAAACGATGACCGGACGCCCGCCCGCGGCGTCGCCGGCAATCGGTCCGCCGGTAAGCGGGTTGACGCCGCCCGCCGCGGCAAAACTGCCCGCGCCGGGCAGCCCCAAAGCGGAAGCCGCGGCCAGCCCTGCAGCGGACTGCGCATTGCCCCCGCTTGCGGCGCTAACGACCGCAGCGACCGGCGTCGGCGGGATCTCCGGTACGGGGAGATCGGCTAGTGTCGTGCCGTCGGGCAGCGCCACGTCGACAAACTCCGCCGCAATCCAGTTCTGTTCGTCTTGTACGCCGGATACGCAGCAGATCTGCAGCCAGGCGCCGCTGTCATTGCGCCCGACAATGGCGAAGTCGGACGATTTCTGCAAGGAGCCCAGGACGGCGTACACCGTCCCCGGCCCGCTGCGCACGTTGACCCGGTCCGCCGTGACCATGCCCACGGCCCGCCCGCGCGTCGATTGGGCGGCCAATGCCTGCGGCGTGGGCGTCACCGTGGGCAAGACGAATGCGGTCGCGGTTGGCTTGCCGACCGGCTTGACGACAGCATCACCCGGCGCAGGCCATGACGGCTTCGGCGTCTTAGGAACCGGACGCTTCAAGAGTTCGTTGACCTGTTGTGCGTCAGGCTCAGCAGCAGCAGACGCAACGGCAACCGGTTGAACAGAAGCGGACGCAGGCGTATTGGTCGCCGCAGCCGTCGCCGGAGGGGTTGGCGACGCCGTCGCCGCAAGATTCTCCGCCGAGGCGGACGCCGGTTCAGCGTTCTTCGCCGGGCCGCAGCCGGCAATCAGGACGGCGCTAAGGGCAAGGACAAGCAACGTCGCACAAATTCGGATGAGTCTGCTCATAGAAGAAGGCGCTGGCATTGAGGCTCGGATTGATGACTGTTGGGCTGGGTGACGCTGTTTTGCCGACATCATACTGCCCTGCGCTGTAGGCGTCAAGGCGGCGTTGACTTTTTGCCGCGCAAATCTCTGCAAAGCGTCCTGGCCCCCCACAGCCGGGGGTCGCCTCTGGGAAAGGCGAAAAGCGCTGTTGCTCTGCCGTGCGGTGGAGGCTATAATACTTGAAACGCTTAACCCAACGCATGGCCGCGGGCGCCAGCCCGCGTTGAAAACGGTTACAGCCGCGCTTTTTTACATGGCGAATTGCGTGGCGAACAGAGAGGCCAAACAATGGATGTCGTAAATCTGACGCTGTGGGTGCTGGCGGCGATGCTGTTGGTGACGCTGATACGCGCCTCGGTCAAAATCGTAGCGGAATACGAGCGGGGCGTCATCTTCCGCCTGGGCCGCGTGCAGGGGGCCAAAGGCCCCGGCCTGTTCTTCATCATCCCCTTCATCGACCAGATGGTAAAGGTGGACCTGCGCACGGTGACGCTGGACGTGCCGACGCAAGAGGCCATCACGCGCGACAACGTGACCATCAAGGTCAATGCGGTCTGCTATTTCCGCGTGATGGACCCGGTGGCCGCGGTGGTCAACATCGCCAACTACCTGCTGGCTACAGGCCAAATCGCACAGACGACGCTGCGTTCGGTGATGGGCCAGAGCGAGCTGGATGAATTGCTGTCGCAGCGCGACAAGATCAACCGGCAATTGCAGCAGATCATCGACGAGCAAACCGAGCCGTGGGGCATCAAGGTGAGCGTCGTCGAAGTGAAGGACCTGGAGTTGCCGCAGTCGATGCAGCGCGCCATGGCGCGCCAGGCCGAGGCCGAACGCGAAAAGCGGGCCAAGATCATCCATGCCGAAGGCGA
>CAZYSJ010000181.1:0-6364 GCA_964649875.1 uncultured Caldilineaceae bacterium
AGGCTCGGCATCATCTCGGATACCATTCACACCAATGGGCGCGGGTTGCGCCACCTGTTGCAACAGCAGGGAGTGCTGCAATATTTCAGCTATTTCGTTTTTTCTGACGAGATGGGGAAGGCGAAGCCTTCGACCGACGTATTCCGCCAGGCCGCCATCGGCTTGGGCTTTCACCCCTCCCAGATCGCGCATGTCGGCGACCGCGAGAGCAACGACGTCGTCGGGCCGATGTCGATAGGCATGCGCGCCGTCCTATATACGGGCATCCGCGACCGGGGCGCAACAACGTCTAGGGCGAATGCCGTGTGTCGTGATTTTCGCGAACTGCCGGCTGTGATCCGGCGTCTGCGCTAACCCCTCCCTTCAGAAGCCGGCAGAGATCCGTGTCCCTTAGCCCCGCTGACCCCAACAAAGACGACGTGATTGCGCACGTTGTCGCCCAGTTGGCGGCGGAATACACATCTCGCTTTCGCGAGACAATCGCCTGGCCGCGCATCGTCGGACGTGAGGCCGAGTTCCCGGTGGTCGACGCGCGCGGCGAGGCCGCGGACGTGCGCCGGCTGTGGGATCTGCTGATCGCACAGGGCGACTACGCTGAGAAATACGACACGGGCAACCCGAACTTGCTTGTGACGCTGGCGAGCGAGAGCTACACCTACGCGCTGGAGGTGGGGCTGGGCACGATTGAGGTCAATACGATGCCGTGTCGCGACCTGTTCGCCGTCGAGCGCATCATGGAGGATGCGGTCAGCCGGCTGGTGCGGGCGGCGCTGACCTTCGGCTGGCGCGTGCTGGGCTACGGCATCCAGCCGGTCTCCGCGCCCAGCCTGCCTCTCATGTCGCCCAAGCAGCGCTACCAGAGCCTGTACCGGGCGATGGGCCGCGAGTGGCTGTGGTATACGGTGACCGCGGCGGACCAGGTGCAGGTCGACGTCGCCCGGCACGAAATGGTGGAAATGCTCAACTTCGGCAACCTGATGGCGCCGGTGCTGATCGCGCTGTGCGCCAACTCGCCCGTCTATGGGGGGACGCTCAGCCCGTTTTGCAGCGGGCGCGAGGGCGAGATGGCGCTGATCCACGCTAACGAGGCGCGCCACGGCATGCCCGCCGCCCCTTATGCCGGCATCGAGGAGTATGTGCTGCGCAACAGCCGGTCGCAATATCTGATCGTGCAGAGCGACGGCGAGATCGTGCCTAGCTCGCAGCAATTCGTGGAGTATCTGGCGGAGCACGGCGCGGACCTTGATGCGTTCCTCTACCACGAGCACTACATCTGGAACAGCGCGCGGCTGCGCGTGGCCTACGGCACTATTGAGTTGCGCCCCGCCTGCCAGCAGCCTTGGTCCGAGCAAATGGTCGCGGCTGCGTTGGGCTTGGGGCTGATCGAGGCGGCGGATACGATTATGCCGTATGTGCAGGATGCGTTGGGCGATTCGTATTGGGAGCGGATGCGCACCTATCACCGGCAAGTGATCGGCCGCGGCCTGGCTGCGCCGGAGCCTGCGCCAGGCTTTGTGGCGGAGGTCGTGCGCCGGGCGGAGGAAGGGCTGCGCGCCCGCGGCTACGGCGAGGAGCGGTTACTGGGCCCCGTGTGGCAGCGGCTGCAACGTCGCGCCAACCCTGCCCAGCGCATGCGCCGGGTCTTTCAGAGCGAAGGGCTGCAGGGCCTGCTGGCGCGCACGGCGATTCGCCCGGCGGCTACCATACCCGCATCGTCTTAAACGCCTCGGCCGCGGCAGCGCCGATAGGCTTCCCCGCTTCAGCATCCATCTCCTTCAGCCATTGCAAGCTTTCTTCGCCCTGGGGAAACTGGCTGCGGTGCGCCATGCACGCGGCCAATTTGGCCTGCTGCACCTGGGCGATGTCGACGATGACGTCGGGGCTGCGGTCGGTGGAAAAGAGAAAGACGCGTTCGAGGCGCGCTAGCGCTGCGCCCGGCTCGGCCAACTGCTCCGGGCGGTAGAGCGGCATTTTGGAGGGCATGTAGGCGTCGAGCGCGGCCTGGCCGGCGGCGCGGTGGTCCGGGTGAATCTGGCCCGCCCAGTATGGGTCAAAGGTGAGCAGCGTATCGGCCTGGGTCAGGCGGTAGAGGCGCGCGATCTGGGCGCGCAGTTCCAGATCGGGGACTAATTCGCCGTCGTGCCGGCCAAGGTTGTGCGTGCTGCGGATGCCGAGCAGCCGGGCGGCCTCGTCGGTTTCGGTCAGCCGGGCGGCGGCAAGGGCGGGGCGGCGCGTGTCGCCGTCCTGCGTGCCGATGTCACCCAGCGTGCAGTTGACCGAATGGACTTCGACCCCGCGCGCCACGAGCAGAGCGACGGTCCCGCCGCACACGCATTCCAGGTCGTCGGGGTGGGCGGCTACGACGATCACGCGCTGCACGTCTGCCAATGCTTCGATGCCCTGTGGTTTATCCATCGCGGCAGTCTTTCCGTTTGCTAAGTCGGCTAGTCGTCGCCGCGCACGGCCACGGGCGCGACAGCGGCGGGTGAGGCGCCCTCCGACGCGGCGGGAGTCGCGACAGGCTCGACTTGAACGCGCACATCGTAGAAGGAGGCGCCGCCGCCCATGTCCGACAGCTGCTGGGGGGTGAGCTGGTTGACGTTGCGCCCGTCCGGGCTGAACTTGGCCCACCAGACGCCGGGGGCGAGGACCGTGCCTGGGGCCAAGCCGTCGTCGAGCGCGGCGACGAGATGCACCTCCCCGCGCTCGTTCCAGACGCGCACCGTTGCGGCGTCGGCGATGGCGCGGGTCGCGGCGTCCGCCGGGTGGATGCGCAGGAGGGGCCGCCCTTCGCGGGCGCGCAGCCGGTCGACGTTGACGAAACTGCTGTTGAGGAAGGAGTGCGCCGGCGGCGAGATGCAGACCAGCGGCGCGCCCATGTCGCTTGTCGGTTCGCCGGCCTGCTGCCAGGCGGGCGGGGTGTAGGCCGGCAGAGGGTCATGGCCGTCCTGGGCCATGCGTTCGCTGTAGAATTCGCACTTGCCGCTCGGTGTGGGGAAGTCGCCCTGGGCAAAAGGCAGGTAGGGCTGCGGCAGGTTGAGGCGCATGAAGCCCTTGTCGAGCAGCGCGTCCCAGGTGATGCCGGCGAAGGTCGGGTGGGTCTGGCTCTCGACCAGTTGGCGCAGGATTTCCTCGTCGCTCTGGGCGAAACAGGGCTCGGCGTAGCCCATGGCTGCGGCGAGGCGGCGGAAGATCTCGCTGTTGGGCAGGCTCTGTCCGACGGGCGCGATGGCGGGCCGGTTGAGCGCGAGATGCAGGTGACCGTAGGGCTTGATGATGTCCCAGTGTTCTAACTGCGTGGTAGCGGGCAGGACATAATCGGCGTAGTCGGCGGTGTCGGTCTGGAAGTGTTCGAGCACGACGGTGAAGAGATCGTCGCGGCGCAGCCCGTCCAGCACCGCGCTTTGGTCGGGGTTGACGGCGGCGGGGTTGCTGTTGTAGACGATCAGCGCCTTGACGAGCGGGCCGGCGTCTTCGGGCCGGGTCTCCGCGTCGACGGGGCGCGGGTGGTGATGGGCGCGGGCGATGGCCGCCGGGTCCAGGCTGAGGGCGTCGCCTAGGCGGATCATGTTGAGGGTGCGCGGCTCGCCGGTGAGCAGATCCGGCCTGTGGAGCGCGGTGCGGTCCATATGGCGGAAGGCGCCGCTGGCGCTCAACTGGATGCCGCCGCCGTGATCGCGCCATGCGCCGACCAGCGCAGGCAGGCAGGCGACGGTGCGCGCGGCCATGCCGCCGCCGGCATGGCGCTGCAAGCCATAGTTGACGCGAATGGCGGCGGGCCGGGTCGTGGCATAGGCGCGCGCCAACTCGCGAATTCGCTCGGCGGGCGCGCCGGTGATCGACGCGACGCGTTCGGGCGACCATTCCGCCGCCCTGGCGGCGAGTGCGTCGAAGCCGAGGGTGTAGTGCGCTACGTAGTCTGCGTCGATCAGATCTTCCCCGATGATAACGTGCATCATCGCCAGGGCAAGCGCGGCATCCGTGCCGGGGCGTACAGGGAACCACTCGCCGGCGGCGCGGGCTGTGCGCGTGCGCGCCGGGTCGATGACGACGACGCGAGCGCCGTCATTTTTGGCCTGCTGGACGAAGGGCCATAGGTGCATGTTGCTGGTGAGCGTGTTGCTGCCCCAGATCAAGATCAGCTTGGCATGGGCGAAGGACTCGGTTTCCATGCCTTCGGTGGCGCCGATGGTGTATGCGTAGCCTTCGCCGCCGGCGACGGAACAGATGGTGCGGGCGAGTTGGCTGGCGCCCATGCGGTTGAAGAAGCGCTGCGCCATGCCCTCGCCTTGCAGCAGGCCCATCGTGCCGGCGTAGGAATAGGGCAAGACGGACTCGGCCCCGTAACGGGCGATGGTCTCTTGCAGCTGCGCGGCGATGCCTTTGATCGCCTCGTCCCAGGAAACCGGCGTGAAGCGGCCCTCGCCCTTGGCGCCGGTGCGCTTGAGGGGCGTCGTCAGGCGGTCGCGGTGATAGGTGCGCTCGAGGTAGCGGTCCACCTTGGTGCAGAGTGCGCCGGCGGTGACCGGGTGGTCGGGATGGCCCCAGATGTCGAGGGCGCGGCCCGTGGCGCGGTCAACCGCCACCTGCCAAGAGCAGGAGTCGGGGCAGTCGTGCGGGCAGACGCCGGTGACGATCTGCACGTTGGGGTCGGATTGGTAACGGTTCAAGAGGGTGGTTGCCATCGAGCGCTCCACGGTAAAGGGAAAAAGGTCGCGTCTATTGCCGGGGGTAGTGTAGCAGAGGGGATCGACGCGGGGCAAACGGCGAATCATCGTCGGGTGCGTCCCAAAGTTTTGGCGTACTCGTCGCGCCGGTTTGTAGGCGCGCCATCCTTGGCGCACGAGCCGCACATCCGGCGGCAAGGATGCCGCCTCTACACGGTGATAAGTGCGGAAAGCTTCAGGTTCGGCGATGAATTGTGCATCTTGCACAATAGAGGCGGCGGTTTTTTGGTCGAAGTTGCGATGGAAGGACGGCGAGCATCGGCCTATACTGGCAGCCATATGAATCAAGCTCAGCGCCGGCTGGCCGAAACGGGCTGGATCACCGGCAATCGGACGATAAGGAGACTGGACATGGAACTGTTGCTCGCTCTTGGCGGATTCGCCGCTCTGTTCACGATGTGGGTTGTCGCGCCGAAGTTTCTGGTCAAGAAATCGGAATAAGCTGAACATCTGTGGGGCATTGATTTACGCACACTCCGGTTGCAAGCCGAGTTTGGGGTCGGGAGGCATGCTCTCGCCGGCCCCTTTCGGGTTACGTAGCCGGAGGTTTTTTGCGCCACGATGCGCTGCGCTTTGGAATTATCATCAAACATTACATTGAACAAGGAGAAAGAAATGGCTTTGCATTGCAAAACCCCGCAAGACGTTGCGGACGCCATTCGTGATCATAATATCCTTTTTGTGGATGTGAAGTTCACAGATCTATACGGCCAGTGGCACCACTTCTCGATGCCAATCGAGGAGGTCGACATCGAAGCGCTGTTTGTCGAGGGGCATGGCTTCGACGGTTCGTCGATTCGCGGCTTCAAGACGATTGAGTCGAGCGATATGAACTTGATCGCGGACCCGACCACGGCCATGATCGATCCGGTCTGCGCCATGCCGACGTTGAGCTTGATCTGCGACGTGGCGGACCCCATCACCGGTGAGGCGTTTAGCCGCGACCCGCGGAATGTGGCGCGCAAGGCCCTGGCCTATCTGCGTTCGACCGGCATCGCCGATGAGGTCTACATGGGGCCGGAGGCGGAGTTTTTCATTTTTGATGAGGTGCATTATTACGCCGGGCAGAATGCGGCGGGCTATGCGGTCGATTCGGAAGAAGCGCCGTGGAACTCGGCCGTCCCCGGCTTGGGCCACCAGATCGGCTTTAAGGGCGGCTATTTCCCGGTGGCGCCGTATGACGCCAACCAGGACTTGCGCTCGGAGATGGTGCGCGCCCTGATCGAAGCCGGGCTGAACATCGAAGTGCATCACCACGAGGTGGGTACGGCCGGGCAAGCCGAGATCGACATCAAGTTCGGACCGTTGGTGCAGATGGCGGACAACATCCAGGTGTACAAGTACGTGATCAAAAATGTCGCCAAAAAGAACGGCAAGTCGGTCACGTTCATGCCCAAGCCGATCTTCCAGGAGAACGGTTCCGGCATGCACACGCATCAGAGCCTGTGGAAGGACGGGCAGCCGCTGTTTGCGGGCGATAAGTATGCTGGCTTGAGCCAGACGGCGCTGTGGTACATCGGCGGCATTCTCAAGCACATCAACTCGCTGCTGGCCTTTGCCGCGCCGACGACGAATTCGTACAGGCGTCTGGTGCCGGGCTACGAGGCGCCGGTTGTGGCGGCCTACTCGGCCCGCAA
>CAZYSJ010000182.1:0-6293 GCA_964649875.1 uncultured Caldilineaceae bacterium
GAAAATGCTGCCCCCGGAATCGCGCGGGGTCTATGCGGAGTTGGACGAGGGCGACACGCTCTAGTTTTGCGGCGTAGACAGTGCGCCGCAAAGGTTGGGGGGCGCTCAGCGCGACGGGCGAGGATTGACAAGTTCTTTCCTCGCCCGTCGCGCGTTATGCGGCAGGAATGTTAGAAAGCGGCAAGCAGCTTTTCGAGCGACTCGCGGCTGGGGCGCAGCTTTTCCGCGGGCAGCGTCGCCAGCGGTTCGTCGACGATGTTGAGCATCTCAACCAGGTCAGGGCTGGACTCGTCAATATAGAAGAGGCCTGTGATGAGCTTGCCATCGCGATGGGCTTGGTCTAGGACGCGATAGGCGGACAGCCTATCAGTCGGGTCGTAGTCTTCATCCAGCTTCTTGAGGACGATCCACGAGCCGTCATGGAGTTGGACTTCCCGCTCGTCGTCGTATTCGTCGATCTCGATTTCCTCGTAGCTTGGGATGAAGTTCAGCTCTTGCAGCGAGACTTGATTCTCTTTGCCGTAGGCGTAGCTCTTGGTCGAAGCGTCGTGGTTATTGAAGGTGACGCAAGGGCTGATGATGTCCAGTACGGCAATGCCGCGATGGTTGAGCGCGGCCTTGAGCAAAGTTTCGACCTGTTTGGCATCGCCGGCGAAGCTGCGGGCGACGAAGGTGGCGTTGGCCGCCAATGCCTCTAAGCAGACATCAAGCGGTGCAAGGTCATTGACGCCGGCATGGCGCAACACCTGGCCCTGGTCGGCGGTGGCGCTGAATTGGCCTTTGGTCAGCCCATAAACGCCGTTGTTCTCGACGATGTAGGTCATGGGGACGTTGCGGCGCATGACATGCTTGAACTGGCCGATGCCGATCGAGACGCTGTCGCCGTCGCCGCTTACGCCGATGGCGGTTAAGGTGCGATTGGCGATGACAGCGCCGGTCGCTACGGAAGGCATGCGACCGTGAACGCCGTTGAAGCCGTGGGACTGACCTAGAAAGTATGTGGGCGTCTTGCTGCTGCAGCCGATGCCGCTGAGCTTGATCACCTGCGTTTGATCGATGCCGAGATCCCACGCGGCGTTGATGATGCGCTGGCTGATGCTATCGTGACCGCAGCCTTTGCACAGCGTAGAAGGCCGGCCGCGGTAGTCGTTCTTTTCGAGGCCCAAGCTGTTGGTCTTGGGGGATCGCGCGGAAGCGACCGCTTTTGTTGCCTTGTCCATCGTATTATCTATCCTTTGTTTCAGAGACGAATTACCGTTCAGTGCGTCGTGGCGCGCGTGAAATCACCCGCGTTCCGCCCGCTGCTAGGCCAGATGCGCCAGGATCGAGTCCGTGATCCAGCGAGCCGAAAGCGGCAGGCCGTCGCATTTCGTCACCTTTTCCATCTTGGGCGCGGCGGTGGGTTGCGCGTTGACAAGAATCTTCTCGAGTTGGCCGTCGAAGTTGTTCTCCACCACAAAGATCTTGTCGTACTTAGCAATGAAGTCTCGGATGCTCTGGGTGATGGGCAAGGCGCGCACGCGCAGATAGCTGGCGGCATAACCGGCGGCGCTAAGCCTGTCGCGCGCTTCTTCGACTGCTGCGTCGTTGCTGCCGAGACTGATGATGCCGATTTCGGCACCTTCGACCTCTTCGATCACGGGAGGCGGCACAAGTTCGCGCGCCGTGTCGAACTTCTTGGTAAGGCGGGCGAGGTTGTTCTCCCAGTCTTCCGGGCGTTCGCTGTAGGTGGAGTATTCGTTGTGGCCGGTGCCGCGGGCGAAATAGGCGGCGAGCTTGTGCGGCGTGCCGGGCAGGGTGCGATAGGGGATGCCGTCGTTGTCGACGTCGAGATATCGGCCCCATTTGGCGCCCCAGCGGTCGAGGTCCTCCACGCTGAGCACCTTGCCGCGGTCCATCTCCTTCTCAGGGTACTCGAACTTGTCGGAGATCCAGTAGTTCATGCCCAAGTCGAGGTCGCTGAGGACAAAGACGGGCGTCTGCAACCTTTCGGCCAGGTCGAAGGCTGTGCCGGCGAACTCGAAACACTCGGCGGGGGTGGCGGGGAAGAGCACGATGTGGCGGGTATCGCCGTGGCTGAGGTAGTAGACGCTGAGAATGTCACCCTGCGAAGTGCGGGTGGGCAAGCCGGTGCTGGGGCCCATGCGCTGGATGTCCCAGATGACGGTGGGCGTCTCGGTGAAGTAGGCGAGGCCGACGAACTCGGACATCAGGCTGATGCCGGGGCCGCTGGTGGCAGTCATAGCGCGGGCGCCGGCCCAGCCGCCGCCGATCGCCATGCCGATAGCAGCCAGCTCATCTTCGGCCTGGACTACGGCGTAGGTCGCTTTGCCCGTGTCCGGGTCGCGGCGCAACTGCGGGCCGTATTTGGCGATGGCTTCAGCCACGCTGGACGACGGCGTGATGGGGTACCAGGATACGAGGTTCACGCCGTTATAGAGCGCTCCGAGCGCCGCGGCGGTGTTGCCGTCAACAAGGATTTTATCCTCGTTATAGCCGGTCATTGCGCGGGCGCGATAGGGCTGGTTGTTGACGACGTTTGCGGCGGCCCAGTTGTAAGCGCTCAAGACCATATCGTGGTTGAGCGCTATCGGCTTAGGCCGGCCTTCGAAGTTCCACTCCAGCGCGGCGCGAACTTGGTCGCAATCGAGTTCCAGCAGATAGGCCAGGAAGCCGACGTAAACCATGTTGGCAACGTAGTCGCGCAAGTTGAAGGGCAGGTCCGCTTCCTTGACCAGTTCCTTAACGGGCATGGGGAAATAGGTGACGTCCTTGCGTCGTGCGGCAACCGGCAGTGAGTCATCATAGAGGATGATGCCGCCGGGCATGACATTTTGCATGTCCTCGGCGACTGTCGCCGCGTTCATACAGACTACGACCTCGATCCCTTCGCGCCTGGCGAGATACCCATCTTTGCTCAGGCGCACAGTGTACCAGGTGGGCAATCCCTGGATGTTGCTGGGGAAGAGATTCTTCCCCGTGACGGGGATGCCCATCTTAAACAGCGTGCGGATGAGAATGTTGTTGCTGGTCTGGCTGCCGGAACCGTTGACCGTAGCTACATTGATGTTGAAATCGTTGACCCTCAACTCATGTTCGCCGGGTACGGGTGAGGCTTCCTTCACCAAGACACTCATGACTTTTCCTCCGATTGACCGGGGAGAACGCGAGGGTTCTCCGCAAATTCACCAACAAAGGATGCTTAAGGTAAAACTGACGCTGCCGGCTGCCAATCAGAGGAATCTCTCGCCGCGTACGGCCCGCTCAATTTCCGATTGGACGAGTGGACGAGTGGACGCAGACTGGCGCTGCCAGCGTTACCGCCAAAACTAAACTGCCGCCGCGTATTAGGCGGCGACGACCGTTTCCGCCTCCACCCTCTCGATGGAGATGCCGCGTTTGCTGAGCAACTGCATGTGCTCGATCAGGAGCTGCTTGCCCAGCGCGGCGTTGCCGTCGACGATGGCGTCGACGATGCGCGCGTGATAGTCCCACACCTCTCTGAGATAGGGCAGGTCGGCGTAGGTGTTCAGCTCGACCGCCTCGTATGCGTCCCAATATGCTTCCAGTAGACCGACGACAAAAGGATTGTCCAGACGGCGAAAGACAGTCAGGTGAAGCTGCCGATGCTCGACGTAGGGAATCTGGATGCGCTGTTGACTGAGCTTATCCATCGCCGCGTCTACAAGCGAGCGCAAGCAGGCTTTGTCGTCGTCGGCAAGCAGCGCCACCGCTTCGTCCCAGTAAGCGGTTTCCAGATGGACGCGCAGTTCGCTGAAGGCGTTGAAGTAGGCGCTGTTGAAGGCGAGGGCGACCATGAGGCTGAGCCGAACGGGCGGCGTGAAGCTGTATTGGGTGCGCGTGATGCCGCGGCGGGGGCTGGCTTCGACCAGACCGAGCATGCGTGCGACTTCGAGTTGTTCGCGCAGTTTGCCGACGCTGATGCCGATCTCCCTGCTCAACTCGGCAAGGGACGGCAGCCTGTCCCCTGGGCAGCAGTCCCGATCGATCAGGTAGCGCAGAAACTCGGAATCGATGCGCGATTCAATCATGGATTCAATATCCCGGAACGCAGAATAATCTAAATAATCGGATGAATCAGATGATAGCATGGCGGCGAGATTTCGTCAAGTCGCGCGCAAGCTGAAAATGTGCAAATCAGACGCTTCGGCGGAGACAATGTGCGCAAGACAGAGCAAAGCTCGCATGCGGTCGATAGTTCGGTGTGCAAAGGGATATAGAATGCAATAGAAGCGCGGAATTGCGGGTTTAGGTCTCGCGGCCGAGCGCCTGCTGTTGCAGGTAGGTGATGGCTGCGCCGGCCATGAGTGCAACGCCGGTGGGCAGCACGCGCTCGTCAAAGTCGAAGGTGGGATTGTGGTGCGGGCTGTGCCATCCCTGCTGCGGGTCCGACGCGCCGACAAGGATATAGCAGCCGGGCGCCCGGTTGAGGAATTCGGACATGTCCTCGCTGACCATCATGGGCGTGATCGCGGCGATCTGCTCAGCGGGAACCAGTTGCTCGGCAACGCGCCGCATGAGCCGGGCGCCTTCTTTGGAATTGACGGTCGCCGGGAAGGTGAAGGGGAAGGTCAGTTCATGCGTAGCGCCGAAGGCCCGGCAGACGCCATCTGCGATCTCGTCCATGCGCTGTTTGAGCAGCGTCTCTACCTCCGGGTCGAAGGTGCGGATGGTGCCGGTCAACTCGGCGCGACCGGAGATGACGTTGTTGACATCGCCGCTGTGCAGCGTGCCGACGCTGATGACCGCGGTCTGCGCCGGGTCTACCGAGCGGGCGACGATGGACTGCCAGGCGACGACGATGTGGCTGGCAACCACGGTGGCGTCGACGGTTTCGTGGGGGGCGGCGCCATGACCGCCGCGGCCGCGGATGGCGAGACGGAAAGAGCCGGCGGTCGCCCAAAGCGGGCCGGGCTGCACGATGACTTGGTTCAGAGGCAGCCTGCTCCACAAGTGCATGCCGAACGAGGTGCTGGGCGCGGGGTTTTCGAGCACGCCGTCTTCGATCATGGCGAGCGCGCCGCCCAAGCCCTCTTCGGCGGGCTGGAAGACGAGCTTGACGCGGCCGGGCAGCGAGCGGCGATGGCGGACGAGCAACTGCGCCACGCCCATGCCGATGGCGGTATGGCCGTCGTGCCCGCAGGCGTGCATGACGCCGCGTGTCTGCGACCGGTAGGGGACGTCGTTTTCTTCGTCGATGGGCAGTGCGTCCATATCGAAGCGCAGCAGCACTGTGGGCGCGTCGGGCGGCAGGGCATCGCCTTCGACGACGGCGACGACGCCTGTCTTGCCGACGCCGGCGCTGACCTCCAAGCCGAGGCCGCGCAGTTGGTCGGCTACAACGCCGGCGGTGCGGACTTCTTGGAAGCCGAGTTCGGGGTGCATGTGGAAGTCGCGGCGCCAGGCGACTAGGACAGGGGCCATGTCCAGCGCTTCTGTGGCGAGGCGTTTCAGGTCATCCATGCGGCTGCTTCCTTTGGCTTGGCGTGGCGGTTATCAGACAGATTCCAGCGCTTCGTCGAGCAGTTCGTTGCTGGAGCGGACTCGCTCGTAGTCGCGGCGGGCGCGCACCAGGATGCTGCCGATCTCCTCGATGCGTTCGCGCAGGTCGGTTTCGTTGGCGCTGGCTTCCCAGGCCTGACGCAGCAGGTCTTCGAAGGACTTGGCGCCGTCCATGTTGCCCAGGATTAGGTCAAGCTCGCCGATGACGAGCTCGAACATGCGTATCTTGCGGGCCAGCAGGTCGATGATGTGCGCTTCGATGGTTTCGTTGCAGCTCAGGTTGAAGATCGTAACTTCGTTGACCTGTCCTAGGCGGTGCAGGCGGCCAATCCGCTGCTCGACGCGCATGGGGTTCCAAGGCAGGTCGTAGTTGATAAGCTGGTGGCAGAATTGGAGGTTGCGACCTTCGGCGCCGCTCTCGGTGCTGACCATGACGCGCACGCCGGGCTGTGCGCCGTCGCCGCGGAACTTGGCGACCGCGGCCTCCTTTTGGTTGATATCCATGCCGC
Source organism: uncultured Caldilineaceae bacterium (assembly GCA_964649875.1). Classification (GTDB taxonomy): domain Bacteria; phylum Chloroflexota; class Anaerolineae; order Caldilineales; family Caldilineaceae; genus JASGTU01. The sequence goes on from CAZYSJ010000182.1 coordinate 6,033, forward strand.
CGTGGAAGCCCACAGCCGGAATGTCCCAAGCCTCAAGCCGACGCAGGATGGTTTCGAGCGTCTGGCGGTACTCGGTGAAGATGAGGAACTGTCCCGGATAGCGCTGCAAGATCTCGCGCACTGCATGTAGTTTGCGCCCGACGGGGATGGCCTCGGCCAGTTCCAGGAAGTGCATTAGCTCGTCACGGGCGCGAGCGCCGTGGGCCGTGTCCTGGACCATTTTGCGCAGGGTGGCGGCGACGGCCTGCGGGCTGCTGCTCA
>CAZYSJ010000183.1:0-6219 GCA_964649875.1 uncultured Caldilineaceae bacterium
GTTACGCCGGTCACCCGGAGATCGAGCTGGCGCTGGTGCGACTCTATGAGGAGACCGGCGAGCGTCGCTATTTGGAACTGAGCAAGTACATGGCCGAGGAGCGCGGCCAGTCCGATCCGCACTATTTCGATGTGGAAGCGGAGGCGCGCGGCGAAGACCCCAGGAAGTTCTGGGCGCGCACATACGAGTATTGCCAGGCGCATGCGCCGATCCGCGGGCAGGATAAGGTGGTAGGGCACGCGGTGCGGTCCATGTATTTGATGGCTGGCGTGGCCGACCTGGCCCACGAATATGACGACCCGACCCTGTTGGAGACGTGCGAGGCGTTGTGGCACAATCTGGTGCATCAGCGCATGTACCTCACCGGCGGCATCGGGCCGTCACGCGACAACGAGGGCTTTACTTTCGACTATGACCTGCCCGACGAGACGGCTTACGCCGAGACGTGCGCTGCGATCGCGCTGATTATGTGGAACCATCGCCTCTTGCAGGTTGCAGGCGACGGCAAATATGCAGATATAATCGAGCAGACGTTGTACAATGGGTTTATCAGCGGCGTCGCATTGGACGGCAAGCATTTCTTCTACGTCAACCCGCTGGCGAGCACGGGGGATCATCACCGCACGCCGTGGTTCCTCTGCCCGTGCTGCCCGCCCAACCTGAGCCGCATTTTGGCGAGTCTGGGCAACTACCTTTACTCCACCAGCGAGGGCAGTCTCTGGGTGCACCTGTATGCACAGAGCGAGGCGACCGTCACGGTCGATGGGCAGCCGATAGCCGTGCGCGTGGAATCGGATTACCCGTGGGACGGCCGCGTGAAGCTAACGCTGACCCCGCAGGAGGCGCGTGAGTTCGCTCTGCGCCTGCGTATTCCCGGCTGGCGCCAACAGTGGAGCCTGAAGGTGAACGGCCGGCCTGTGGAGGGAGCGGGGGTCAAGAAGGGCTATGTGACGATCTCGCGCACCTGGCAGCCGGGCGATACCGTCACCCTGGACCTGGAGATGCCGGTGCAGCCGGTATACGCCCACCCCAACGTGCGGCAGCTTCAGGGCCGAGTGGCGATCATGCGCGGGCCGGTGGTTTACTGCATGGAAGGCGTGGATAACGGCAATATCATGTTGGACCGCCTGACGTTGAACCCGGAAGCCGTGCCAGGATTCAAGGTCGAACACCGCGATGATTTGCTGGGCGGCGTGACGGTGCTGCACGGACAGGCCGGCGTGATCGACGATGAAGGCTGGGATGACACGACGCTCTACCGCCGCGATACGCCCTCTCCCCGCAAGACGACCGAGGTGATGGCGATCCCCTATGCGTTTTGGGACAACCGCGAGCCGGGAGAGATGCGCGTTTGGTTCCGCATGGATTGATGCGCTTTGGGGCGAGAGCCCATTACTGCTACGCGATTCTTGCGCCTCGCCGCCAAGCAGCGGCGGGGCGCCCAACAACTGAAGGAGACCAATATGTCCCGCACTACAGCCAAGATCTACGTAGACGCCAACCGCACCATTGCCGAGATCTCGCCGTTGCTCTTCGGCGGCTTTGCCGAGCACATGGGACGTTGCGTCTACGAGGGCATCTATGATCCGAAATCGCCGCGGGCGGACGAGCGCGGGTTCCGCACGGACGTGCTCGACGCGCTGCGCGAGCAGAAATACACGGTTATGCGCTATCCTGGAGGCAACTTCCTCAGCGGCTACAACTGGCTGGACGGCGTCGGCCCGAAGGATCAGCGCCCGCGCCGGCGCGACCTGGCCTGGTTCTCCATCGAGACCAACCAGTTCGGCACAGACGAGTTCATCGAGTTCTGCCGCGACATCAATTCGGAGCCGATGCTCGCCGTCAATATGGGCACAGGCACGATTCAGAGCGCGGCCGATCTGGTCGAGTATTGCAACGCGCCGACCGGCACGTATTATGCGGACCTGCGCGCCAAGTACGGTCACAAGGAGCCGTACAATGTGCGTTACTGGTGCGTCGGCAACGAGATGGACGGCCCGTGGCAGATCGGCCATCTGGATATGGAGGAGTACGGTAAGAAGGCGCGCGAGGCGGCCAAGATGATGAAGTGGCACGATCCGTCGATCAAGACGGTGTTGTGCGGCTCGTCCAACGACCAGATGCCCACCTTCCCGGAATGGGACCGCACGGCATTGGAGATCGCGTGGGAGCACGTCGATTATCTGTCGATCCACCACTACACCAACAACAATGCGGGCGACACGCCTAGCTACCTCGCCAGCGCCATCCAGTTTGAGCATTACCTGGATACGCTGGACGGAACGCTGCGCTACGTCAAGGCCAAGAAGCGCAGCAAGCACGACGTGTACCTGTCGTGGGACGAGTGGCAGGTGTGGAACTTCAGCGCGCCGACGAGGGGAGAGTGGGACGAGGCGCCGCACTTGGCCGAGGAGATCTACACGCTTGAGGATGCGCTGGTCGTAGCGCAGTGGCTGAATGTCTTCCTGCGCCGCGCCCATGTGCTGAAGATCGCGTGCGTAGCCCAGATCGTGAATATCATCTCCTGGCTGCAGACGCGGCCGGATGGCCTTCTGAAGCAGACGTCGTTCTATCCCTTCAAGCTGGTGAGCAACAACGCGCGAGGGGAATCGTTGGACGTGGCGGTACAGGCGCCGACCATCGACACCGCCAAGTGGGGCGGCGTGCCGGCCCTGGACGTATCGGCCAGCTATGACGCCGCCAGCGGCGAAGGCGCGGTCTTCATCGTTAACCGCAGCGAGACCGATGCGCTGGTCACCGAAGTGGTGTGGCAGGACGGCAAGGCAGTCACCGTGACGGGCGGCTGGCAGCTTGCGGGGACCGACCCCAAGGCGGCCAATACCTGGGAAGAGCCGAACAATATCACAGCCCAGGCGATCCAAGCGCCGACAGTAGAGGACGGCAAGGCGACGCTGCAATTGCCTCCGCTGTCATTTACGGTGCTGACGACCAAGGCTGCGTAGTTGTTACAGGGGCCGCCGCGACGCCCGCGGCGGCCTTTTTTTTGTCCATTCCCCGATGTGCTGTGAAGCTCGTTGACTGCCGCACACAACAATATGCGGGGGCAATCGTGTTGTGTTTGGCGGTTTTGTACTACAATGGGGCTATCGGCTATCTCCTAGTTTCGTGAAGAGCTGTCGCCCGCAAAGGAGGCATTCGTGGACAGTCCATTGGCGTACTATGCCCAACCCGGAGCGATGACCGATGCCGGCCCCTATGCGACGCATCTTTCCGATCTTCCTAGCGACATAGACGCCCTTTGTCACGCTGTACAGGGGCTGATGCTCCACATTTTCTGGGCGGAGCGCATGGGCGTTGTTCTGCCGGATGAGCGCAAGCAGGAGCTGCAACTGCGCTCGGCGCAGCGGATGCTGGGACGGTTGCTCGAATTGGACGACCGGCCCTTGACGGAGGCGCGCCCGCCGGAGAGGAGGCTGGTCGGCAACTGCCGGGACTTTTCGGTCATGTTGACAACTATACTGCGCCATCAAGGCGTCCCCGCCCGCGCCCGCTGTGGGTTCGGGCGGTATTTTTTGCCCGACCACTATGAGGATCACTGGGTGGCGGAGTATTGGGATGCAGAGGATGCGCGCTGGCGGTTGGTCGACACGCAGTTGGACGCATTCCAATGCGCCGAGTTGAAGATCGCTTTTGATCCGCTCGACGTGCCGCGCGACCAGTTCATCGTGGGCGGGCAGGCGTGGAAGCTGTGCCGCTCCGGTCAGGCGGATCCGGACCAGTTCGGCATCTTCGACATGCACGGGCTGTGGTTCGTGCGCGGCGATTTCCTGCGCGATGTGGCGGCGCTTAACAAGACGGAGTTGCTGCCGTGGGACGGTTGGGGCCTAGCCGATGCGCCGGATGAGGCGTTGACGGCAGAGGACTATGCGCTGCTCGACCAGGTCGCCGAGTTGACCCGCGGCGATGTGCCCGACTTCGATGCGCTGCGCGCGCTCTACGTTGCGGACGACCGGCTGCGCGTGCTCGACACGATCCGCAGCTATACCGATGCAGGCCCTGTCGCCGTGCAGTTGAGTGAATAGCTTACGCCTGTGCGCGCAGTCCATATCCACAAACGGAGATGACACAATGGATAGTTCAACGCGCCTCGACCATTTCGCTGCCGAAGACGGCGTGAACCCGAAGGATGTGCCCTACCGCACGCTCTATACCGGTGCGCGGATGCCCGCCATCGGTCTGGGTACGTTCGGTTCGGACCACGCGCCGGCGCATGAGGTGGCGGAGGCAGCGCTCGGTGCAGCCCAGGTCGGTTACCGCCATTTCGACTGCGCCGCGGTCTATGGAAACGAGCGCTTGATCGGGGAATCGCTGCGCGCCGTCATGAGGGCGGGCGTCAAGCGAGAGGAGTTGTGGGTCACGTCTAAGCTATGGAACGACAAGCATGCCGAGGAAGATGTGATCCCGGCATGCAAGCAGTCACTGCGCGATCTGCAACTCGATTATCTGGACCTCTACCTGATCCATTGGCCGTTCCCGAACCACCATGCGCCAGGCGTGGACGTGGGTTCGCGCGATGCCCAGGCCCAGCCTTACATTCACGCCAACTACATGAAGACATGGCGTCAGTTGGAGGAACTGGTGGAGATGGGGCTGGTGCGCCACATCGGCACGTCGAACATGACGATCCCGAAGTTGGAACTGCTCTTGCGCGATGCGGCTATCGCTCCGGCGGCGAACGAAATGGAACTGCATCCGCACTTTCAGCAGCCTGAGCTATTCGAGTTCGTGAGCGCCCATAACATCGTCCCCATCGCCTATAGCCCGATTGGCTCGCCGAACCGTCCGGTGCGCGACCGCACGCCGGAGGATACGGTCGACGTGGCGGATCCGGTGATCGTGGGCATTGCGCGGCGGCTGGGCATCCACCCGGCTGCGGTCTGCATCAAATGGGCTGTGCAGCGCGGGCAAGTCCCCATTCCCATGTCGACCAAACGCAGCCATTATCTTGCCAATCTGCAGGCTGTCGTGACCGAGCCGCTGACAGAGGCGGACATGCAGGCGATTGCGGGCATCGACAAGAACTGCCGGCTGATCAAGGGGCAGGTCTTTTTGTGGAAAGAGGGCCAGGACTGGGAAGACTTGTGGGATGTGAAGGGCGTGATCACCCCGCCGTGAGTCGGCGCCCGGCTTCGACATTCGTCAGCAGCATTCACAATAACCGAATCGCGGCATTGGCCTCGCCCCGCAACGTCGTTATATCGCAAAAGGGTCTGTCCCAATTTCTTGGCTTATCACCGTGTAGAGGCGGCATCCTTGCCGCCGGATGTGCGGCTCGTGCGCCAAGGATGGCGCACCTACAAACGGGCGCGCCGAGTACGCTAAAACTTTGAGACGCACCCATCGAAAATAGGGGGTAGTCAGGGCATCTGACCTGTGTTACACTGGCTCTAGACCTTAGCAGCCGGCGACGCCGGCATTTCTCCGCTTTAAATCCGCAGCACTTCACAATACCACGACGGGAGCCGTGTTATGCATCGCATCCTCTTTTGCTGCTCGCCGAGCCGGGCGGCGGTCGTTTGTTGCCTGCTTATCTCACTGGTTGCCGTTTGTAGCTTGCCCGTGCAGGCAAGCGCTCTGCCAGTTTACGCCCTTTCCGACGTTGAACCGGCGCAAACCGATGCAATTGCTGTCGACGTTTTTGTCGGGCCTGACTTCGCCGAGTTCTGGTGGGATTCGTCTGCGATCCCCGGTTGCGCCAATGTGTTGATCAAGCGCGACAGCCAGGAGATCGCAACGGTGCCGTGCAGTACGCAACCGTGGCGAGACAGCGGATTGAACGCCGGCACGGATTACGCCTATCGCTTCTACTTTAAGGACGCAGAGAATACCATCCTGCCGCCTGTACTCGGTGTCGGAGTCTTGGCGACGCCGGGCTCGTATTATGGCAGGCTCCATACGAATCTCGCAATCAGCGGCGGTACAGCGACAGTCGGACGAATCGCCGTCATGCCGCAAGCGGAACTGAGCTTCCAGGGCGGCGTGCAGGTGACGGGCGGCTTTATCTTTGACGACGCCAACCGCGAGGCGGGCGGCGCATGCAGCGGCAGCCCGGGGAGCGTTGACGCCGCCGGGGCCGCATTCCAGGATACGGAGTTCTACCTCTGTAATGCCGGCAGCAGCTTCTCGGAAAACAGCGGCAACGCCAACATGACTCATCCCGAATTTTGCCAAAGGGGTATGGGCGAAGAGGGGTGAGTT
>CAZYSJ010000184.1:0-6039 GCA_964649875.1 uncultured Caldilineaceae bacterium
CTCTCGTGCGCAACAGGCCTGGAGATGCTTCTCTACGCTCAGCATGACAAGGCGCTGCATTGATTCCGTCCCGTCATTTTTCGACAGATACAAAAGAGAACGTTATGTCTATATCACTAGAAGAAAACGGCCCCCAACCCGAAGTCTCCGCCGCGATTGGCTCGGACCGCAACCAGTATCTCGCCATGGACCTGCTGCGCTTTACCACCGCCGGCAGCGTCGACGACGGCAAAAGCACGCTGATCGGGCGCATGCTCTATGACAGCAAGGCCATCTTCGAGGACCAACTCGAAGCCGTGGAACGCGCCAGCCGCCAGCGCGGCGACCCCTACGTGGACCTGGCGCTGCTCACCGACGGCCTGCGCGCCGAGCGCGAACAGGGCATCACCATCGACGTGGCCTATCGCTACTTCGCCACCCCGCGGCGCAAGTTCATCATCGCCGACACGCCCGGCCACATCCAGTACACGCGCAACATGGTCACCGGCGCATCGACTGCCGAACTCGCCATCATCCTCATCGACGCGCGCAAAGGCGTCGTCACGCAGTCCAAACGGCATGGCTTCCTCGCCTCGCTGCTGGAAATCCCGCACGTTCTCGTTACGGTCAACAAGATGGACCTGGTCGACTATGACCAAGAGGTCTACGAACGGATCGTGGCCGAATACGCCGAGTTCGCCACCAAGCTGTCCGTGCAGGACATGACCTTCATCCCCATCTCCGCGCTGCTCGGCGACAACGTCGTCCACAAGAGCGAGAAGATGCCGTGGTACGACGGCCCCACGCTGCTGCACCACCTGGAAAACGTCAACGTCGGCGCCACGCGCAACCTGGTCGATTTCCGCTTCCCGGTGCAGATGGTCGTCCGCCCCCACCAGGACCTACGCGGCTTTGCCGGGCAGATCGCGTCCGGCACCATCTCCCCCGGCGAGGAGATCGTCGTGCTGCCGTCGGGCCGCACCAGCCGCGTGCGCTCCATCCTGAGTTACGAGAAGGAACTGGACGAGGCCGCCGCGGGCGATTCGGTCATGCTCACGCTCGAAGATGAGATCGACATCAGTCGCGGCGACATGATCGTGCGCAAGCACAACCTGCCGCACGTCGCCAACCAGTTGGAATGCACGGTCTGCTGGATGAACGAAGAGCCGCTCAACCCCGGCGGTTCCTATATCCTGCAACACACCACGCGCCAGGTGCGCGCCTTCATCTCCGAGCTGAACTACCGCATCGACGTGGACACGCTGCACCGCGACCAGGCCAAGACCTTGCAGTTGAACGAGATCGGGCGCATGAAGATCACGACGACGCAGCCGCTCTTCTTCGACCCGTACCGCCTCAACCGCAACACCGGCGGCTTCATCCTCATCGATCCCTACACCAACGTTACCGTGGCCGCGGGCATGATCCGCCGCCGTGCGCGCACGCTGGACGAGGTCGTCACCGCCGAACCGGAGCGCAAGCGCTCGTCCAACGTGGTGTGGGAAGGCGGCGAGATCACGCGCGAGATGCGCGAACGGCGCAACGGCCATCGCGCCGCCGTCCTGTGGTTCACCGGACTGTCCGGCTCCGGCAAATCGACCATCGCCCGCCGCCTCGAACAGCGCCTCTTCGACATGGGCCTGCATACCTCCTTCCTCGACGGCGACAATGTGCGCCACGGGCTGAACGGAGACCTCGGCTTCTCGCCCGAAGACCGCAAGGAGAACATCCGCCGCGTGGCCGAAGTGGCCCGGCTCAACTTCGAGAACGGCCATCTCGCTCTCTGCACCTTCATTTCGCCCTATCGCTCTGAACGCGAGTTCGCCCGGCATCTGCTGCCCGAAGGCCGCTTCCTGGAGATCTACGTCAAGTGCGACATCGAGGTGTGCAAGCGTCGCGACCCGAAGGGCCTCTACGCCAAAGCCATCCGCGGCGAGATCAAGGAGTTCACCGGCATCTCCGCGCCTTACGAAGAACCGCAGAACCCGGAGATCCTCGTCGAGTCGGACGTGCAGAGCGTCGACGACATCGTCGAGTACATCGTGGAAGAACTGACGCGCCGCGGGCTGATCGGCAAGTGAGCTTTCGGCGCAGCAATCGCGCCGGTCGAAACCGAGAATCGCCATGATGGAAAAAGATGAACTGCTCGCCAAGTTTCAGCGCCGCGAGGCGCGCGTCGCCGTCATCGGCCTCGGCTATGTCGGTCTGCCGCTCGCCGTGACCTTCGCCCAGGCCGGCTACGACGTGACGGGCATCGACGTAGACGCGGCCAAGGTCGCCGCCGTCAACCGCGGCGAGTCGTACATCGGCGACGTGTCGTCCGCCGAGTTGGCGCCGCTCGTGCGCGCCGCCGAGACGGCGCAGGTAGCGCCCGCGTCCCAGGCGCCGTCCCGCCCCGCCGGTGAGCCGCGACGCGGTTCGCTGTGCGCCACGACCGATTACGCTGCGCTGGCCGGCTGCGACGCCGTCTCCATCTGCGTGCCCACGCCGCTCAACAAGACCGGCGACCCGGACATCTCCTACATCACCGACGCCGCCGGCCAAGTCGGGCGCTACCTGCACGGCGGCATGGTCGTCGTCCTCGAATCGACGACCTTCCCCGGTACGACCACGGAACTCGTGCTGCCCATCCTGCAGGAGCACAGCGCCATCGCCGCGGCCAACGGCAACGGCCTGCTGCACGTCGGCCGCGATTTCTTTCTCGCCTTCTCGCCGGAGCGCGTCGACCCGGGGCGCTCCGACTGGACCACGCGCAACACGCCCAAGGTCATCGGCGGCGTCACGCCGGACTGTCGCGCCGTCGCCTGCGCCTATTACGGCCAGGCCATCGAAACCATCGTGCCCGTCTCCTCGCCCGACGCCGCCGAAATGGTCAAGCTGTTCGAGAACACCTTCCGCTCAGTCAACATCGCCCTCGCCAACGAGTTGCTCCTCATGTGTGACAAACTCGGCCTGGACGCCTGGGAGGTGATCGACGCCGCCGCGACCAAGCCCTTCGGCTTCATGAAGTTCACGCCGGGGCCGGGGCTGGGCGGTCACTGCATTCCCATCGACCCGCACTACCTCTCGTGGAAGTTGCGCGCTCTCGAATACAACGCCCGCTTTATCGAGCTGGCCAGCGAGATCAACACCGAGATGCCGCGCTACTGGGTGCAGAAAGTCCAGGACGCGCTCAACGACCTCGGCAAGCCAGTCAAGGGCAGCCGCATCCTGGTGTTGGGCGTCGCTTATAAGAAAGACGTCAACGACCTGCGCGAGTCGCCCGCCCTCGACATCATCCACCTGCTGCACGAAAAGGGCGCCGATGTCTCCTATCACGACCCGCATGTGCCCGAGTTGAGCGTCGACGCGGCGCGCATGGCGAGCGTGCCGGACCTGCCCGCCGCCCTAGCCGCCGCAGACTGCGTGATCATCGCCGCCGACCATTCGTCCTATGACTGGAGCCGAATCCGCCAAGAAGCCGGCCTGATCGTCGACACCCGTCACGCCCTGGGATAACCGTCATGTCAGCCAATCCCCTGCGCGGCAGCGATGCATTTCTGCAGCAGGCGCGCCGCAACAACTGGCAGCGCTACCTCGAATCGCTCGACGCTAAGCCGGGTCTGCACGCGCCTCGCGGCTGGGACCTGTGCGTCCTCACCGCCAGCGACCGCAACCAGGCCGAGATGATGCGCCGCCAGCTTGCCTGGCGACGCGGCCAGGGCTTGCTGCCCGCCGCCACGCGTTTTCACGTCATCGCCGACCCCGGCGGCAGGCGCATTGGCTCCGGCGGGGCTACCCTGCGCATCCTGGCCGCGCTGTCGCTGTCCGCAGAACGCCTGGCCGAACTTGACCCGGACTCGGACCTGCGGGACCTGGCTGAGGCGGCCACAGATCGCCAACGCACCCTGATCATTCACTCCGGCGGCGACTCGCGGCGGCTGCCGCACTGTTCCGCCGTCGGCAAGCTCTTCGCCCGCATTCCCCATCTCCTGCCGGACGGACGCGCCTCGACCATCTTCGACGAGATGCTCATCAACCTGAGCGGCATCGCCGCAGCCGCGCCGCCGGGCGCGCTCGTCGTCTCCGGCGATGTGATGCTCGTCTTCGACCATCTCCAACTCTCGTTTCACCGCCACGGCGTCACCGGCGTGGCGATCGCCGCGCCGGCGGAGTTGGGGCTGCGCCACGGCGTCTACGTGACCGCGCCCGGCAGCAAGAACGTCGCCGCCTTCCTGCACAAGGCCTCGCGGCAGGAACTGGAACGCTGGGAAGCGATTGACGCCGCCGAGACCGTGCCGATCGATACCGGCCTGGCCTGGTTCGACGCTTCGACCGCAGCCCAGTTCGCCGCCCTGCTCGCCGAACCCGCCGTGCGCGACCTCGCCGCGGGCCAGGCTGTGGGGGCCGCCGGCATCAACCTCTACGGCGACTTGCTCCTGCCGCTGGCGGAATCCACCGAGCGCCAGGCCTACCTGGGCGACGAGAGCGACGGCCCGGCCACGCCTGGCCTGCGCGCCGCACGCCAGGCCATCTGGGCGCGGCTGCGCGGCACGCCCCTTACGGCCGAACGGCTGGAACCCGCTGTCTTTGTCCACTTCGGCACGTCGGCAGAGTACTGGCGCATGGTCGCCGACGACATCTCGCTGGCGCATCTGTGCGGCTGGTCGCGCCATGCCGGCGCCTGGCTGGCCCCCGCCGCACAGCCGGCAGGCGACGCCTTCGTGCTGATCAACGCCGCGCTCGACGCGCCGCCGACCGAGGCCGCGTCCGGCAGCCCGCAACGCCCCGCCCTCATCGCCGACAGCCGCCTGCCCCGCCTCGACTGGCAGGGGCGCGCCGTCGTCGCCGGCCTGCTCAGCGAGCGCGACGTGACGCTGGGCGCAAACCTCGTGCTGCATCAATTGCCGGTGACAAACGGCTTCGTCACGCGCCTCTTCGGCCTCGACGACGACCCCAAGCGGCTGTGGAGCGACGACAAGGCGACGTTTCTCAACCGGTCCTTTGGCGACTGGCTGGCCGAACTGGGCGAAGCGCCGGAAATCCTGTGGCCGCACGTGCCGCCGGAGCAGCGCAACCTGTGGCATGCACGGCTCTACCCTGTGGCGAATGACCGCGACGCCAGCCTGGAGTTGGCGCTGCCCCTGCAGGCCCCCGCCGCGGCCTCTGCCGCCTGGCGCAGCCGCTGGAAAGCCGCCGAGCGCCTTTCCCTGGCAGAGGGCTTTACCCACGCCGGCGGCGCACGCATCCTCGACGACATTGCCGCGGTCGAGGACGCCATCGCAGCCGAACACGCGGCTGCGGCCATTCGCCAAGAACGCCCCGCCGAGGAAGTAGCCCGCACCCTGGACACGCGCGACCCCGCCGCCCTGGCGCGCCGTTGCCGCCTGATCGAAAAGCGGCTGGAGGAGGGGCCGCAGACGCTGCACTGGCGCGGCTTGGCCGCCCTCGCCGTGGCGACAGGCGACGCCGCCTACGAAGATCGCGCTTTTGCCGACCTGGCGCAGGCCATCGAAGCGGACGTCAATCGCCGCCTAGGCCGGGCAAGCGCCGCCCTGCAACCCGTCGAAGCGGCGCATGGCGCGGTGCGCGTGGCCGCGCCGGCCCGCGTCGACTTCGGCGGCGGCTGGACTGACACCCCGCCCTACAGCATCGAGCGCGGGGGCGTCGTCCTCAACGCCGCCGTCTCCCTGCGCGGCCGGCCCCCCATCGTCGCCGAGGCGTCCTGGCTGCCGGAGCCGGCGCTGACCCTCGTCAGCCGCGACATCGACGAGACCCTGCGTCCCGAAGTCGCCGGCGAAGTCCTCGACTACCGCAACCCCGCCGATCCGTTCGCCTTGGCCAAGGCCGCGCTTGTGCTCAAGGGCGTCGTCCCCGCCGGCGCGGACCCCGCCGCGCCGCTCTCGGCTTTACTCGCCAGGCTTCCCGGCGGCGTGCAGCTCGCCACGCAGACCGCCATCCCGCGCGGCTCCGGCCTGGGGACTAGCTCGATCATGGCCGGCGCCGTGCTGACCGCGCTGGACAGACTGCTCGGCCAGGCGGATCTGGCGGCAGAGTCCGACGCGGAAGCGCTCTTTGACC
>CAZYSJ010000185.1:0-5967 GCA_964649875.1 uncultured Caldilineaceae bacterium
ACACCCTATCCTACACTCTTTCCCTACACGACGCTCTTCCGATCTGGAGCCGGTCTTGGAGCCGATCCGGAAGATCGTTCCTCCGCTGGGGGGCGTGATGGACATCTCGATCTTGATCGCGTTCTTTGCGATCATGGTGCTGGAGCAGATTTTGCGCACCGTGGTCTAGGCGTGATGCGGCGCCAAAACAACCAGGCCGCCCGGATTCGGTTCCGGGCGGCCTTTTGTATTACTCGCCAATAGCCAATGGCAGCCAGATATGCGGGGGCACGCCGACGAGTTCAATTTCGTCGTGAAGGTTCTCGCTGCCGGGGACGCCGGCTTGGACGGTGACGGGCTGCGTATACGTGCGCGGGATGTCTACGGTGGCGGTGACCGCCCCGCTGCTGGTAACGGCCTGTGCGGGCGAGACGTCGCCAGCGCTGGCGGTGAAGGCGACGCCAGCGGGCGGATCGACCGGATTTCCGTACTCGTCGGCTATATGTACTGATACAGTGAAGATGGTGTTCCCCGGGTCGGTCACGATGCTGTCCGGCGCGTCGTTGAAGGCGAGGGTTACCGGCGGGCCGGGCAGGAAGACCGCCTGGGCGACACCCGTCGATAGGCCGATCGTGGCGCTGACTGTGGCGGTTCCGGCGATCTTGCCGGAACGCAGCGTGCCGGTGAAGATGCCGCCTTTGACGACAGTTTCTAACATGCGTTGTCCATTGATCCAGCCGAGGCTGGTCTCTAGGCGCATGGCTAGCGGCTCGGTTGCGAGTTCCCCTTGCAAAGAACGCACGGTGACGGTGAACGGGGTTTTCTCGCCGCCTACCATGAGTTCCGGCTGGCGGATGGCGACGCCGATGTCATAAGGTTCGGCCACTTGGATGGGCAGATCGAGGAAGGCGGAGCCGACCTGGGCGCGCAGGATGTAGTCGCCCGGCTGGTCCGGCGCGATGAAGGCGAAGGAGACATTGCCGCCGGCGTTGGTGATGCTGCGCTGCGTTGCGGCCGCGGGCGTCAAGTCGGCGGCGCGCAGCGTCTGCAGATAGACGACCGCGCCCTCGACGGGCAAGTTCGAAGCCGTGACCTGAATGTCCAGCACAAGCGGATCGCCGGTTGCAACCGGGTCGAAGGCGGCGGGTTGAGCGGTGAGCGCCAGCCCATTGGACGCGGCGAGCAGCGCGGCGTACATATCGATGCGCCCCGCGCCGAGATAGATATCGCTGCCGGGAGACGACGCGGCGTTGACGTCGACGGCTGTCGCGGTCATGAGGGCGACGAGGTCATTCGAAGATAGGTCGGGGCGGAGGCTGCGCAGGAGGCCGAGCAGCGCGCTGACGTGGGGCGTGGCCATGCTGGTACCACTCTCCGTGAAGTAGGTATCTGGAGGAATCAGGCTGAGCACGCCGACGCCGGGCGCGGCTATGGTCACTTCTGGGCCGTAGTTGCTACCCCATCCCCATTTTTCATAAACGACATGCTCGTCTGATGGATCGGTCGCTGCGACGGCAACGGTCTCGGGATAGGCGGCTGGGTACAACACGTCGTCGGATGCGTCATTGCCAGTGGCTGCCGCGATCAACAAGCCTTCTGCGGCTGCCGCCTGGATCGCATCGTGCACGGCGTCAGAATCGGATCCTACCAAACTTAGGTTAATGACGGACGCCCCTGCATTCATTGCGTAGTCAATGGCGTCGATTAGGTCCGGTATGTCTCCAGTGCAGTTGCCACCGGAATCGTGTAGGATGCGCAGAGGAATCACGCGCAGGGCGCGGCCCGCACCGGAAACGCCGAGGCTGTTGCCGGTTGTCGCGGCGATTGTGCCGAGGACATGCGTACCGTGGCCGCAATTGTCTTCGGGCGTGTCGTCATCGAAGACAAAATCCCATCCGGGGACAAGGTTGGCCGCAGAGAAATCGGGGTGGCCTGGGGTGTAGCCGCTGTCGATTACGGCGACGACGACGTCCGGATCGCCGTGGGTGATGTTCCAGGCTTTGACGGCCTCGATCTTGGGCAGCGCCCACTGCCGGTAGAAAAGCGGGTCGTTGGGGATCGGCTCGTCGTGGGGCGGCTCTACTGGGGCATCTGCGGCATAGACGCGGCCGTCTGGCTCAACATAGCGCACCAACTCGGAGCGAGCGGCGAAGTCTTCGCCGCGGGCGGCGAGGAAGGCGGAGGCGCCTGCGGCTGCGACAGGCATGAGCGCCTCAGCCACGCCGAAGCGCGGCCAGTAGCGACCGAGGACGAGTCCCTCTGTGGCTAGGACGGTCTCCACCTCAGCGCGCGGTGCGCCTACTGTGACGCCGACGAGGAGACGGTCTTCGGCCGCGGCGTCATCTGTGGCTTGGGCGGCGCTGTCAGGCTGCTGGGCATAGGCGGCGGGCGCGAGCGCAAGCAGCAGGGCGATAACCAGCGCCAACATGAGCGGGCGCCTCAAGACATTCTGGTTTGGTTTCATCTGCTGCATCTTCCTTAATCAGCGAACGACGGCGAGCTTCCTTCTCGCGCCGGCGCGCCCTGTGCGACTCACTGCGACCATGATAATACTACAGAATTGCGATAATGGGTCTCTCGGATTTCGCTCACCGGCTTACCCGAAAGATTAGGCGAAAGGAAGGCCTTGCCTGACGGCGTCTGTCGCATCGCGCTTGTGCGGTACAATAGTGAATGTGTGAAGCCCGGTGGGCGGTCACGTAAGCCCTCCCGCATACCCAAATGGCTGCGTCTGTGGAGCAACGACAGGCCATGATCTCGGCCAACCCGCAGTCGAGCACAGGGCGGATGCTGCGCAGCCGGCTAGATCTCGAACGCTGACGTGACATAAGAGAGGGTGGGCAACGAGGGGATGCGCCTGCCCCGTTAGCGGTTTCGGACGCGGCGTTTTTGACGCAGGCAAGGCCAAGATTGTACCATGTTGGCTATAGATCGCCCCACACCCATCCCCATGCAGCCAGAAGCCAATCAGGAGATGCAAAATCATGGATCAGAGCAGCTTAACCTGGATCGAAGAGGAGATGGCGCGCGCGCGTGAGGCCGGGCTGCTGACGACGATTCGGACGATCGAGTCGCCGATGGACGGCCGGGTGACGATTGACGGGAGGCAGATGCTGAATTTCTGCGCCAACAACTACCTGGGCTTGGCGAACCATCCGCGCCTGGCGGCGGCGGCAAAGTCGGCCATCGACCGTTTCGGCATTGGCCCCGGCGCGGTGCGCACGATAGCCGGTACGACGTCGCTGCACGTTGAACTGGAGCACAAGCTTGCCGAGTTCAAAGGGGCTGAGGCGTGCATCACCTTTCAGAGCGGCTTCTCGGCCAATCTGGCGACTATCCCGGCGCTGGTTGGGCCGGAAGACGTGATCTTCTCGGACGAGTTGAACCATGCCAGCATCATCGACGGCTGTCGCCTGAGCCGGGCTAAGGTGGTGCGCTATGCCCATTGTGATGTGGCGGATCTGCGCCGCAAGGTCGCAGAGGCGGGACCTTATCGACGCGGGCTGATCATCACCGATGGCGTCTTCAGCATGGACGGCGACATCGCCCCGCTGGACGAAATTTGCGAGACAGCGGAAGACCTGGGGCTGCTGTTAATGGTAGACGACGCGCACGGCGAAGGCGTGTTGGGGCGCGGCGGGCGCGGCATCGTGGATCACTTTGGGCTGCACGGCCGCGTGCATGTGGAGGTGGGCACGTTGAGCAAGGCGTTCGGCGTGGTGGGCGGGCTGGTGACCGGCGCAGCGGTGATCGTGGAATGGCTGCGCCAGCGCGGGCGCCCGTTTCTCTTCTCCAGCGCCATGACCGCGCCGGACGTAGCGGCGTGTATCGAAGCGGTCAATGTCCTGAGCGAGTCGACGGAACTGGTCGACCGGTTGTGGGACAACGCCGCCACGTTGAAGGAAGGCATGCGCAGTCTGGGCTTCGACATAGGCCACAGCCAGACGCCGATCATCCCGGTGATGCTGGGCGAAGCGCCGCTGGCCCAGGCTTTCAGCCACAAGCTTTTCGAGGCGGGCGTGTTTGCCACGGCGATTGGCTACCCGACTGTGCCGATGGGCAAGGCGCGCATCCGGGTGATGAATTCGGCGGCGCATAGCCGCGATGACTTGGAGGAAGCGCTCGACATCTTTGCGACGGTGGGACGAGAGTTAGGCGTTTTGTCCGGCTGAGGGACTGCGGCGACCAGCCGGACAATCTCAAGCACATACGGGATCGGAGAGGTTCATGCGCAAGCGTGTGGTGTTGATCACGGGGGCGAGCGGGGAGGTCGGGCACGCCTTGATCCGCGAGCTGGCCGAACAAGGGAACAACCATTTGTTGACGCTCGACCTGCACGCGTTGCCCGCGGACGTCGCAGGGTTTGCGCATCACGTTCAGGGCGACCTGCTGGATGCGCACCTGTTGGGCCGGCTGGTGAGCGAATACGAGATCGATGTGATCTATCATCTGGCTGCGTTGTTATCGACGCGCGCCGAAATTACGCCGGAGATGGCGCACCAGGTGAATGTGGAGGGCACGCTCTCGCTGTTGAAGGTGGCGGCGGAACAGAGCCAGTGGCGCAACCAGTCGATCCAGTTTATCTTTCCCAGTTCGGTTGCGGTCTATGGGTTGCCTGACCGGGAGAGCAAGAACCTGTACGCGCGGGTGCGCGAGTTTGAATGGAACCAGCCGCGCACCATGTACGGGTGCAACAAGCTATATTGCGAGATGCTCGGTTCGTATTTTAGCCGCCACTACCGGCAACTCGCGGCGCAGAAGCCGGTGACGATCGATTTCCGCTGCGTACGCTTCCCCGGTTTGCTCAGCGCCTTCACCTTGCCGTCGGGCGGCACGAGCGACTTCGGGCCGGAGATGGTGCACGCAGCGGCGCAGGGCAAGCCCTACTCCTGTTTTGTGCGCGAGGACGCGCGCATTCCTTTTATGGCGATGCCGGATGCCGTGCATGCGCTGCTTCAGCTTGGACATGCGCCGCTGGAGCAGTTGACGCGCCAGGTGTACAACGTCACGAGCTTCACCGTTTCTGCCGGGCAGATACGCGAGCGGGTGATGAGCGCGTTTCCCGACGCGGATATATGCTTTGCGCCGGACCTGAAACGCGAGGCGATTATCGACAGTTGGCCCGGCAACCTCGACGACAGCGCGGCGCGCATGGACTGGGACTGGGCGCCGCAGTACGATATTGACCGCACCTTCGACGAGTATCTGATCCCGAACGTACGGGAGCGTTATCGCCGCGTCGCCGGCTGACCGGCGCGGCGGGATCGGCTTAATGTTGCGGAATCGCAGGGAGGAGAATATGGCAGAGACAATCCGCGTGGGCGTCATGGGGCTGACCCATGACCATGTATGGGAGAATCTGGCCGAGCTGGGCGCATCGAAGATGGGCCGGCTGGTCGCGGCGGCTGACCCGAACCCGGAGCTGCTGGAGAAGGTGCGCCAGGAAACCGGCTGCTCGCAGGCGTTCGAGTCCTATGATGACATGCTGGAACAGGCCGAACTGGACGCCGTCTATGTCTATGCGGACAACGCCACCGGCGCAGATGTGGCGGTGATGGCGGCGAACGCCGGCCTGCATGTGATGGTGGAGAAGCCGATGGCGTCCACGCTGGAGGGCGCGGTGGCGATGCTCGCAGCTTCGAGGACGGCCGGCAAACTGCTCATGGTCAACTGGCCGTTTGCGTGGTGGCCCGGTTTGCAGAAGGCGATGGCAATGGCGCAGGGCGGCGAGATCGGGCAGGTTTTCAGCACGCGGTATCGCTCGGCGCACGCCGGCCCCAAGGAACTGGGCTGTACGCCGTACTTCTACGAGTGGCTGTATGACGAGGATCTGAACGGAGCGGGCGCGCTGATGGACTACTGCTGCTATGGCGCGGCGCTGGCCCGCTACCTATTGGGCATGCCCAGCCGGGTGATGGGCATGGCGGGCCATTTGCTCAAGGACTATGTGACCGTGGACGACAACGCGGTGATCATGATGCAGTGGCC
>CAZYSJ010000186.1:0-5963 GCA_964649875.1 uncultured Caldilineaceae bacterium
GTGACGCTGAAGCCGTTCAACTGCACGATCTGCCCGATCTCGATCCCCTCCGCCGACATAGCGCCCGTCACGCCCGCCGTCAGGGTGTGATCCGGATTCTCGCTTGGATCGACCGGCTCAGCCTGCAAATGCACAGGCAGCAGCCGGTCGTAATACTCATCCTGCACGTAGGATTGGGCGCGATTATTCGCCCACCAGTGCCGGCCATAGACGCGAAAGATGCGGTTCAGCACGGCGCAAGTCGCCTCGGCCCCATACGTTTCGTAGTAGGTTTGCAGGCTCGTCGTAGGCAGATGCGACTCGCCGCCGGCGAACGTGTATTGCAAGAGGCCCAGTTGACCGTCCGGCCCGACATGCGGCTCGCCCTGGAGATGGGCGATATTCTGCGGCGACACCTGACGCACATACTCCTCGTAGGCGTGGTACTCGCGCTGCAAGTCGTGCGGATGCGCCAGCTTGACGACGAGCGGCGCACGTCCCGCGCCGACCGACACCAGCAATACCACGGCGCCGCTGTACCCGGAACGAAATTCTTGCTTGACCAGAATCTCTCGCTCCTTGGAGAACGCCTCCGCCAATAGTGCGACCTGTTCCGGCGACAGACGAATGCCCGGCGCTACACGCACCTGTACCGCCGGCGTTGCCGATGCTCGTTTTTGACCGGACCTTCTCCTCGGCGCGTTCATGCTCACACTACCCTGTTTTCTCCCGGCGCGTACCGTAATTCAAGACTCAAGTGACCTACTATGCGCAGCCCAAAGGCTTCCTTTTTCGCCCATCCTCGCGTGGCGGCAGATTATAGCACATCACCTAGCATGTGGATAGGCGCGTTTTTTTTACCCCGTCGCGCTCAACCCATTTGAGGCGCGAGCGAAAATTGGGGCTTGACATTTGTTTTCGAACTCGCTAGACTCTGCCCTTGTCGTCAAAGGCGACCACACAAGCAACAGCATAGACCTCTCATCACAGCCCAAATAAACCTGAATGCCAGGCGATTTGCTTGGCCCTGGTTAAGTTTTGCCCATGAACGGCCGGCGCAGGCCCCCCGCGCGCTCGGCTGACTCACCGATCCAGCGCGCAAGGAGTGCGACCATGACCAAAAAAGTGTTATGCATGCTTTCCGAATGGGGCTACTGGGGGGAGGAGTTAGTCGGCCCCTATGACGTCCTGATGGATCATGGCTATGAAGTCGACTTCATGACTGCCACCGGTCGCAAGCCGCCCGCTCTGCCGCCCAGCATGGAGCCCGGTTATCTCGACCCGCCACTGGATAAAGTCGTTACCGACGAGCACTTCGCACAGCGCACAAGACAGATTCACAAGTCCGATCTGCTGGACAATCCCATCAACCTGGCGGATTGGTTCCCGGCTATACCCTACTTCAACGGGCCAAGCTTCGGCCACGCACTCGAAGCGTATTACAACCGTCGCGACGAATGTTGGAAGGAGCTGGAGAAATACGACGCCCTCTTGCTTCCGGGCGGCAGCGGCCCTATGGTCGACATGGTGAACAACGAACGGCTGCACGACGTCATCTTGGGCTTCTTGGCTCAGGACAAACTCATCGCCGCCGAATGTTACTGCGTCACCTGCCTCGCCTTTGCCCGCGACTGGACCGAGCGCAAGAGCATCATCTGGGGCAAGCATGTCACCGGCCACGCCCGCGAGTATGACTATAAGGACGGCACCGGTTTCGCCCGCGAGGAGGTCGCCGGCGTCAACTTCGGACCGCCTTTCTACCCGCTCGAATATATTCTGCGCGACGCCGTTGGCCCCGAAGGCCAATACCACGGCGGCGTCGGGCGCACGATCTCGACCATCCTCGACTACCCGTTCCTGACAGGTCGCTCCACCCAGGACTCGCAGTTGGTGGGCGAACTGATGATCGAGGTGCTGGAAAACGGCCTCCGCCGCTATGGTTGGTAACGCTATGACGCAAAAAACCGGACGCTTCGCCATCATCGAGCAGTTCCTGGCCGACGGCATCGACCACATGTTCGGCAACCCCGGCACGGTCGAACAAGGCTTTCTCGACGCGCTCTCCGCCTATCCGCAGATGCGCTATGTGCTGACTCTGCAAGAATCGGTCGCTGTCTTGACCGCTGACGGCTACGCCCGCGCTGCGCAGAAGCCCGCGCTGGTGCAACTGCACAGCACGCCGGGCGTCGGCAACGGCATCGGCGCGCTCTATCAGGCGATGCGCGGCCATTCCCCGCTCGTCGTCATCGGCGGCGACGCCGGCATCCAATACGCGGCGATGGACGCGCAGATGGCCGGCGACCTGGTCGCCTTTGCCGAGCCGGTCACCAAATGGTCGACCGTCGTCATGCACCCGTCCTCCCTGCTGCGCGTCATCCGCCGCGCCATCAAGATCGCGGCCACGCCACCCATGGGGCCGGTCTATGTCTGCGTGCCGCAAGACGTGCTGGACGCTCCCGCTGTCGAACCGGTGCGCCCAACCTCGCTGCCCTCGACGCGCGTGGCGCCGGACGCGCCCACGGTTCGCGCCATAGCCGAACTGCTGGCGTCCGCGGACAAGCCCATGATCTTCGTGGGCGACGGCGTGGCGTTCTCCGGCGCGCAGAACGAGCTTGAGCGCGTCGCAGAGCTATTGGGGGCCGAGGTGTGGGAGGCGGACGCCGGCGAAGTCAACATGCGCTACGACCACCCGCTCTATCGGGGCATGACCGGCCACATGTTCGGCTCCGCCAGCCTGCCCATCATGCAGCGCGGCAACGCCAACCTGATTGTGGGCACATATGTGCTGCCCGAGGTCTTCCCTGAACTAGGCGACATCTTCGCTCCGGGCGCCAAGACCGTGCACATCGACCTCAACGCCTACGAGATCGCCAAGAACCATCCGGTTGATATCGGCGTCGTGGCCGATCCCAAGCTGACATTAGGTCTGCTGATCGAGGCGCTCGAACAGGTCATGTCGCCCGCCCAGAAGGCAGCCGCCCAAGAACGCACAGCCGAGATCGGGGCGGAAACCCAGGCCAAACGCGCCGCGGCCCTAGAAGACGACCAGGCCAACCGCGACGCCGTGCCGCTGCGCATGTCTCGCTTCATGGAAGAGCTTGTCACCCGCCTGCCGGAAAAGGACGTGATGCTCTTCGACGAGGCGCTGACCAGTTCGCCGGCGGTCGTGCGCTACTGGCCGCCTCAGCGCACAGGCGAATACTTTCTGACACGCGGCGGTTCGCTCGGCGTCGGCATTCCCGGCGCCATCGGGGCCAAGCTCGCGAACCCGGACAAGACCGTGTTCGGCTTCACGGGCGACGGCGGCGCTATGTACACGATCCAGGCGCTGTGGTCAGCCGCCCGCCACAACGTCGACGCCAAGTTCGTGATCTGCAACAACGGCTCGTATCGTCTGTTGCAGTTGAACATCGACCAGTACTGGAAAGAGCGCGACATCGCCAAGCACGACTTCCCCGTGAGCTTCGACCTGTCGCACCCGCCGCTCCACTTCGCGGACATGGCGCGCGGCATGGGCGTCCAGGGCGTACGCGTCGAAAACCCGGACGAAATCGGACCCGCTATCGAGCAGGCCCTGGCCCATCCCGGCCCCTTCCTCATCGATCTGGTGTTGGAAGGCGACACAAATCCTGAGCGCGTGGGCAATACGTGCGGCCAGTAGCGATGACGCCGTTCATTGCCATACAAGATATTTGTGAAGGAGAAACACTGTGAGCAGTCCAATTACTCGCGAACAAATCGACCGTTTCGCCGCAGCCTGGTACCAGGCCCTCGACTTTCATGTGCCGACCGAAGAGATCTGCAAGCTGGTAGCCGAGGACGACGTGCAGATGATCTTCCCGGAAAAGACCCTGCACGGCGTTGGCGACTTCATCGCCTGGTATGCAGGCGGCGCCTACTCGGACGGCGAACAGGCCCCCGGCGTGATCAACATCTTCTTCGACGAGAACCACAACGTCGTCAGCGTCGACTCGTCGATTAGCGGCGATACCGCCGAAGCGACTGTCGTCGTCGCCTGGCAGGCCAGCAGCTTTACCCCGCCCGCGGCCAAAAGCAAGCGCGTTTCGGCGAATTTCACCCAAGTCTGGAAACTGCGCCGCACAGACCGTAACCCCTATGGGCTGGAGATTACCAGCTATAACGCCGTGGCCGAGCCGCCTGTCTTTGCGCCCGGCTACGCTCGCCTCTAGCCAAGGAAACGGCGCCGCTTGATTGATCAGCTAGATTGATCAGATCGACACGGAGGAACATGCTCATGCAAGTCAGCGTGACTGTTAATAACCATCTGCGCACAGCCGAAGTCGAGCCGCGCACGCTCCTCGTCGATCTGCTGCGCGAAGAGTTTGACCTGACCGGGACAAAAGTCGGCTGCGACACCGGCGAATGCGGCGCCTGCACCGTCCTCCTCGACGGGCAGTCCGTCAAGAGCTGCCTTACGCTCGCCGCCCAAGCGGACGGCGCCGAGGTCGTCACTATCGAGGGCGTATCGGCTGACGGCCAACTCAACGAGTTGCAGGAGGGCTTCGTCGAAAGCCACGGGCTGCAATGCGGCTTCTGCACGCCCGGTATGATCATGGCCTTGACCGATCTCTTGCAACACGAGCCGAACCCCAGCGAGGCGCAAATACGCAACGCGCTGGAAGGGACTCTCTGCCGCTGCACCGGTTACCAGAACGTCGTCAAGGCGGTGCAGTACGCCGTGCAGAAGGCCAACAGCCCCGTGCGCATGATCGTCGACACGCCTGGCAAGCAGTTCTACCAGCGCCAGGTCGAATGCCTCATCGCCGGAGACGCCGACGCCCTCGTCGACGAAAACTACCACGACGACGCCGTGTTGACGGCCTTTGAATTCAAAGTCAAAGGTAAAGAAGCGCTGCGCAAGCACTTCCGCAACTATCTGCGCTGGGTCAACATCAAGCGCGTCGTTTCAACCGACAAGTTCGCCGAAACGGGCAACACCATTCTCTTCGAGGCCACAGTAGAATCCAATCATGGCGTCGTGCATGTGTACGACGCTATGGTCCTGCGAGACGGAAAGATCGCCTACCACTTTACCGGGGTTAAGTAAGCGTTCGTTCGATAGCAAAGGCGGGAACGATGACTAAACATGTGCTAGGCGCGCCGGTCAGGCGCAAAGAAGACCCCGAAATGTTGCGCGGCGCCAGTCGCTTCACAGCCGATATGTCGCTGCCGGGCATGCTGCACATGGCGATCCTGCGCAGCACGCACGCCCACGCCTACATCCGCGGCATCGACACAGAGGCCGCGGCCAGAATGCCCGGCGTTGTGCGCGTGATCACCGGCGCAGAACTGGCGGGCAAGATCATGCCGCTGCCCTGCGTCTGGATTCCTGGCGGCGTCGAAAGCCATTTCCCGTCGCACCCGATGGGCATGCCGGGCGCGGGCAACGTGTTAGCGGTCGATAAAGTGCGCTTTGCCGGCGACCCGGTGGCCGCTGTCGTGGCGGAAACAGCCGCCCAGGCGCACGACGCGCTCCAGGCCATCGTCGTCGACTACCACCCGCTGCCCGCGGTCATGGACGCAGAAGAGGCGATCCAAGAAGGCGCACCGCAGCTGCACGACGAAGTGCCCAACAACCTCAACGCTTACATCCCATACGGCGACCGCGAAGGAACTGAGAAGGCCATCGACGCCGCCGAGGTGACGCTAACGCGCAGCATTCACATCCCGCGCACCATCAACAGCCCCATCGAACCGCGCGCCGCCCTGGGCCATTACGATGCGGATGCCGACGAGTACACGCTGTGGTCGACGAGCCAGTCGCCCCACAACCATCGCCTGCTCCTGGCCTTCGCCATTCTCGGCGTGCCCTTCACCAAAATCCGCCTCATCTCCCCGACAATCGGCGGCAGCTTCGGTACAAAGGGTTACATCTACCCCCACATGCCTCTGGTTCTCTATCTCTCCACGGAGCTGGGCAAACCGGTAAAGTGGGTAGACGACCGGCGCGGGCTGATGACCTC
>CAZYSJ010000187.1:0-5891 GCA_964649875.1 uncultured Caldilineaceae bacterium
ACCCAGTGAACAACTATCGGCTTTTCAAGAGATTGGATCTCGAACAGATACTGAGCCGGATCGCGGAGTCGCGAACTCAGCTCAGCAGATCAGGAAATGCCAGGTTCCGGAGCGCAAAGCCGCGCTGATAAGGAGCCGAGACTACAGCGTCAGGCCACGTCCAATGAGCACGAAAGAGCGACTGATCGGCTTGCTCAAGTACGTAGAGGAGTTGGCTCGCCTGCCCGAGAAGGCAGTCTACTCGGTGCGATCCTATCGCTCGCTACTCTATTTTGAACACCAGTTGCGGGATCGAGAGGGAATTCAGCATGACGTGACCGACGCAGACGGCATGGTGTGGCTGAGAATCGAGCGACTTCAAAGGGAGCCGCCGCCAGCCGTGCCGACGCACCTCGCGAAATGGACGGCGGTCAGTCGTGACCCTAGCGCTGTCCCGCAATTCCAGGACGCGATCTTGGAAGTGATGGGTCCGTCCGAGGCTCAGGTACTTGTTGATAGTGGGAAGGTTGACGCGCAAGATGTGATGTTGTCGGCCCAAGGCGGTCCTGACAAGCGGGATGTCCGCATGCGGCGCGATCGCATGCCGGAGATTGAGTCGGAACTTCAAGCCTACGTCTCCGGTCCTTGGCGAGACTGGTCGGAGAGAGAGAAAATCCGCCGAGAAACCATTGCAATCTACGAGAAGTTCTTTACAGCGATCCAGTCTATCGAGACGGAAGGCGCGGACAACCCAATCGAGGCCGTGTTCGGTGTCGGCATTGTCCTCTGGAAGGCACACGGTAAGACGATCGAGCACCCTCTTATCGAGGCTCTTGTCGAGATCGACATTGAACCACAGAGCCACGCTATTCGCGTGCGGCCGCGAGAGGCTCAACCCCAGTTGTACGTCCGACCATTCGTCGCACTCGGCAATCCCAGGATCGGACAACTGGAAGATATCGCCCGCAGACACTTTGCCAGATTTGCGGAGGAGGAATCCGAAGCGGTCCATGCCGGCGACAATGGCTTCTCACCGTTTGTTTTAACGAGCTTTGAGGCCATCCTTGAGCAGGCTGCAGGGATACTGCCTGCGGGAGTCTACACGCCTCGTGGCATAGCAGACCGCAGTCTTCCTGAGCCAACGGATACTCTGACGATAACGGATACGTGGGCGATCTACATCCGGCCGAGGAGTGCCAATCTGTTTGTTCAAGACACTCAGCGGTTGAAGAAAGACATTGAGGGCCGATCGGAAGAGGAACTGCCCTCCTCCAGTAAGCGTTGGGTCAGCCAGTCAGACGCTGGCGACCGATCGCTTGACGGCATCGATCTCGGAATCGGGATCGGGCAAGGTGGCACGAGCCCATCTCTGACTCACACCTCAGGTTTCTCCGACCGCGACGTTCTGTTTCCGAAACCCTTCAACGAGGCTCAGGTCAAGATCCTCGAACGGCTGTCGCAGGATGACGGCGTCGTCGTCCTAGGGCCGCCGGGCACCGGCAAGACCCACACGATCGCGAACATCATTTGCCATTACTTGGCGACGGGCCGAAACGTCCTGGTCGTTTCCAAGGGGGAACCCGCGCTGGAGGTGCTGCGCGATCAAATCCCGGAAGAGGTGCGCGAGCTGACGATCAGCCTATTGACCAGCGAGCGTCAAGGGCTGAGGCAGTTGGAGGCGGCTGTCACGTTCATGGCCAACGACGTGGTGAATCAGGACGCCTCGCAACTCAACTGTCGTCGTGAACGCTGTGAGCAGGAAATACTGGACCTGCGCCAGAGAATCGCTGATCTGGACAGCCAAATGTGCAAATGGGCGAGAGCACATCTGACACCGGTCGCAAAGCGATTGGCAGGCGAGGAGGGTCGCTATCCTGGCGAGTTGGCGGAACTCGTCAGGAGCGAGAAGGACAAGTATGGCTGGTTTGACGATAATCTCGATTCGGACGAAGCGCATGAACCTCGCTTCTCGGCAGATGATCTTGCCGCTATGCGGAATGCTCGAATGGTTCTTGGCAATGATCTGGTGTACTTGGACGCCAATCTTCCCAGTCCCAACGACTTGCCTACACCGACAACGATCCGTGCGGTCCATGAAGATTTGCGGCGGGCCCGTGAACTGAGCAGAGTTGCAGAGACTAGACGCCTGCCAGCCCTATCTGTTTGTTGTGTCGACGCCTGGAATCGCGCGGAATCTCTGTTGAATGGGCTGCAGGAAATCAGGAGTTTCCTGGTGCGCTTGAGCCAGTCTCCATGGATAGGGCCCGTGTACTGCGATTTGCTTGAGCGTGGATCCGAGCCCAGCGCGACAGAACCGTTGCATCAGTTGGTTGCGGATATTGGCAGCCTGGCGGAGATGCAGCGTCAGTGTCTGATAACCAATGTCTCGCTTCCACGTTTGGGCCGCCACCGCGATGACGTGGTTGACGCAGTTCGCCGCGCCAGCCGAGGGGAAAGGCTGTTCCCGCTATTGTCGCTTGGCAAAACTGACGCAAAGGGCCTCGTGAGCAGGATTCGAGTGGGCGGTGGTAAGCCGGAGAGTCCAGCGGCATGGCAGAAGGTGGTGCTGCACCTCGATTACGAGACGGCCGTCAAGGACTTCGTCGAGCGATGGAACCGGCTCGCCGCCGTCTCCAGCCTTCCGATCATCGTGACCGGCACGGACGCGAATGTCGACAACTGGCTAAAGAACGCGAATGAGCTTTGTCAGGCCGCACACGCAGTCGCAATGCTGTATCGTACTCGCTTGCGCGCCGAGGTGTCGGCCTTGTTTCCCCACGGCATTGACGCGGCCAGAACCGCGTTTGACACAGCTGTTCTGGGACTCGCGATAGAGTCACTTGAATCCGCGCTCTCACAACACAAACTGAATTCCGCTCGTGTCACTGTTGAGAACGCCGAGAAGCGTTTCGTCGCGTGCGGGGGGCCGATTATTCCGGCCATTCGACGCTTCTTGCGTGAAGCTGTAGGTTCAGCGAGCGAGAGCGGGGATCGCATTTCGGATCAATGGCGAGAGTTTCTCCGAGAGCTTGAACGCGTTCGCAACCTGCGGCCACAGCTGACCGTTGTGGAACGTGTTACGAGGTTGGTTGAAGCGTCCGGAGCAGTGAATTGGGCACGGCGTCTGCGGTCAGAGCCAGCTTCACATGCTGCCGACCCGTGGACCCCTCCAGACTGGCAGAGCGCTTGGCGGCATCGAAGGCTTGCCTCCTATCTGAACAAGATTGACAGACGCGCCGAGTTGAAGAAGCTATCGCAATGGAGGGTTGAGGAAGAGCGACGACTGGGAAAAGCCATGGCCGAGGTGGTCAGACTGCGGACATATCTCGGCCTCAAGAAACGAATGACAGGCAGACCTCTAACGGCCCTAACGCAATTCGCGCTGGCAATACGCCAGATTGGCGCCGGAACAGGTATTCGCGCGAGGCGTTACCGTGGCAATGCACGGCGGGCGATGCTCGAATGCATCGGTTCCGTTCCTTGTTGGATCATGCCCACATGGCGAGTATCCGAGGCGCTTCCAGCTCAGGTGGGGGTCTTCGACCTAGTAATTCTCGACGAGGCGTCACAGTCCGATGCCATGGCGTTGCCTGCGCTGTTGCGCGCGAAGAAGGTGCTCGTCGTGGGGGATGATCGGCAGGTCAGCCCAGCGCCCGTCGGGCTCGAAGAGCGACGCTTGTTGCAGTTGCGGCACAGCTACTTGAAGGATCAGCCGTTCGCCGACCAGCTCATGCCGGGAACGTCGCTCTACGACCTCGCACAGGCCGTCTTCTCAGGAAACCGTATCCCTCTCAACGAGCATTTTCGTTGCGTCGAACCGATTATACGGTTCAGTTTTCAGTTCTATCCGGAGAAGATCACACCGCTCCGTATCCCGAAGCCTTCCGAACGGATTGACCCGCCGTTGGTGGACGTCTTTGTCGATGGGGGCCGACGTAACGCTGGCAAGGTCAACGAAGCGGAAGCCACGGCAATCGTTGACGAAGTCGAACGCATCGTGGGCGATCCAGCCTACAAGGATCGCACGATCGGCGTTGTATCGCTGATAGGAAACCAGCAGGCGCGTCGAATTCAGGAATTGTTGCTCCAGCGGGTCGGAGAAGACGCCTATCTGCGCCATCGCATCGCGTGCGGGGACGCGTCGACATTCCAGGGTAAAGAACGACATATCATGTTCGTCTCGATGGTCGCGAGTCCAGGCCAGTGTCAGGCTCAGACGGCGAGGCTTTTTGAGCAACGGTTCAACGTTGCTCTCTCGCGCGCCCGAGACCGAATGTACCTGTTCCGGTCCGTTTCGATCAGCGACCTGCGCAATGCGAGTGATTTGAAGCGCAAAGTACTTAATCACTTCGACAACCCCATGCCGGGGGCTGCCGGATTTCCTAAAGAGATGGTCGAACTCTGCGAATCCGAGTTCGAGCGCAAGGTATTCCGACGCCTGCATTCTCTCGGGTACCGCGCGACGCCCCAGGTTTCCGTGGGCGAGTTCCGCATCGATCTTGTGGTTGACGGCGAGGCTGACCGTCGATTAGCAATCGAGCTTGACGGTGACCGTTACCATGGCCCCGACAGGTGGCTCGAGGACTGGAATCGACAAAAGACTTTGGAGCGGATGGGATGGACGTTCTGGCGATGCTGGGCGTCGAGTTACGCTCTTGCTCCAGACGAATGCATGGCGGATCTAGTCGCGACGATGAACAGCATGGGAATACAGCCGATCGGCCAGAAGAGCACCATTCACACCTATACAGAACATCGCACTATTCAGGTCGAGCCTCTGGAACCCGTCGCAGCAGAAGAGCGAGTACCCGTTGTGCGCGTAGATGTCGGCGACACCCTTATCATTTCGCTTGACAAGGAAGAATCGCGCCACCGGATGGTGACGCTGACTGCTGGCGAGGACGATCTTGAAAACGGTATTGTTTCAGTCAAAGGCGCGATTGGAAAAGCGCTCGTTGGGGCGTCCGTGGAAGATGAAGTGGAATTGAGTTGGAAGGGGGAATGCCGTCGAGCCACAATTCTAAGCATCGAAAGGCAGGCGCAAGAGAGCGAAGTCGGCATTGCGAGATCTCCGGACACGGTCTTCGTTCCCGAGACGCTTCGTGCACCAGAGCGGGCGGCGGCTGTCGATCAGAGGAGGGAGACCGGGCGAAGGAAGGAAAGGAAGGCAAGTAAGCCAAGTCGTCAACAGGAACTGTTCTCCGTTGATCGGGCGACAGTTTCGCAGGCTCATTTCGAGAGCGAGGATGCTGTGATCGACGAGAGTGCAGACGGGGGCTGGCTGAATGCCCCATCGACGGCACCCTCGAAGCCGGTGTGGAGAATGTCGCGATTTGAGTTTCATCAGTACCGTTGCTCTCAGGGATTCAGCGATGCTCAGGACAACACCAGAGTCTATTGGGAGGAGATCCGACGAGCGCACGAAGAAGGCAAGGATGTAAACGCGCAGTCTCTAAGCGAGTACAAGCGGATCTTCGGGTCCGGAACTTGAGGTCTCAGCAGAAGAGTGGAGTTCAGCATGAGCAAAAAGGACGAGATCCTGGCGAAGCTCGCCGCAGGCGAGATTAATACTGAAGAGGCATCGAGACTTCTGGACGAATTGGAGCCGCGGAAGGGCAGCCTCTACTGCAAGGTCAGCGAGAAAGGCGCAGTCAGCGTGTACGGCTTACAGCGAATGCCTGTGACGCTGTATATGGAACAATGGGAGAAGCTGCTGGACTTCGCAGAGAATATACGACAGTTCATCAACGATCATGAAAGCAAGCTGAAACGGAAGGGGAGCTAAAGTTATCTCGGCTGGGAGATTTTGCAGACACCGTCTGCAAAAGTCGAGGCGCGAGTGAAGCTGCCCGCAGAGTTGCCGTCGAGCGGGGCGGCGATCCACCGAACATCGTCTGACAAGTCTTCTCATT
>CAZYSJ010000188.1:0-5875 GCA_964649875.1 uncultured Caldilineaceae bacterium
CCCGGCGCGCTGACGACAGGGTGATAGCCTTCGGGCACGAGTACGGCGCAGTTGTCTTCGGCGCGGACGAGGGCGTCGATTGGGTAGCCGGCGATTTGCAGCGGCGAACGCTCGTCGGTGTAGACGCGCTGGTAGGCGTAGCCTTCAGGACGGTCGATCTTGTAGAAGTAGACCTCCTCCAGGTCGGCCTCGATCAGGTTGCCGTCGGCGTCTTCGATGTGGACGTCGTGCTTGTGACCGGGGTAGCTGCTCCAGTTGCCGCTGGGCGTGTAGACCTCGACGAGCACCAGGCGATGGACGGGCGAGCCGGGCGGCAACAGATCGTTGATCTGGCGGCTGGCGTTGTCGCCGCCGCGGATGGAAATGGGCACGTCCTGCGGACGGATCAGCCAGGGGGCGTGGTCTTCGTCCGTGGGAACCCAGGTGACGGCGAACTCGCCGTCCTCGACTGCGGTCACGGTGAAGCGGGTGCGGCGCGGCAGGTAGAGCGCATGGGCGGCGCCTTCGAACACGGAGCTGCGCCCGCCGATGCCGGACCAAGAGCCGCGGTTCGACGTGATGTCGTAGCGTCCGGTCAGGTTGACGAAGGCGAGCTCGCATTCGGCAGTCTCGAATTGCCAGGTCTGGCCCGCGGCGAGCCTGCGCGCCTGGAACGAGATGTAGTCCCAGCCGGCGGATTCGGGCGTGATCGACAAGATCAGGTCGGGGTCGCTTGCATCGCTCGTCGGGCGGACGAGAACGTTCTCCGGGGTGTATTGCATGGGCTTGCTCATGGGTGTTGGCATTCTCCATCGGTGCGCTGCGTTTGACGCGCCGGCGAGGCGAGGGGATGATTTAGGTATTGACGGCATGCCGGCACGCTGTGGTTAAATGCCGGCGGGCGCGGCGCTGAAGGCATGGTCAGTGTAGCATTCGGGCAGGTGCGTGTCAAACAAATTGGCGATCTCATCCGCAGCCTCTACGCCAGGAAAAGCCGGTCTTGTTCGCGCTTCATTGCCCACAGAACGGAGCCGGCCGGTTCCTCGGTCATGCGGTATGTGAGGAGCGTTCCGGCTTCCACATCTGCGGCGAGCGTCGCGCCTGCCGCCATGTAGAAGGGGACGGGCGCATCGGGCGCGACCGGGGCGGGCGGGGTGAAGACCGGCGTCGCGCCGGGGATGGCGTGGTCGCGGTCCATGACGAGGCGCTGACCGGCGCGCAGGTTGGCCGTCGCGCGGATGCCCACCTCCGTCACGGGGCGCGTATCGAGGCCGCCTGTGGGCAGCCCCAGGGCTGCCGCCGAGAAGATGCTGGTCGCGGTCTCGACGCCCAGAAGGTGATAGGGCAGGTAGAGCGCGGCATAGTCGCCGTCGCGGCTGAGCAGGTGACCTTTGCGGCGCAGCAGTTCCCACGAGGCGCGGTCGTGGCAGCGCACTACGACGAAGACGCCGCCGCCCATGCCCGCCTCGTCGTCACGGCGCAGGCAGTTGACTACGTCGATCACCTTCTCGCCGCGCAGCAGCCCGCCATCCTGTGCAGGACGCAGCAAGTCGGGGATCTCCTGTAGGCGGACGATCGGCGCGTGCAGCGTTTCGCCGTCGTGACCGTAGCCGGTGTCGTTCATGACGATCGCCATTTCGGTGTATTCGGCCACGCCCGCTTGCGGCAGCGCCGCCAGAGCCCGGCTGCGCGCCTGCGCCCGCTCGCGCGGGTCGCCCGCGGTCAGGGGCCACAGGCCCCAGGCGTCGTCGTCGCTCACTGTCACGCTTTGCCGCCCGTTCGTGACCGTGCCGGCGGCGGGGGCGTAGACGAAGTCGGCTTCGGTGGCCTTACCGGCGCAGACCGCGTCCAGGCCGAGGGTTTCGGCCCAGGTGAGCAGGCCGATGCACATGCTGGGCTGGTCGCCGTCGCCGGTGGTGTAGACGACGCCGGCTTGCCTGGCCTTGGCGGCGAGCAGCGGGCCGGCGACGGCCGCGGTCTCCTTGCTCACCATGATGACGTGTTGGCCCTGTTGGATGGCGGCGAGGCCGTGGCGCGCGCCGGCTTCGGGCACGCCGGTCGCCTCTACGAGCACATCGAGCGGCAGCTCGGCTAGGATCAGCCCGTCGGTGGTGAGGACGGTCTTGCCCGCCTCGGCTGCGGCGCGAGCTTCCGCTGCGGTTGTGCAGACGGCGAGATCCGCCGCGGCGACGCCGCTGTGGAGGCAGGCGCGGCGGGCTGCGTCGATGTCTTGATCACAGACGGCCATGATCTCCAGGCTGGGCGTGCGCCGCGCCTGGAAAAGGAAGGAGTTGCCGAAGGCGCCGGTTCCGATTAGGCCGGCGCGCACAGGCTGTTCGGTGTGAAGCAGCAGTCGGTAGTTCACGAGAGATTGGCCTTTGATTGGTGGTCAGAAGCGATGCGTCAGGCGTCACGAGTCATGCGTAAGGGGACGGGCGTGCGCCGAGGCGGCCGTTCACCTTGTCGACAGGGAAGCGGCCTTCGTTGCGGTCCAGCTTGGCGCGGATGGCGGCGGCGATGTCGATCTGCGCAGCGTTGGCAAAGCTGAGGCAGTAGATGAGCACGTCGGCCAGTTCGTCGGCGACCTCGGCGCGGGCGTCGTCGTCTGTGACCAGCGCGGCGGCCTGTTCGAGCGATGACCACTGGAAGTGCTCCATGATCTCCGCCGCTTCGATGGCGATGCTGATCGCCAAGTTCTTAGGCGTGTGGAACTGGTCCCAGTCGCGGGCGGAGACAAACTGCGCTACGGCTGTGCGCAGTTCGCCGATGGTGGTGGTGTCGTCCATTGCGTGCTGAACTCCGGTTGGTTGAGCGGCCAGGCGGGCCGCGGCGGATATGGCGGGGCGGGCGCGGTTACGGCCGGTCGGCGGCGCGTTCGCGACGCGCTTGGCGTTCGCGGCGGATCTGCTCGCTGAGCGATTCGGCCGGGCCGCCGCGCTGTACGTTGATGATCTCGGCCATGATGCAGACCGCGATCTCGGCGGGCGTGCGTGCGCCGATGTCGAGGCCGATCGGCGCGTGGATGCGGTCGAACTTGGCCGCGGGGATGCCCTGCTCGCGCTCCAGCAGATCGAACACGGCGCGGACACGACGCCGGCTGCCGATCATGCCGATGTAGGCCAGCGGGTCGTCGAGCGCTTCGAGCAGGCAGTCGATGTCGTGCTGGTGCCCGCGCGTCACCAGGACAACGTATGTGTTGCCGTCCAGGCCGGGGCCTTGCTCGCGCAGGGCGCGCAGTTCCTCGCGGAACGGCCCGGCGATGACGCGCGCGTGGGGGAAGCGCTCCGGGCGGGCGTATTGCGGACGGTCGTCCAGGACCGTCACCTGGAAGTCGCAGATGTGGGCGATGGCGGCGAGGGGCGCGGCGATATGGCCTGCGCCGGCGATGATCAGGTGCGGCGGCTGCGCCTGCACCTCGACGAAGACGGCGACGCCGCCTTCGGGCCGGCTGTAGGACAGCAGGCGATGCTCGCGAACTTCCAGCGCCTCACGCGCGTCCGCCAGCACGTCTTGCGTGAGCGCGCCGAGGCCCAGATCGCCGGCGGGTTCGCGTTCCGCGTCCGGCCAGAGCAGGCAGCGACGGCCCAGGCAGGGCGCGTAGTCGCCGTCCGCCGCGGTGACGGTGAGCAGCGCCACAGATTGACGGCGCTCGATGGCGTCGACCAGTTGGTCGAGGACGGGATCGCTCATGACGCTTCCTGCCAAGCCTCGACAAAGACGGTCATGGTCCCGCCGCAGACGCCCAGGCTTTGCATGGAGATCTCTTCGGTCAGGTCAACCTGGATGTTGCGCGGGCGTCCGTCCCGGATCACGTCTAGGCCGGCGCGGATCACCTCCGCCTCGCCGCAGCCGCCGCCGACGGTGCCGATGTGCTTGCCGTAGGGGTGGATGATCATCTTGGCGCCGACCTCGCGGGGGACGGAGCCTTTCACCTCGACGATGGTGGCGACCGCGGCGGGCAGGCCCGCCTCGCGCAGTTTTTTCAGTTCGTGATAGATGGATGCCGGCATGTGGGCCTTCTCCCTTCGTCTATTCGCCTCGCCGTGCGAAGTCCCTGGGGGCTATTATGGCACGAAGGGCGGCGATGGGGGAAGCGGCCGCGGCCGCGGTCAACGGGGCTTGAGCGCGGCGTAGTCGTCCGGGGTGTCGATGTCGCGCAGGACGGCGGGCGTCTGTGACTCGACATAACGAATGTCCCCGGCGTGCCGGTTGAGCAGGGTGCGCAGCGTCTCGTCCGCACCCAGCGCCAGGGCTTCCCCCCACAAAGCGGCGGGCAGGTAGATGGGGTGGCCGCGGCGCATGTTGTAGCTGGGGATGACGATGCGCTGCGGCGCGGCGAACGCTTGCTCGACGATGCGGCGGATGGCGTCGGCGGGGATGTGGGGCTGGTCGCCCAGAGCGAGGAGCGCGCCGAGCGGCGCGGCTGCGGGCAGCGCGGCGTCGATGAGCCGGCGCAGGCCGGCTTGGTGCGAGGCGAGCATCTCGCCCGTGCGGTAGGCGGGGTTGGCGACGATCTGCACCGGCTTGCCCGCCAGGGCTGCGACGACGGCTTCGGCCTCGTGGCCGACGACGACCACGACGGGGTCGGCGCCGGCTTGGCGCAGGTTATCGACTACGGTTTCGAGCATGGTTGCGCCCTGCCAGGGCAGCAGTTGCTTGGGCGCGCCCATGCGCGTGCTGCGTCCGGCTGCAGCCACAATGGCGGCGATGCGGCGGCTTGGGGCAGGGCGGCTGGTCATGGTCCCGCTAAAGGACTACGTTGCCGGTCTACTGCGCCGCCGGCGCGTTCTGGCGGATCGCCCATCTTTCGATGAGCAGCACCATCGCCAGGCCGATGAAGGCGGCGAGCAGCGCGTAGAGGATCTCGCCGTTGAAGGCGCCGTCCGCGCGCAGGGCGGGCAGGATGTTCTTCTCCAGCAGCGGGACCAGCTCGCCGTGGCGGTCCGTGTAGGTTTCGAGCGTCTCTTTCCACGGCCAGATTTTACGCAGGCTGCCCAACATGAAGCCGGTCAGCACGGCCATGGTGGCGTCGTGATAGCGTTTGAAGAGCCAGCTCAGCAGTTGGGCGAAGGTGACGAGGCCGACCGCGGCGCCGATGCCCGCCCACAGGAGAGGGAAGATCTCGCGCGTGTTGACGGCGCGCACGAAGAATTCGTATTTGCCGACGAGGACGAGGATGAACGAGCCGGAGATGCCCGGCAGGATCATGGCGCAGATCGCCAGGCCGCCGCTGAGCATCAGAAACCACCAGGATTCCGGCGTCTGCACGGGGACCATGCCCACGATCCAGTAGGCCCCCGCAGCGCCAATCAGCAGGGCGACGGCGAGGCCGGGCGTCCAGTGATGGATGCTGACGACGATGAGCAGCACGGACCCCAGCACAAGCCCGAAGAAGAAGCTCCAGATGATGACCGGCTGGTTGATAAGCATCCATTCCAGGCCGGGGACCAAGACCAGCACGGCCAGCAGCGCGCCGACGGCGATGGCGAGGAGAAAGTTGCCGTTAATGATGCGCCAAGCGTCTTTGAGGCGGAAGCCGAGCAACGCGCGGAAGAATTCGGGCCGGCCGGCCATGCGCAGGCTTTCGACCAGTTCTTCGAAGATGCCCAGGATGAGGGCCATCGTGCCGCCGGATACGCCGGGGACGACGTTGGCGCCGCCGATCAGGAAGCCGCTTACGATCAGGTGGATATAGCCGGGCAAAGATCGCTGCCGGCGGATGGAAAGCGTGGGGACGGCCTGTTGCGCAACAGTCTTCATGTGAGTCTGTTCCTTATAAGGAAAGCTGCCGGCGACCATCCGACAGCCTTTGACGTGCGATATTCGTCTGTATTCAGCCGTACACGATAGCGCAGGCGGGCCGTTTTCGCAAGACCGCGGGGAAGTTGCTGGGCCG
>CAZYSJ010000189.1:0-5758 GCA_964649875.1 uncultured Caldilineaceae bacterium
TTTCGTCGCTGCCGCCAACGACGCCAATGCTCAGTTCCAGGCCCTGCTGGACGCCGAGCAGTAAGTCAGGTTATTGAGGCCCTGGGGCGCTAGGGCCTGGAGGTTGTCGGGGCATCGGGTTGCGCTGCGCCAAGCTTGATCGGCGCACGGCCCGATGCCCCGTTCCCCAAGCTGCGAACACGGAGCCGATCGTGATTAACCGATTCATCGACCGTCACCAACGTTGGCTGTTCCCGGCGCCCGCCGTGATCTTCATCGTGCTGATGATGATCTTCCCGATCGGTTACACGCTTTGGAACTCGTTTTCCGGGTGGAGCCTGACGGCCGGGCGTCCCAACACCCTGATCGGGCCGCAGAACTACATCGACATCGCCGGCGACGCCCGATTCTGGAACGCTGTCTGGAACACTTTCTACTTCACCGCGCTGGCAATGGCTCTGGAACTTCTGTTTGGCGTCGCCATCGCCCTGTTCCTTGACGCCAAAGACTACCGCGGCAAACGCCTCGTCACCTCGATTCTCCTCCTGCCCATGATGGCAACGCCGGTCGCCGTGGCGATGGTCTGGCTGCTGATGTTCGAGCCGACCGCCGGCGTCATCAACTATGTGTTCGGCGAAATCGGGCTGCCCAAACCGCTGTGGATCGCCGGCTCCAACAGCGTCATCCCTTCGCTCGCCCTTGTGGACATCTGGGAGTGGACGCCGCTGATCACGCTGATCGTGCTGGCGGGGCTGACCGGGCTGCCCAATGAGCCCTTCGAGGCGGCGCGCGTCGACGGCGCCTCCTATTGGCAGACCCTTTGGAACGTAACGCTGCCCATGTTGATGCCGACGATCAGCGTGGCCGGCCTGTTGCGTTTCATCGACTGCATCAAGACGTTCGACATCATCTATGCCATGACCGGCGGCGGCCCTGGTTTCAGCAGCGAAACGCTCAATATCTACACCTACAACCAGGCGTTCTATTATTTCAGCTTCGGCTATGCGTCCGCCCTGCTGGTCATTTTCTTCACCCTCGTCACGGGCGTTAGCCTGATGGTGACCTACGCCCGTCGCACCCTTGAGGTGTAAGCCATGAGCGCATCCCGCGTAACTTCGACTGAGCTAAGCCGCAAGCGCCGAAACCGCACGCGCCGACTCATCGGCAACATCATCTATGCGGTGACGCTATTTCTTGTGGTCTTTTTTCTGCTCACGCCATTTCTGTGGATGGTGCTCAACTCGTTTAAGTCGCCTTTGCAGATCATCAAACTGCCGCCTGATCTGATCTTTACGCCGACGATGCGCAACTTTGAAAATGTCTTCGGCACGCAAAACTTCATGCGCTACATCACGAACAGCGTGATCATCGGCGGCGGATGCACCCTCGTCGGCCTGCTGATCGGCCTGCCCGCAGCCTACAGCATCGCCCGCTACCGGCAAAACCGGCTGGCGGTTATCATCCTGATGGCGCGCATGGTGCCCGGCATCACCTTCCTTGTGCCGCTGTTCATCATTTTCCGCCGCCTGGAGTTGATCGACACCTACACGTCGCTGATCTTGGCGCACATGTTGGTGGGGCTGCCCTTCATCGTCTGGGTGATGGTGCCCTTCTTCGAGAGCATCCCGCGCGAGTTGACCGAGGCGGCTGTGGTCGACGGCGCCAGTTCGATCCGCACCTTTGTCACCGTGGTGCTGCCGCTGAGCGGGCCGGGCATCGTCACGGCGTCGATCCTCTCGTTTGTCTTTTCGTGGAACAACTTCATGTTTTCCATCGTGCTGGCGTCGAGCCGCACGCGCACGGTCCCCGTCGCCATTTACAACTTCATCTCCTACGCCCAGATCGACTGGGGCGGGCTGATGGCGGCTGCGGTGGTGATCACGCTGCCCGTGCTGGCGCTGGCAATCATCACCCAGCGCTACGTGATCCGCGGCCTGACGGCCGGCGCGGTCAAGGGTTAGCGGCGGGCGGGGTTGGTGGATAGGGAACTTTGTGAAATTCGTCTAATTCGTGGCGAAAACTCGAACCGCAGGAGTATAGCGGTTCCGCGGGGAGCAACTCCTGCATCTAGCATCAAGTAGGACGGGTGGGATTCGAACCCACACGGGTATCACCCCGGCGGATTTTAAGTCCGCTGCGTCTGCCGTTCCGCCACCGTCCCGGAGTGCGCGCTCCTGCGCATTCTAGCCCCTCGCCCCACGCCTGTCAATCCGCCCATTGCCGAAATCCGCCGGGGTATTGTATCATCGCGCACAGTGCAGCCAGCACGCATCGTACATCCGCACCACACCCCGGTCAGGAAGGCAGCCAGCGTATGACCACAGGCAAACTCGCCCGCTCCACCGGCCTCTACTTCGAGGAGTTCAGCCCCGGCGACCAGGTCGTCAGTATGGGCCGCACCATCACCGAGGCCGACATCGTCAACTTCGCCGCGCTCTCCGGCGATTGGAACCTGATCCACACCGACGCCGAATACAGTCAGGGCCAACTGTTCGGCCAGCGCGTGGCCCACGGCCTGCTCATCCTGAGCATCGCCAGCGGGCTGTCCGTGCGCCTGGGCTTCATGGAAGAGACCATCCTCGCCTTTCGCAGCATCGGCGAGTGGCGTTTCCAGCGCCCCGTCTTCATCGGCGACACCGTGCGCGTGCGCCTCACCGTGGACGGGACCAAGGCCATGCCTCGCCTGGGCGGCGGCCTCGTCGCCTTCAAGGTGGACGTGCTCAACCAGAAGGATGAGGTCGTTCAGCGCGGGACGTGGGAGATGCTGGTCAAGGCGCAGCCGGCTTAGGCGGCGCGCCTGATGACCGGCGCACAGACGGAAAGCCCTATGCCATGACCTACCTGTGGATCGCCGCCATTCTGCTGATTGCCCTAGGGATGGCGCTGTTCTGGGCGGGGCGACGTCTGCGCGCGGCGACCGGTCTGCCCGCGGGCGAGGTGATCTACAGCGACACCGGCATGTGGGAAGAGGTGTCCGAACCGCTCATCAGCCGGCGCTACGGCCTGGTCGGGCGGCCTGACTACCTGGTGCGCACGGAGGAACGCGGGCGACAGGTTATCGTGCCGGTCGAGGTCAAGAGCCGGCGCATGCCGCAGCAGCCCCTCGAAAGCCACGTTTTGCAGTTGGGCGCCTATTGTCTTTTGGTGGAAGATCACTACAAGACGCGCCCGCCGCACGGGCTGATCCGCTATGCCGACGGCATCGTGCGCATCCCGTTTAACCCAGACCTGCAGCGTCAAGTCCTCAGCGCAGCCGAGGCTATCCGCCGCGCCCGCAGCGCGCCCGACGTCCGCCGGCAACACAACGACGCCGCCCGCTGCCGTCGCTGTCCCTACCGCCAGGCGTGCGGTTCCGATGCGCTCGGCGAGCTCCAGACCGAACGCTGATAGGCGTCACTCTTCGCCCCGGATACCGCCCCGCAGCCGCCACAGCCACGCCAACAGCGCGGCCATGACCAGCAAGATCAGCAACAGGGCCGGCGACGCCAGCCGGTAGGCCACAGAGGTCGACGCGCCGACGGGATCGAGCGGATGGCGCACCACGCTCACCCCTTTGACCAGGGCGTAGACCGCGGCCGCGGCGGCGACGTTGACCAGCGCCGTAAAAACGCGGTCGCGCACCCACCACACGATCAACAGACAGGCCGCGGCCAGCAGCAGCACATAGGCGCTGGCGCGCACGCGCGGCTCATCCCAGGCGATCAACTGGCCCCAGGCGAGATAGGTGGCGGCCATGCTCGATACGACGTAGACAGACCAGACCGCCAGCGCAACTTTCTGCGCCGCCGCGCACCAGGCGATGGCTTCCTCCCGGCGCATGATCAGGTAGAGCGCGCCCAACAGCCCGGCTGCGGCGAAGCTGAACAGCCCCGCCTGTACCAGCGCGCCGTGCAGCAGCACGATCTTGATCACGCCGCCCAGCGTCTTCTCGGCAGGCAAGAAGAGGAGCAACAGAGCGATGACTGCGGCCAACGCCAGCAGCGCGTACCCGATTCGGCGTTGCGTCAGACGCTTTGTCATGGCATGTTCAGCCGGCGGGCAGCGATGCGTGAGGCGCGATGAGGTCGAGGTCGGCAGGCACATCCACATCCCAGTCGAGCGTCTCGGAGCGATAGGCGGCCCAGCGCCGGCTCGCGGCCGCGGCCTGCTCTGCATGGCGGCGGAAGCTGTCGGGGCCGAAGGCGAAGTCGATGCCGTCCGGCGGGTGCAGCCACAATGCGTTGGTGCCGCCGTCGTGGCTGGCGGCTGCCGCGACTTCTGCGCCGGCCAAGCCGAGGTCATAGAGGTGCAGGATGTCCTCCACGGTGAGCAGGGGCAAATCCGCGGGCAGGATGAGGAGGGCATCGCCGCCGCGTTGCATCACCCAGCGGCGGGCCTGCTCCAGCGCGGCGTTGAGGTCGTCGCCGGTTTCGGCCAGGGTGTGTGCGCCGAGTTCCGCGGCATAGGCGCGCACGCCCGCGTCGCGGCTGATGACCAGCACGGAAACGGGCAGCCCGCTGGCGCGCACCTGCGCCAGCACGCCGGCGAGCAGGTCGCGCATTAGGCCGGCGCGTGCAGCGGGCGGCAACACATCCG
Organism: uncultured Caldilineaceae bacterium; assembly: GCA_964649875.1. Taxonomy (GTDB): domain Bacteria; phylum Chloroflexota; class Anaerolineae; order Caldilineales; family Caldilineaceae; genus JASGTU01. The sequence continues at coordinate 4,555 of CAZYSJ010000189.1, forward strand.
CCAGCCGGCTCTTGGCCTGGTTAAACGGCTTGACGGGGACGACAACCCACAGGTTCATGGCGGGCTCAGGACGAGGAAGAGATGTTTTTGTCGAGCGCGGCCCCCGGCGCAGGCGCGCCCGCGGCCAACAGCGCGCCGAAGGCCAACGTCTCGCGCCCCAGGACTGTTTTTGAGTCCAGGTCGGTCATCACCGTGTTGGTCACCAATACCGGCACATCGATAGAGTCGCGCAAGATCGCGTCCTGCCGGTCCAACACAAAGCCGTCGAGCAGGTCGGCGTAACGGTCGACCACGGTCAGAGGGCTGATCATTTGGCCCATCTCGCGCATCATCTTGGCGGCGGGTCCTTTGAGCGCGCTGCCGCCCACAATGGGCGTTACGGCGACGATGGGCGCGGTTGACCGGATCAGCGAGGCGCGCATCTCCGGGATGCTCAGGATCGGGTCGATGCTCAGGTAGGGGTTGCTGGGGCAGAAGACGATGAGATCGGCGGCGGCGATCGCTTCGTGCGCCGCCTCGCTCATCTGCGCTTCGTCCGCGCCGACAAAGCTGACGTCGATGACCAGCGGTTCGCAGCGGCGGCGCACGAAGTAGTGCTGAAAGGGAAGGTCGCCCTCGTCGGTGTGGACGAGGGTGCGCACTGGCGTGTCGCTCATGGGCAGCACCGTGGTGGAGATGCCGAAACTGCGCCGCAGCCGGTCGGTGATCTCGGTGAGCGAGATGCCCTGGCGCAGCCACTCGGTGCGGCGCAGATGGATCGCCAAGTCCTGGTCGCCCAGTTGGAACCAGTCTTCGCCGCCGAGCAGCGACATGGCGCGCAGCGTGGTGAAGGTTTCGCCGGCGCGGCCCCAGCCGGTTTCGGGGTTGTTGACCCCGGCGAGATTGTAGATCACCGTGTCCAGGTCGGGGCAAATGGTCAGCCCCCAATGCTCGAAGTCGTCGCCTGTGTTGACGAGCAGCGTCAGCGCGCCGGGCGGCAGCGCTGCCTGCAAGCCGGTCGCCAGCTTGGCCCCGCCTACGCCCCCCGCCAAGGCGAGGACATTCATTTTCGATCCCGCTTTTTCTTTACCCATAAGCCTCATGTTCGCATAGAGACGCGCCCCCGGTTTTGTTGGGGACATCTGCAATGCGCTTGTACGCGTATTTTAGCGACGGCGCGTTATCGCCACACCACGCGGCCCGCCATCCCGGCGCGCTCGCTCGT
>CAZYSJ010000190.1:0-5713 GCA_964649875.1 uncultured Caldilineaceae bacterium
GCGCCGCGCCGAACTGCGCATGGGCGCGAGGGTGGTCGTGATCGGCCTGGGGCCGCTGGGCCAGTTGTTGGTCCAGTATGCGCGCGTGGTCGGGGCGGAGGAAATTTTAGCCGTCGACCTGGCGCCGGGCCGGCTGGAGACTGCCGGCGCGCACGGCGCTACGCAGACCTTCGCCGGCAGCGCGGCGGACGCCCTTCCTTTCGTGCAGGAGCATACGGACGGGCGTCTGGCAGACGTGGTCTTCGACGCCACCGGGCACTATGCCGTCTTCCCCCTGGCGCTCAAGCTGGTGCGCAACTTCGGGACGATGATGCTGACCGGCGATTCGCCCCACCCCAGCAAGCAGACGCTGCGGGCCGACGTGATCACGCGCCAGGTCTCCATCCGCGGCACGCACAACGAAAACTTGCCGCCGGACCAGGCGGAGTGGACCCCGGCGCGGCAGGCGCAGCTCTTCCACGCCTACGTGGCGCGCGGCCAGATGCGCGTCGACGACCTCATCACTTCGCGCTTCTCGCCCGCCGAGGCGTCCGCTGTATACGCCATGCTGCTGGAGAACCGCACCGAGACGCTCGGCGTGCTCTTCGACTGGCGTCAGTTGTAGGGCGACGTCTTTTCCATTTCGTGGTGTCGTTTAAGTGGTTTGCGGTGCAGAAATCCGGCGGCAGGGATGCCGCCGCTACGGTAAAAGGGGCAGACGCTGCCTGCCCCTTTTATATTCGTGCAATTCGCGCAATTCGTGGCGAGTACTCCCTCGCAGCATCCGCGCCGCGTGCTGCGAGGGCCGGATTTTTGCGTAACCTTTACCCGCGCACGGCGTCATCAGAGATTGAAATGGATCGCCATTCACAAGTGCAGCCTTTTTTAGGTACACGATCTGAAGGCGATCTGATGGCGCGTAAATCGGTGCGGGATTCGGCAAGGGGAAAGGGCGTGGCATGAGGTCTGGAATTACACAAGTCGGCAGCGGCATGGTTCGGCGCATAGGGCGGGCCTCGCATTGGCGTCGCCTGCTTTCGGCGGTCGTTGCCGGCGCGTTCATCGTCGCCGCACTGGCGGCGGGAACAGGCGCGGCGCAGGCGTCGGATCGCGTGCACATCGTGGCGCCGGGCGAGAACCTAGCCAAGATCGCGGCGCGCTACAATACCACGCTGGCCGAACTGGCCCAGTACAATAACATCGCCAACCCGGACATCGTGCGCATCGGCCAGCAGCTTGCCATCCCTTATGATACGCGGGCTTCGCTCAACGCGCCTGCCGCCGACCCGCAGGCCTTGCCGGGCGATGCCGGCTACTATTACGTACAGCGCGGCGATTCGCTGTCGATGATCGCGCAGGCCCACGGCTTGACGCTAGCCGATCTGCTGCGGCTCAACGGGATGGAGAACCCGAACCACATCTACGTCGGCCAAACGCTGCGCCTCAGCGCGCGCGTGGACCCGCCCAGCACGCGCATTCAGGTCGAGCCGGCTTTGGCCGACGCCATTCATGTGGTGAAAGAGGGCGATTCGCTGGCGCAGATCGCCAAGCAGTACGGCATGACGGTGGAAGAGGCCATGCGGCTCAACGGGCTGCCCAACCCGAATTTTGTGTGGACAGGCCAGCGGTTGCGCGTCAACCAGGCGCCGTCGTCCGCCGAGCAGTTCAGCATGGCTGTGGCCGGCGCGCCCGTCTACGGTCATCGCCTGATCGAGATCGACCTGAGCGCACAGACGCTGACCGCGTGGCAGGGCGATGTGCCTGTGCTGCGCACCGTGATCAGCAGCGGCAAGGCGAGCACGCCCACCGTGATCGGCCGTTTCGCCGTCTACCACAAGCTGGACAGCCAGCGCATGACCGGCCCCGGCTATGACCTGCCCGGCGTGCCGTGGGTCATGTATTTCTACAAGGACTATGCGATCCACGGGGCGTATTGGCACAACAGCTTCGGCGTCCCCACCAGCCACGGCTGCGTCAACCTGACTGTGGAAGACGCCCAGGTGTTGTACAACTGGGCGTCCGAAGGCACCGAGGTGTGGGTGCACTGAGCGGACCTGCCGCGGGGGAGTGAGTGAGGGATCTTTCTGGGCGTTGAGAGGCGAAGACGTCACGAGCCATCCGTCACGAGTCATGCAAAGCGCGACTCGTGACGGATGATGTTTTTCTAAGGCGACTTGGCTTATTGCCGCTATCCCTAACCGGCGTCGCCGAGCGCGTCGAAGGTCGGCTTAAGCGCCGGGTAGAGCGCGCGGTACTGCGCGTAGTAAGTCTCGTATTGCGCCACCGCCTCCGGATTGGGCTGCGTGCTGCCGGTGACGGAGATAGCCGTATCGCAGGCTGTGTCGACGTCCGGCCATACGCCTGCGCCCACGCCTGCCAGCAGCGCCGCGCCGTAGGCGGCCCCTTCGGTGGTGTTGACCGTCGCCAACTCCGAGTTGAGCACGTCCGCCAGGATCTGCCGCCAAATCGGGCTGCGTGCGCCGCCGCCGGAGACACGCACCTGGCGGATGTCGGAGAGGCCGACGCCCTTCATCAGTTCAAAGCTGTCGCGCAGGCCGAAGGCCACGCCTTCGAGCACGGCACGCGTCATATGGGCTTTGGTGTGGCGCACCGTCAGGCCGACGAACGCGCCGCGAGCGAGCGGGTCGGGGTGCGGCGTGCGCTCGCCGGTGAGGTAGGGCAGGAAGAGCAGGCCCTCGCTGCCTGGCGGTATGTCCGCCGCCGGCGCCAGCAGGTCGTCGTAAGACATGCCGGGGGCCAGCGTATCGCGGTACCAGCGCAGGCTGCCCGCGGCCGAGAGCATCACGCCCATCAGGTGCCAGCGACCGGGTACAGAATGGGAGAAGGCGTGTAGCCGGCCTTCCGGCTCGTAGAACGGCTCGTTGACCGTGGCGAAGACGACGCCCGACGTGCCGAGCACCAGGCTGACGATGCCTTCGGTCACGGCGCCGACGCCTACCGCGCCCGCCGCCTGATCGCCGCCGCCGGCCACCACCGGCGTGCCTTCCTTGAGGCCTGTATCGGTGGCGACGGACGCCGTTACCCGGCCCGTGATCTCTGGGCCTTCATGGGTGGGCGGCAGGTATTCGCGCGGGATGTCCAGCGCTTGCAGCACCTCGGTCGACCAGTCGCGCGTGCGCAGGTCGAGCAGCAGAGTGCCGGCGGCGCCCGCCTTGTCCGTTCCCATCTCGCCCGTTAGCCGGTAGCGCAGGTAGTCTTTGGGCAGCAAGATGTGGCGCACGCGCTCGTACACTTCCGGCTCGTTCTCGCGCACCCACAGAATCTTGGGCGCGGTGAAGCCGGTGAGCGCATTGTTGCCTGTGTAGCGGATAAGCTCCTTGAAGCCGACGCGCTCGCGGATTTCGTCGCACTGGGCGCCGGTGCGCTGGTCGTTCCACAGGATCGACGGGCGCAACACGGAGCCGTCGCCGTTGAGCAAGACGAGTCCGTGCATCTGCCCGGTCAGGCCGATGGCCGCAACCTCTTCGCCTTTGATGCCGGACGTTTCCAGCGCTTGGCGAATGCTCTGAACCGCGCCATACCACCAGACGGGCGGGTCCTGTTCGCTCCACAGCGGCTGCGGCGTGTCAAACGAATATTCGGTGGCCCCAACTGCGACGACTGCCCCTTGTTCGTCGATCAGCAGCGCTTTGGTAGCCGTGGTAGATACATCGATGCCGAGTAGGTAAGCCACGAGAACATCCTCCCTGATGAAAGTGGCGGTGGATCAGTTCTTATCGCGATTGCTGGAGAAGCCGGACTCGCCGCAAAGCGGGCCAAGCATACGGAAGATATTGGCTTCAGTATATACGGCCTGCCGTTATCGTCAAGGATTGCCCTTGGGCGAATCATGGCCCGCTGCAGAGGCGAGGCGCAGGCGTTCGCCGGCGCGTATTGCATATCATATCACCCGCCGGCGGTTACCCGGCTGACAAATGCCTGTCAATCCTCCTATGTTGCGCCCGACGCGGCAGAATCCGGCTTTGCTTCCGCCATGCGCCTTAGGTACAATGGGCGGGTAGGCTTCGGTTTTATCTCATTATCCTTATTCTTCGAGGCCGGAAAGGAGAATGCCGTTGGCTTGTCGCCTTGGACGCCGGTTGGCTTGCATTCGTCCGCTTTTATTACAGCGCAATCTTATTTGTTCCGTCTTGTTCGCCCTTATTCTCCTGATGGCGATCGCGCCTGGCGGCCGCGCCCAGGCCAGCAGCCATCCGGATGAGGAGTATAACTTGGCGCCCCCGCCGGGAGCGGAGGAGGTTGCGCCGTCTGAAGTCGCACCGCCCGAAGTTGCGCCGCTGCAAGTTAGGCCGGGGGAGAGCGCGCCGCCGCTTCCCTTTACCGCACCGCTGATCGGTCCGGTTATCAAGCGGGGCTTCGTCGACGACGTGGACCGCTGGACGACCGCATTCATCCCGCGCAATCTCGACCACCTCACCCCCATCGAGATGCCGGACACCGACGAGCGTTGGATACGCGTGGACCTGAGCGAGCAGACGGTGCTGGCCTACGATGGCGCCCGCGCCATTCGCGGCTTCATCATCTCCTCCGGCCTGCCCAGAACGCCCACGGTAACCGGAACCTTCCGCATCCGCGCCAAGGTGCGCTCGCAGACCATGACCGGCGGCGACCCCGCGTTGGGCAACTACTACAACTTGGCGAACGTGGAGTGGGTGCAGTATTTCCACGCCGACTATGGCTTCCACGGCACGTATTGGCATCAGAAGTTCGGCCAGCCGATGAGCCACGGCTGCATCAACATGACCAACGCCGATGCCAAGTGGCTGTTCGACTGGGCCGGCCCCAAGTGGGACGGCAAGTCCATATGGTATGCCAGTACCGCTGATAACCCCGGCACGCTGGTGATCGTTCACGAATAGCCCGCGAACAGCTATGACCGAATCGGACGCGACGCAACCGATCCTTGCCGATCCGGCCCTGCCGGCCCTGCCGGACGCCGCGCCGCCGGGCGCAACCGTGCCGCCGCGCCGCCCCCTGTGGAGCCTGCTCAAGGTGCTGGGCGTGATCGCGCTCGCCTCCGCCGCGCTCTTGTTCATCCAGCGCAACACCAATTCCGAGGTGCGCACCGCTTCCATCGCGCCTGAGATCGAGTTCACCACCTATGACGGCGAGACCATCCGCCTGTCCGACTTACGAGGGCGGGGGGTGGTCCTCAACTTCTGGGGCAGTTGGTGCGGGCCTTGCCGCGCAGAGGCGCCGCTCTTGGCCGAAGCCTGGGCGCGCGAGCAGGATAACGGCATCGTCTTCATCGGCCTGACCTACCAGGATACCGAGCAGGGCGCGCGCCGTTTCATGGCGGAATATGGGCTGACCTATCCCAACGGCCCGGATACCGGCAACAAGTGGTCGCGGCGCTACGGCGTCCAGGGTATCCCCGCCACCTTTTTCATCGACGCCGAGGGCATGTTGGTCAGCCAGCATCGCGGCATGTTGTTCAGCGCCGAGGACCTGGCGCAGCGCCTCGACGAGATACGGCCATAGCGCACGTCTCGCGCAGGCCGCCTTAGGTTGTTACCGCTCCGTTTCCCCATTCAAACAAGCCGTGACCCGGCGCAGCACGTTCGGATCGTCGAGCAGCATGCCGTGCAGGGGCGACAAGATGCGCACGCTGCGTCCGACGGGCAGCGCCGAACTGGACGCGGGTACAATCGTCAGGTCCAACGGCGACCAGATCGACATAAACTCGACCTGCGCCAACTGCTGCAGATCGGCG
>CAZYSJ010000191.1:0-5711 GCA_964649875.1 uncultured Caldilineaceae bacterium
CTGCTGCCCGCGGTCATCGGCGGCAGGTAGAGCGGCAGGCGTCGTAGGGGCAACCCTTGTGGTTGCCCTCCGTCCGTCAGGCGTCACGAGTCAGGCGTCATGCGTCATTTCTGACGTGTGACGCCGAGATTCTTCAGCTCGCTGCGCTCGCTTCAGAATGACAAGGGCTTGGCGGACGCGCCGCTTAGCCTTCGGCGTCTAGGCCGGTGAACTGGCCCAGCACCTGGTACTGGGGCTGAACGTCCGCAATGGCCGAAGGCCGGGGTTCGCAGATGTGCAGCGCCGAGGGTTGCCATTCATCGCGCACGCTGCGAATGTCTCGACCCGCCAGGACGGCAGCGGCCTGTATGCAGGCTCCGCGCGCCGTTGCTTCCGGCGCGTCGAGAACCTGGACCGGCGTGTGAAGCAAGTCCGCCAGAACCTGGCGGTAGGCAGGGGACTTCGCCCCCCCGCCCGCAACAACTACCCGCCCGTCGGCAGGCGTTCCGGACTGCCGCATCACCTCATGGCCGGCGATCAGGCCCAATAGCACCCCTTCAAAGGCCGCCAGGGCCAACTGCTCCCGCGTAATCTCATTGGAGAGATTGCCCATCATCCCGCGCGCCTTGGGGCGGTTGGGCGATCGCTCGCCGTCGAAGTAGGCCACGAGGACAGGCCGTGGGCGATCCATCGGCGCAGCAAGGGCCAGAGCCGCCATCTCCTCATGGTTCACGCCTAACAGCCGGGTGAAGGTATCGGTGACTTTGGTGCAGTTGAGCGTGCACACCAGGGGCAAGAACCCGCCTGCGGCGTCGGCTACGCTGTTCACCATGCCTGTGAAATCGAAGACCGGATTCTTCGAGGTCGTGATGACGACGCCGGATGTGCCCAGGCTGTAGAGCACCTCGCCTTCGGCTAGACCGAGGCCGACCGCTCCGGCGTGTTGGTCGCCGGCGCCAGGGCCCACAATCACATCGGCGCGTAGACCCAGTTCGCGGGCGATGGCGGGCTGCACCTGTCCAGCCGGCTCGCTAGGGCCGAGCACGTGCGGCACGATAGAAGGCCAATCCATATCCGGGCTGATGACGTCCGCCAGCAGACCCGCCAACCATTCACCCTGCACGCTGAAGCAGCCGGTTCCGGAAGCATCCGAGCGGTCGGTTACATGGCGGCCTGTGAGCTTGTAGGTCAGCCAGTCATGGGGAACGCAGATCGAGCGGATACGCGACAGCAGATCGGGCTCATGCTCGGCAACCCACGCCAGTTTGGTGATGGTGAACGCAGCGGTGGGCACGGACCCGACCGTCTGCACCCACCAATCAGCGCCGAACCGCTCTACCATGGCCGCCGCCTGGGGGGCGGAGGTGGTGTCATTCCACAGCTTGACGGGGCGCAAGACCTCGCCTTCTCCATCCATGGCGACGAGGCCGTGGCACTGCGCCGCCACGCTGATGGCGTCGACATCTCGAGGCTGCAGGCCGGCGGCATCGAGCGCCGCGCGCAGCGCGCCTTGGAAGGCCGTCCACCAGTCCGCTGGGCTCTGTTCGCTGACCGGCGGATGGGTTGGCGGGTGTGGACTGCTGCCGCGCGACAACAAGGCGCCGCTGTCCGCATCGCGCAATTCGACGGTACAAGACTGGGTTGAACTGTCTACGCCGGCGACGACAGGCATGGGGACTCCTCTAAGTGTCAGCCTGTGGGATCAGTCTGTGGGAGAGGACAACTCCGGGGGCGGCTCAGTGATCTTGCCGACGGCGCCTGCCGGGTGATTGTGCAGCACCTGCTGCCAGGAATGTCCGCGGCGCACCATCAACACGTAGGCGAGGGCATCGCCCCACGCCCCTACCAACAGGGTGCTGCCCATGGCAATGACGCCGCCCGGGTCGATGTCCTCCAGGTTATGCAGGTTGACGCTGACATCAGCCAGTTCGGCGAGTTCGGATTGCGGCGCACTGGTCAGCGAGACGACGCGCACCCCCAGGTCCTGCAGGCGTTTCGCCAGATCGTTGATTTCTGCGGATTCGCCTCCACGCGAGATGGCAATGAGAATGTCACCCTTGGCGACGACTCCCATACCGCCGTGGAGGGCATCCATCGGCTGAAGATAGAGGGCAGGCGTGCCGCAGACCGTCAACAGATGCGCCATTCTCCGCCCAATGATGCCGGAGGTGCCTGAGCCGGTGATGAACACCTTGCCGGTCATGTTCTGGATCAAGTCGACGGCGCGCAGAAAGCTCTCGTCCAGTTGATCCGCCAGCGCCTGGACGCCGGCTGCTTCGACGTTGATGCGGCGTCTGGCTAAGTCCAGAGTCGATTCCGCTTCGGGCGCTTCCGGTTCGGGCATAGTCATGGATGGTCCTTTGTGCATTGCCTGAAGGTCGGGCTGCTGGGCCGGCTCGGCGGCGAGGCTAGGCCGGAAGCCATGCCTCATGCCGCAGTTGTGTCTCGGTCAGGTTCTGGGCCAGTTCCACGCGGCCGTCGCATCTGCCGCCGACAAAGACCAAGACGTCGTCTGCCACCTCCAGCATCTCCTCTTCTTCGCTAGAGACCAGGATGATCGTGAGTCCCTGTTCGTGGGCGAGATCGCGAATCATGCGATGAATGTCGACCTTCACCCCGATATCGACGCCTTTAGTCGGTTCATCCAAAAGGAGGACCTTGGGCTCTTGCGCCAGAGCGCGGGCAAACAGGACTTTCTGCTGATTGCCGCCGGAAAGCCGCATGACGGGTGAACTGCGGTCGCCGCGCACCTTGAGTCTGTCAAGGTATTGATTGGTGCGCCGGTTCATCTCTGCGATGTGCAGGAAGCCTGACCGGCTGAAGCGGCGCAGCACCGGCAGCGACACGTTCACGATGGAATCAAGCGGCGCGATAATCCCGTCGCGTTTGCGTTCTTCGGTCAGATAGACCATGCCGGCGTCTCGCGCCGCGGCCGGGTTGCGCGGCCGATAGGGGCGGCCAAAAAGCTCGATCGTGCCGGAACGGATATCTTCAAGGCCGATGAGCGCGCGCAAGAACTCGGTTCGTCCTGAGCCGACGAGCCCATACAGCCCCAGGACGCGACCGGATTGCGCATCCAGGTTCACATCGTGCAGCGTCTCCGTCTTGAGGCGTCTCACCTTCAACGCCGTCTCGGCGGAGTGGGGCCGGGTCGACGCATCGCCGCGCGGCGGATGCGGCTCTGTGGCGGGCGACGGCTGAGCGGGAGCAGGCGCCGGCGCGTCCACCTCGGCGCCGGTGATGGCGCGCACCACCTCCTCGCGGGCGATGGACTGCAACGGCCCGTTGATGCGCACCTGCCCATCTACCAGGGCGACAATGTGATCCGCCACTGCGTACAGCTCGTCCAGCTTGTGGTTGATCAGCATGATGCCCACGCCCTGGTTGTGGGCGAGGTCGCGGATCTTCTCGAGCAGTTCGTCGATCTGATCGCCTTCGAGGCTGGTGGTCGGCTCATCCAGCAGTAGGAAACGCGCCTTGCGGTGCGTGGCAATCGCCAGTTCAAGCAGTTGGCGCGTGGCCACAGGATAATCGCCGATCGGCCGGGTCACGTCGATGTCCAGGCCGAAACGCTCCACCATCTCGTGCGTTTCCTCTTCCATGCTCTTGCTCTGAAGAAAGCCCAGCCGCGCGCGTTCTTGCGCCAGAAAGGCATTTTGCGTGGCGGTGAGGTTCGGCAGCAGCGAAAGCTCTTGATGCACCGTGGCGATCCCTCTGGCCAGCGCATCGGCGGGAGAACGCAGTTCAATCGCTTCGCCATCCAGCAGGACGGCGCCTTCATCCGGCCGGTAGGCGCCGGAGAGGACTTTCAGGAGAGTGGACTTGCCGGCGCCGTTGTGGCCGGCAAGTCCAACGATTTGACCGGGACGGACGGCAATGGATACGCGCCATAAGGCCGGCACGCCCGAGAATAACTTGCTGATTGCCGAAGCTTCCAGCCCCAACAAGCCGCCGTTTGGATCTTGGTCTGTCATGCCGTCCGTCCTCTATTGTCTTAGCCCACTTCGCCCGGGGCAGGGGTTTCGCCGGTTCTGAAGGTCTTCAAGGGCCGCAGGATCTCGACCTCCGGCGTAGCGCCGTCCAGCCACTCCCTGATCTGGCCGATGACGCGCGCGCCGTAGTCGTAGGGCTCCTGGGCTACGCAGCCCGGATAGATCTCCGTCAAGGGCTCTTCGGAAGCGCAGAACCCATAGACGAGCACATCATCCCTGCCCAAAGACTGGACCGCTTGCAGAGCGCCATATGCGCCCGGGCCCGTGTTGGCGAAGATGACGTTGATATCGGGGTTGCCCTGCAGCATTTCCAGGGTAGCCTGGAGGCTGTCGTCGGGCTTGACGTTGCCGTCCACTTTGGCCACGATTTCGGCGTTGGGGTTGGAGGCGATTGTCTCCTCAAAGCCGCCGTCGCGCACCAGGGTGGGGACCTCGTCGGGCTCGGTGACGAAGCCGATCTTCATAGGCGCATCGGCGCCCAAGTCCTCGAGAATCATCTCAGCAGTCTGCGAGCCGCCCGCTTTGTTGTCGGCGCCCAGGTACTGCACGATGGTCGCGCCCTGGTCGATCAGGGCTTCTTCCGAAACGATGACGTTGACCGTGAAGACCGGCACGCCCGCGTCGTTGGCTGACTTGACAATGGCTGCCGCAGGCTCGGACTTGACGCCGTTCAGCGCCAGCGCGCACGGTTTCTTCAGCAACATGGCCTGGACCTGGGCCAACTGCTGCGCGTCGTCATTGTCGGCGATCTGAATCTCGACTTCGAATCCGGCCTCAGCCGCCGCATCCTCGAAGCCTTGCTGCATCGCCACGTAGTACGGGTTGGTCAGGTTGGGGAGAGCCACGGCGATAAAGGGGTTCTCCGCATCGCAGGCCTCGGGCCGCGGGATGCCGGCCTCGGCGGGCGCTTCGGCGGCTGCTTCCGGCTCAGCGGGCGCGGCAGCCGGGGTCGCGGCTACGCAGGCGCTCAACAAAAGCCCGCCCAGCAACAGAATGACAAGACTCAATGATAGTCTGTTCACAAGCTTCCTCCTGTGGAATGTGGAAATTTAGATTTGATACGCGCGGTGGTTGCTCTGAACTGCACTCGGATAGCGATGGCGGTCGAAATCGATGGTGCGCTCCTTTCCATGCGCTCAGTCTTGGCCGCCCGCCGAGACGGACGGGGCCGGCTGGGGAGCGCCCCGGCCAAAGCGACGGGCTAGCTCGCCAAAGGAAACCCGGCGTCGGTAGGTGTCAAACGTGACGCCGGCCAGAATAATCATGCCGATCACGAGCGGCTGCCAGTAACTCTGGACGCCCAAAACGTTCATGCCGTTGGATACGGTGGCGATCAAGATGGCGCCCAACAAGGCGCCGGGGATGCTGCCGATGCCGCCAAAGAGGCTGACGCCGCCGACCACGGCCGAGGCAATCGAGTAGAAGAGTTCGTTTCCCGACCCGGCAGAGGGATAGCCCACCATCAAACGGCTGGCGACGATTAGGCCGCCAATCGCCGCACACAAGCCGCTAATCGCATAGACTGAGACGATGGTCCTGGCGATGTTCACGCCGGCCAAACGGCTCGCCTCGACGTTGCCGCCTGTCGCATAGATCTGCACGCCAAACGGGGTGTAGCGCAGGATCACCGTCAGGATCACCGCAGCTACGAGCACAAGGAAGACAGGCATGGGGATGCCGAGCGCCGATCCGCGACCGATCACGGCGAAGCCCGGATCCTTCACCGAGACGGAGTTGGCG
>CAZYSJ010000192.1:0-5702 GCA_964649875.1 uncultured Caldilineaceae bacterium
CTCGACGCCGGCTCCGCAGGCGGATACAACATCATGGGCTTCCGCGAATTCATCGCGCAGCCCGCAAAGTGCCGCATCTTCGCCCTGCTCAACATCTCGTCTATCGGGCTGACCGCGCCGACCTGGGAGCTTGCCAATCTCAATTACTGCGACGTCGACCTGTGCTGCGCCATGATCGACCGCCACCGCGACCTGGTGATGGGCGTCAAGGCGCGCATCGACCGCGACACCACCGGCGCCAACGGCCTGGAGCCGCTGCGCTTAGCGCGGCAAGCCGCCGATCGCTGCGGCCTGCCGCTCATGATGCATATCGCCAACGGCCCGCCCGACGTGAACGACGTGCTCGACATGCTGCGCCCCGGCGATATCCTAACCCACTGCTCCACAGGCGGAACCATGCGCATCGTCGGCCCCGATCGGCGCATCCTCGACGCGGCGCGCCGCGCCTGGGATCGAGGCGTAATCATGGATCTGGGCCACGGCGCCGGCTCCTTCTCCTTCGAGGCCGCCGAGGCGTTGATCGCCGAGGGTTTCCGCCCGCATGCGCTCTCCTCGGACATCCATCAGATGAGCATTCTCGGCCCGCTCTTCGATCTGCCCACCTGCCTCAGCAAGTTCATGGCGTTGGGCATGTCCTTCGCCGAGGTCATCGAGGCCGCGACCAGCCGCCCTGCTGCGCTGCTGGGCATGCAGGATGAGGTCGGCACGCTCCGCCCCGGCGCCTATGCCGACATCGCCCTTTTCGAGATTTTAGAGGGAGTTTTCCCGTTCTACGATGTGTCTATGACGCGTCGCGACGGCCGCGCCCTGATCCGCAACACGCTAACGCTGGTCAACGGGCGCGTGCTGCCGCGCCAGGCCGAGCCGCCGTCCGCACCGTGGATGCCGCTGAACGAAACCCAACTCGAATTGCGCGCCCGCGGCCATACGCCCGACGCGCTGGCCGCGGCAGGGCATCGGGCGCCCGGCTAGCCTATCCCGTTTCGGTTGCGAGGTGTCGCTGTGTCTCAGCCGGCTGATTGGGGGCGCTCGTCGAGCGGCGGTTCGCCCACCGCACGCAGCACGGCAAGCGGTCCGATCTCGCGCAGCAGTTGCAGCCGGACGTCATCCCACACCATGAACGAGCCGACATAGCCTAGGCCGTGAACAGCGATGCCTTCGTAGGCGTCTTGGCTGCGCGGGATGACGAGCATCCATTCGCGCGTAGCCAAGAGGTTATAGGCGCGGGTCTGGCGTTCATCGTCGCCGCGCTCGATGCCTACAAAGTCCAGCAGCGCCCAATAGCGTTCCAGCGTGCGCGCCGCCGCGTCACGCGGATCAGTCAGCCAGGCGGGGTCGAGACGCACCAACGCATGAGCGAAGGGGAAGACGGGCGTGGCGCCGAAGTCGCCTGCCCAGCGCACGGCATCCAGCGCCGGCGCGATGGGCAGATTGGTCCCGCCCGGCAAAAGAGGCAGCGGCACGTATTGCAGATGCTTGTGACGCTGACTGGCGCCGGCTGTCTTGCCGCCGTTAAAGAAGGCCAGCCCCTCGAACTCGGCTAGGCAAAGGCACATCGCCTCCATATCTGCCAGGGTCAGCCACGTCTCCTGGTGCTCGAAGGCGCGCGTCACCATCAGCAGGTGGCAGTCGAGCACGTTGAACTTGTTCAGGAGACAAACGTGCGAGGGCGACAAGTCCGCCACATAGAGCGCGGGGTCATAGGGCAGAAACGGGTCGAAGCCATCCTCGACGTATGCCGGTTTGAGGGGCTGCGGCGGCGCTTCCGGCGGCAGATCGGCCACATGCACTTCAAAGGGGATGCCTGCGTCGAACACCGTGGTGCGCGTCGTCTTGATAGGCTGCAATGCGCCCTCGGCCAACGCCCTTGTCGTTGTGGCGCAAGTCAACTCCCACAGGGCGCCCGGGGCTAACGGCGTGCGTCCCGCGCCCTGCGTTGTGTCGTCAGTCACCTTGCTCCTCCGTATAAGCTTGCTTGCCGCGTACGTGTTGCCTGCGGCGGGGTTCTTGCAGCGGGAGTTCTGCCTACGGCGAATCTTAACCCTGCCGCGCCGGACGCGCCAAATTGCCCGGCAAACAACAAGGGCGCCGGTTCGAAACCGACGCCCTGTTCGACCGCGGACCGTAGCGGCTGCGCTTCTCAGAGGTTGGGCAGTGAAAACGTTTTGTCGGCGGTTTCCGTCCGCCGCCAATCCCACAGAAACAGCAGCCCCGTCAGATAGAAAAGAGGGTCGAGTACGCTGGCGCGCCACTGTCCGCCGGCCAGCGCGTCGACGCTCTGCAACAACAGGATCGACGCCACGATGATCAGCCCGCCCGCGCCTTCCCACCGCCAAGCGATGAGGACGCCGGCAAGCGCCAAGAGCAGCGCGACCAGCAAAACATGGTCGGCCAGGCTCATCGCGTAGAGCGCGGACAGGTCGCGGCCAAACAATCCCTGGCCGGTGACAGTCAGCGCCACCGCGATCAGCAGCGCTGCGCCCAGCAATCGCGCCGCCCATCGTGTCCACAACGAAAGCCGGTCGGTCGAAGAACCGGGCCGGCGCTGCCAGAAAGGGCGCACGCCGGGCGCCGGACAGATGCTCACCGACGCCATGCCCGCTTGCCGCAAGATCGCAGCCGCGCGCGGCGCATGTTCATCCGCCGTGCGCACAACGGCCAGTGCGCCCCCGCGCAGCAGGCTGCGCCAGCAAAAGCGCGCTTGCCCGGCGTAATCGCCCAACCCGACATACAGACCGATTGCGCCGCCCGCCACGCCGCCCGCAGCCGCCAGAGCGGCCAACGCGCCGGCGGTCAGGTATGCGGCATAGCCGAGTGCATTTCCCCCGGCGGCAATCAGTACGCCTAGATACGCAAACAGCGCGATGCCCATCACCGCGCCGACCGCTAGATGACTAACAAGCACGTACGCAGGCTTGCAGACCAATGCCCGCCACACCGAACGCAGATTATGCGCCGCGTCTATGCTGGCAGGAGCGAAACCGTTCTCCTGCAACAGACGCACAGCGTGTTCAGCCTCTGCGCTGTTGTGTGTCAGACCCACAACCGTCTGCATAATCGCTCCTCCCGCCCCTCTGGCAGGCGATGTCCGCCCGGCGGGCAATGCTCATGGACCGGGCCGGCCAACACCGGCCCGGTTTATGCCTGACGAAAGACGCTGCATAATAACTGCATACAGCCGCCCTACGCCGCTAACCGAGTCGCCTTGTCCAGTATTTCGATCTCGATCCCGCCGAGGGTGGAGATCGTCTCGTGGACAGGGCAGTGTTCTGCCACGCGCTGAATCGCAGCCTTCCGCTGCTTGCATTCCCCATGCGGCAAGTTGACCGTGACCTTGAGGTTGACGAGCCGAGTCGGGTCATCCGCTTTGTCGAAGGTCACATCGACAGATAGATCGGCGGTATTGACGCCGTTCCGCTCGCAGTATTGGGCCACGAACGCGCCCACACATGAACCCAGCGAGGCGACGAAAACATCTGGCGGGGTCGGTCCACGATCGCTCCCGCCCATCGCCGGCGGTACGTCGATCACAAGCTTATGGTTCCCTATCTCACTCTCGAACAACATATCGCCCATATAGTAGGTGGAAATCTTACCCATTTCGTGCCTCCTTCCTAGGTCTGGTGCAACGTATGACTAGATCGAACCGGCGCGGCGCCTGCGAAGGGCCGCGGCAAGACCGTTATCGATTCCCTGTGGCCCGCGGTTACGCTCAGGATAGCACGCCACACGGCGCGTACTCTTTGCGCACGGGCAAAGAGTACGCGCTGCACCCGCCGGCCGTAGAGCCGCCGTCAAGAAATTGAGAGCAATCGAATGGGAAAATCGGGGTAAATGCCGTCCGAGTTGCGGCGCGCCGCGGGACCTAGATAGTCGCGCTAGCGATGTCGAGCAAGGAGTCCTGGCTGCGCACGAGTACGCGCTCGCGCCCCGTCCGCACTACGCCGGCGTTCTCCCACTGGCGCAGGATGCGGCTGACGCTGTAGAGCGTGGTGCCGCTGTACTCGGCCAAATCCTCGCGCGACAGCGGCACGTCGATGAGGATGCCCTCTTTGGTCTTCTGCCCCATGTCGTTGGACAGACGCAGCAACGCCTGGGCGACACGCTGCTCCACCGGCTCCGTGAGCAACTCCTGATAGCGCAACTGCATCTCGACATTGCGCAGCGTCATCACGCGCATGCCGTTGAAGGCAATACGAGAATAGCGCTCCATTAACTGGGCCAATACCTCGCCGTACCAGACCAATGCTCGGCAGTCGTTAATGGCTTCCGCCGAGAGGGAATACTCGAAGCCGCTCAGGGCGGAACGCAGCCCGAAACTATGCCCCGGCCGCGCGTAGCGGATCAGCACCTGGTGACCGTCCGGCGTCACCTGCACCAGCTTGGCGTGCCCGCAGATGAGCATATGAAAAGCCAGGGCGGGATCTCCCTGGCGCACCATCAGTTCGCCCGCGACATAGCGGCGCATCGTCGCGGCCTCGCGGACGTCCTGTAGGTCGCGCTCGCTCAGGCCCTGGAATACACTGCTGTCGGCCAATATGTGAAGGATGGGATCGATCATGACGCAGCTTGTCGCCCGGCGATAAATGGTCTCCTCTGCACTGCTACCATCATGCACCATGTCGCCGCATCCGCCAAAAAAACAGGCCGCTAAGTCCCAAACAACGGCCGCTTAACGCCCGATTACGGCTTGCTCTCCGTTTTGCTCTCCGTTTGGCCCGCCCCTGACTCGCGCAGGACCGTCTCATCCGGTGCGGCCTCGTACTGCGCCCAATGGTCGCCTCTGCGCGGCTGCCACGGCCAACGATGCTCGATCTCGACGATCAACGACCACATGAGGAAGGTGCGGATCAGGATCAACAAGCCCAAGACCAGAATCGTCTCCAGCGCGAAGTCCATCGTCACCGTGCGCAGGATGTCGGCGGCGATCAACAATTCGAGCGCCAGCATCATGCCGCCGGCTACGTCGCGTTTATACTCCTCGGCCTGGCGACCGGGCCGTTTGGGAAAGGTGATCCGGTGCGTATTGAGAAAATGCACCGCATGACGGGCTGTGGCCACTAACACCGTGACCACGATGATCACCGCGGCCACGGCCTCCAGCGCAAGCGCGGCATAGCCGATCCACTCCATCACGATGCCGTCTGTCGGACCACGCGCAAGGTGGGATTGCAGCATCAGAGATCACGCGCCCCTTATGTTAAGATCGGTTGGTTTTTACACGTCTGTGTAAAGCCGGGGCTTTCCTGTCCCGGTTAGCGCCCGTGGCAATGCTTGAACTTCTTGCCGCTGCCGCAGGGGCAGGGATCGTTGCGACCGGCGTGCGCAAACGCCTCTTGCAGCCGCTTGTCCTCCGCCGCCATGATCTGCATGATCTCGGCGGGGGCCCGCCTCTGCCGGAGCAAGTCCGCCATGATGCGCATGGGCCGGTCGATGTGGTTGAAGAACATCTTATAACCCGCACACAGATAGTTCAGCCCCGGCTCGCCGTCCGGCGTCTCGATGAAGCGATTCTTCGGGCAGCCGCCGTTGCAGGCAAAGCGCACCTCGCACTCGCGGCAGTAGCGCGGCAACGTGTCCAACTTGTCCCGGCCGAACTGGCGCTGCTTGGGCGACGCCACCAGCTCGATCATGTGCGTGTCGCGGATATTGCCCAGCAGGTAGTCGGGCTCCACGAAGTGATCGCACGAGTAGAGATCGCC
>CAZYSJ010000193.1:0-5601 GCA_964649875.1 uncultured Caldilineaceae bacterium
GCCGTCTGCGCCGCTTCCATCTTCCACCACAGCTTGCGCCAGTCGATGGGCGGGAAGTCGATGGGCATGTCGCGGTCGAACGACTCAACGTTGGACCAGGCCTGCATGCCGTGCTTGCGGATCAGCTCGCTGTTGGCCTGCAAGAAGTCGGGCAGCACGTCGTAGTCCACATGCCCGTCCTGGAAGGCTACGATGTCGATGACCTGCGCCAACTCGCCGAGAATGCCGTCCCAGTCGCGGTAATGATCTTCCAGCGTCACGGGGTCGCGCACCAGCTTGCCGCCGGCGATATAGGGCGAGATCAGCGTGGGCAACTGCGGGGAGAGCGCCTTGCAGTGCTCGCCGAGTTGGCGCAGACAGGCCAGGCGCGTCGGCTCCTTACGCGAAATCTCGAAGGTGAGATACCAGCCCTTGAACGCCGCCCGCCGCCCGTAGCGCTCCCACGCCTCGTCGATGAAGTCGCGGCCCAGGTCCAGATGCTCCTGGATGGTGCGCTCCCGCGGCGCGTAGGAGACCGAATCATACGTGCCGAAATAGAAGTCCATGCCGTTCTCTTCGGCCAAGTCCAGAAATAGGTCCGCCAGGTCTTCGTAGACGGGGTAGATGCCGACCTCGCGCTGCAACACCTGCGACGGATACACGGCGATGCGCCCGCAGCCGGCGCGGATCAGGATCACCGTGTCGATGCCGATCGCCTTCATCAGCCGGAAGTCCTGCGCCCACTCGGCGCGGCCCCAGTTGTTGGAGGGGATGTCGTGCGTAATCTCGTCCAGAAAAGTGCCGGTGATTTTCATGGCTCGCCGCCTTCGTTTTAGTGGTTCATCCGCCAGATACGCACGATGTCATGTTGTGCCCAGGGGGCTCCCAAGCGAAACATCTCTACCCCCGGTACAACGAGATTCTTCAGATCGTAGCGGCGGCATTCTTGCCGCCGGACGTGCCGCTCGTGCGCCAAGGATGGCGCACCTACCAACCGACGCTCGCTTCAGAATGACAGACATGCGGCGTTTCCGCCGCCTAGGCTCGGATGGGATAGTTGCCGACTTCCTCGATGGCCTCCATCACGGCTAGCGTCCCTTGCTTAAAGGCCGTGACCGTCTCCTCGTCGGTCGCGCCCCACATGCCCATCTCGGTGAAGCTGAGGACCAGGGCGTTGCCGGGCGCATCACTCTTGAGCAGGTCAATCGTGTAGCGCTTGGCCTCCTCCGCGCCAAACCAGAAGATCGTCTCCGGGATGTTGACCCAGATAATGGTCTTGTCGCCCCAGGCAGCCCGCACCTCCGGCAGCGACAGCTCGCCCACCGGCGGCGGCGTATACGCCTCGACCACGTCTATGCCGGTCTCTGCGATCAACCCGGCATAGCGGCGCAAGCTCTTGGTGGCGTCGCAGTGCATCGCCAGGATCTTCCCCTTCGACTGGAGATGGGGGACCCACTTCTGGTAGAAGGGCAATTCGTACTCGCGGAAAAGCGCCGGACTCCACAGGCCCTCCAGCCAGCCGAAAGCGACAAATTCCGCCGGCGACTCCGCGATCAGCTCCAGCCGGCGCTCATCGCGCCGCCGCTGCGCATCGACCAGCGCGCGGAAGTGGTCGGGGTGGTCCATCTGCGCGTAAACCCAGCGGTCCAGCCCATAGAATTCGCCGAAATAGCGGCGTGTGGCGCCGTAGGGCGTAGCCTCCATATCGAGCCCCCAATCGCGCACGATGCCGTCGCGACCCACGTCGCGCGCCGCATCGTAATAGGCCTGTGGGTCGGCATGGAAGACAGCGTCTTCCAGCATAAAGATGACGGGGTCGTAATCTTCCTTGGTCTTGATCAGGCCTTCGACCTCGATGCTCATGCTATCGCTGATGCGCCCGGCATGACCCTGCGAGCGGGTCCACACATCGCCTTGCGGCGTGTGATAGGTGGTGATGACGGACTCGCCTTCGTGGCGAGTCTCCACCGACACGTTGGGCGTCTCTTCCCACACGGTCGAGCGGCGCAGACAGAGGCCCATGCCCCGGTTGCGCAGTTGTCGCTCGAAGTCGCCGCGCGGCATCAGGTTATCGTAAGGAGCGAAGGGAACCTGGTCCGGTTCTTGACGATGTAAGACGGCGTTGATTCTTGCCAGGAAATCCACAGTGGTCTTCTCCTGTCGGCATGGCGTGGGAACGAGATGGGCCGGCGCGCTGCGTCGGCGGCGGGGGTGCAGAGCCTGTGCACGGATTCAGAGGGCGCGCCTTTCGCGATCATTATGCTGGAACGGTCGCCGGCTGTCAAAGGATCGTCGGGGGGATTTGTTTGACATCTGGAGTATTCGGAATTATTATCGAAAACGGTTACGCTATTCATTATCTCATTATCGACTTCCAGCCGCCTTTACATCTTTCTGTCTGTTCCACAAGCAGAAGCGGGTTCCCGTTTTCCCGACGGTCATCATTTCCCAAAAAGCTGGGAGGTGACGCCCCGATCACGCTTATGCGTGCGTTCTCATCACCGGACGCCAATCCAGGCAAGACACTTGCAGTGAATCGCTTCTAGCCGCCGGCGCGTGCGCCAACACGACTTTTCCCCTACACAATCCCCATTCGCAGGGGTTGTCATGTGGCATTAACTGAGATCGTCCACCAAGAATTGCGTCCCAAACACTTAACCCGAAAAGGAGTAAAAGATGAGGAAGTATCGCTATTGGCTCATACTGGCGGTGTTGTCGTTGCTGCTGGTGCAATGCGCTCCTTCGGCGCAGGCGCCCGCCGCTGAAGAAGCGGCCCCCGCAGCCGGCGGCGAAGAGAAGATCGAGTTGACGATGTGGACGCACCAGAACCCGTCGTTCATCGCCGCCAACGAGACCATCATCGATCGCTTCGAGGAACTGCACCCCAACGTTACCATTACCATCGAGTCCTTCCCCTACGATGTATTCATCCAGACCCTGCAGACCGCCATGCCCGCAGGCACCGAAGCCGACATCATGGAGTTGTTCGGCTCGTGGGTCTGCCGCTATTCCGACCGACTGGCCGAGATGCCCGACTATGTGATGACCTACAGCGAGGCCGAGGAGCTTTTCTACAAGGCGCCGCTGGACGGCTATTACTGTGACGGCAAGCTCTACGGCCTGCCCAATGAGTTCAACATCGAGAACGGCGCCGTCATGGTCAACAAGGCCCTCTTCGAGGAAGCCGGGCTGACCTATCCGCCGCAATGGGAAACCTTCGAGGATCTGCTCAAGGACGCCCAAGTCTTGGCCAAGACCGACGGCGACATGATGACCGTCTCCGGCTTCAACTTCGTCACAGTCGACGGCCTGACCTTCCAACTGCTGGCGGGCATCTTGCAGCGCGGCGGCGAATACTGGAAGCCGGACGGCAGCGGGCTTGTCTTCACCTCGCCCGAAGCGCAGGCCACCCTGGCAGACATGCAATCCTGGATCACCGAGTGGGGCGTGACGGATCCCTTCCTCTTCAACGGCGAGAGCAACTGGGTCGGCGATTCCTTCTTCGTGAATCAGTCCGCCATCGGCTTCATCGGGCCGTGGATCGTGCCCGAAGGCCGCCGCCAATACGAGGAAATTGAGTTCGACTACGTGCCGCTGCCCAACTACGCCGGCGACGAGCACCTCTTCGCCGCGGACGCAGGCTGGGGCAAGGTGGTCTCACCCAACAGCCCCAACCAGGAGATGGCCTGGGAGTTCATCAAGTTCGCCACCTCGGTACAGGAAAACGCCGTGGACTGGAACATCGCTTCCGGCACCATCCCCGCCCTGAAGTCAGCCGCCGAAGACCCCGCCATCCTGGACCAGGCCCCGTGGTTCGAGGCCAGCCTCCAGGTGCTTGACTACGGTCGCTACGTTGGACCGCTGCCCGACCGCGACAAGTTCTGGGTCGAGATCGTCTACCCGCACGTCATGGGCGTGCTGCAAGAAAGCGAGACGGTGGAACAGGCGCTGGAGGCCATCGAGGCCGAGTCCAACGCCATGTTCACGCAGTAAGCGCAACCCGTTGGTTAGCAAGCTGGGTGCGGGGGAGCAATGCCGCTTCTCTGTACCCAGCCCCAAATCCCCGCAGTAGAATTGAACCTGGAAAGTCATCAAGATGGAGCGGCACATGGTCAGTGCAACCAGTTCAGGGCAAAGCCGCCGGCGGCGCGCCTTTTCCAGCCACCAACGCGGCCGCAGCATCTTCGTCGTCAGCGCCCTCACCCCTCTTATGCTCTACATGCTGTTTTGGACGCTTGTGCCCATGACATGGGCTTTGCTGCTGGCCTTTTTCGACTACAGCCCCACGCGCGTCGGCGGGTCGCTCTTCGGCTTCGGCGCCGGCAACCCCTTTGTCGGGCTGAGCCACTTCCGCAATATGTTCGGCGACACGCTGGAAGCGCAGAAGTTTCGCCAGAGCGTGGGCAACACGCTGATCTTCTCGTTTGCCGTGCTGCCCCTCAACCTGGCGATCACCATCCCGCTGGCGCTGGCAATCGAGGCCATCGACGCGCGGCTCAAGACGGTCTACCGCTTTGTCTACTTTCTGCCGACCGTCACCGCTTCGGTGGGCGTCGCCCTGATCTGGGGCTATCTCTACAACCCGCAGCAAGGCCTGATCAACATGATCATCCGCGCCGTGGGCGGCTCCGGCCAAATCTGGCTGACCGACCCGCGCGCGATCTTCCTCGGCGTGCCGTTGGCGCTGTGGGCCATCATCATCACCTACCTTTGGTGGGATATGGGCTACAACCTGGTCATCTTCATTGCCGCCATCCAGTCCATCCCCAGAGATTTCCACGAAGCCGCCCAGGTTGATGGGGCCAACGTGTGGCACACGTTCTGGCATATCACGCTGCCGCTCTTGCGCCCTACGCTGCTGTTTGTGTGCGTGCTGACCATGATTTCGTCGTTCCAAGTCTTCGACATCATCCAGATCATGACCAGCGGCGGCCCGCAAGACCAGACGCGCGTCATGGTGCTGGACATCTACCTCAGCGCCTTCCGCTATCAGAACATGGGCTGGGCCGGCGCGGCGTCGTTGGTCCTCTTCGGCATGATCTTTATCGTCACGTTTATCCAGACGCGGCTGCTGCGCACTCAGTGGGAGTATTGATATGGCTACAACAAGCGTCTCCACAGGTCGCCCGGCTGCTATGGCGCACCGGCGCAGCCGGCTGTACGTCATGAAACGCCTGCGGCGCGTCGCCCTCTACGCGCTGCTCACCCTCGGCTGCCTGGTGACGCTCCTGCCCTTTGTATGGATGATCCTGGGGTCGTTCAAGACCTCGGGCGAGATCATCCGCATTCCGCCCAGCTTTTGGCCGGAAAACCCCACGCTGCAGAACTACCGGACGATCCTCACCGACCCCAAGCTGCCGTTGGCGCGCTTCTATTTCAACAGCCTGTTTGTCAGCGTCAGCGTGGTGACGCTCGTCCTCTTTACCAGTTCACTGGCGGGCTTCATCTTTGCCAAGTACGAATTCTTCGGTAAGAACGTCGCCTTCAGCTTTATCCTGGCGACGCTCATGATCCCGTTCCAGGTGCTGATGATCCCCAGCTATCTGATCCTGGTGCGGCTGGGGCTGATCGACTCGCTGTGGGGGCTGATCGTCCCCGGCGCGACCAGCGCCTTCGGCATCT
>CAZYSJ010000194.1:0-5566 GCA_964649875.1 uncultured Caldilineaceae bacterium
TAATTAGTTTGCTTCACGTTCCCGCCACTTCCATCAGAGAGCCGCTCATGGGCCTGTTATCGCCTATGCCGTCTGATCCTCCTTACCCCTGAACTTTGTTCAGGCGGCATCGTCCTGCGCATGACCCTGCGGGGCAGTTCGTCCTGCAGCCTCCGTTCTCCGATCTCTGCCACAAGGAGAGCTTCCAATGTCCAATGAACATCGTCGTGCGGGACTTGCCTTTCTCTTCGTCATCGTTCTTACCCTGCAGCCCCTGATCCCCGTATGGAGCGCTCCTTCCGCCGCAGACCCGCCCGTCGATGCGCTTGTACGCACCTTCCAGAGCACATCCGCCGGCCCAGCCCAACGCAACGCCGCCCTCGCCATTTTCCACGACTACGACGCGTATAAGAGCCTCGTCGCCTCCGGCAAAGTCAGCCCCTCTACGGCGCGCGCCGTCGACGAGGTCTTGGTCACGATGACACAAGAGGCTTGGCGCGATGTCGCCGTTCGCCAGAAAGCCGGGCTGGAGTACGTTGTGCCCGTGGGCACCCTGGGCGATCGCTGGGGCAACAAGAATTACATCCCCGGCAAGAGCGATAAAGACTTCATCCCACGCGGGCCGCGCGCCGGCCAGGCGGCAGCCGACTTCAATCTGGTCTTTGAGCAGAAGTTCGGCATCAAGCCGGGCGTTGTCGATGTCAACGCCCTCGACCCGACCAACATCAGCAGTTGGCCCGACCGCGTTGCCGCCGCCACCAACTTCGAGAAATACAACACCCGCGGGGGCACGATCTGGCTGGAAAACGAGTTGCACAAAAACAAGCCTAATCTGTGGACCTACGATGGCGCCATGGACGGCATCGTCGAGCGGCGCTTTTCCCAGATCGTCACCACCGCGCCGCCGCCGCTGACTTCCGCCGAGGCGATGGGCTTTTTCTCCGATAACACCAAGTTCCGCGCCCACCTCGCTGCTGACTATGCCGGCAACCCCGCAGTAGCCGCCTTCAAGCAGGCCAAATATGACCTGCGCAACATCACCGCCTTTGAGCTGGCCGGCGGCTCACTCAGCGATTCGGACAAGCAACTCCAGGGCGTCATGGACCTGCTGCGCGAGGGCAAGCGCGCCGACGCCCTGGCGCGCATCAAGTCCCTCACCGGCCTCACGGATCCTAACGCCGCCATGCGCGCCTATCTGGAGGCCACCGACGCGCTGACGCAGCGCATGGGCCAACATGTGCTGGACAAACATCTTGGCCTGGTGGCGGACGCGCTCGCCTCCGGTAAGCCAAGCCATGCCCTTGCCAATGAACTTGCGGCCTCCCTGGCGAATCTGCCCCCCGGCCAAGCCGACGCCGCCAAGGACGCCATCCTCGCCAAGTTGGGCCGCACCGAAGGCGGAGATGTCGTACGCATGGCCGAAGCCTTTCGCCGCCGCGTCAGCTTTAGCCTTGACTTTTTCGACAACATGGCCGTCGCCTCTTTCGGCAAGAAATACGATCAACTCAGCGACGCCCAACGCGCCATCCTGCACGGCGCCGACGACACCGCCGAGGGCTTCCGCCTAGGCGTCGGCTCAGCCCTTGGCATCGCCCTCTCAGGATGGGCCGTGTACAACGCCTACGTGGAGGGCAGCCAACATGGAACCGCCGTGGGCATCGCCTCCGGCACGGCACGCGCCATGGTCGAATTGCTCCAAGCCGGCGTGCCGGCCCTTGCACTGGCCGAACTGGCCGTCCATGTCGTTGCGGGCGGCGTGCAGTTGGGCGCCGCCGCCTATAAGAATGATGTCCTGGACGCTCTATACGCCCGCTACAAAGCCGACGGCAACCTCGACTTCCTGCTCAATATCCAAGGAGTCGTGCCCTATTACGCCGGCGGCCTGCGCCAATTGGCCATCGATATCCGCATGGCTAACCCCAACGCCAGCGAGGAGGAGATCCGCAAGAAGATCGAGGACTACTTTATCCGCCGCCTCAAGCACGAAGAACAAGCCAAAGAGACCGCCGAACTCATGCAGCGTCTTGTCGCCTGGGACAACCAGCGCGATGTCGGGTTCTTCTCGACGCAGTTCGTCGATGAATTCACTGATGAAGACAATCTCAACATGGCTAACCTGCTGGCGGCCTATACCCAGCTGCGCGACCAGTTAGCCGCCGACGGCATCAACGCCGATGAGCGCACGCTGCTTGGACTCCTGTGGCAACTCTTCCATCGCGCCGGCAGCCAGGCCGGCTTCGAAGCGCGGCTCGCCGATCTCTACAAGCTCCACGGCAAGCAGTATCCCCCCGGCGGCCCGCGTGCATGTAAAAACCGGCCCGTGATCAAGCAGAGCCAGGCGACCACGCTGACGAGAAAAGAACCGCCGGGACAGCCCGGTCAGCTGTTCAGCGCCGGCGGCAGCTTTACCGGCAAGGTCGATACCGCATGCGATCCTGTGCCGGTAGTGGCGCCCATCGAGCTGGCGGCAGGCGGCCATATCCGCGTCAACATTACCGGGCAGGCCGCTCCCTGCGTCTGGAGCCTGTGGAACAGCGGCGGCGCGGTCTCCGTCAGCCATGCGCCGAAATGGGGCACAAGCTACGGCCCCGCCCAGCATATTCTCACCGCGTCGCTTTCCTGCGAGGACCCCAACAGCGAGGCCGATACCAACGTCACCGTGGAAGGCGACGTGCCCGGACCAGGCCGCCTGATTATCGCCTTCGGCGCTCCCGCAGGCAGCGGGCCGCTGACCGCAGGCTGCCTAGAGTCGAGCTACCACGCAACCGGCGAGTTGGTCTCCGTCACGTCCGCCGCGCCCAGCCCGGACGGCAGCGCGCTGGCGGACGGCGACCGCGTACAGGTAGGCGACAACGGCTCCGCCTTCCTGATTATTCCCGGCGTGGGGTCGGTCCTCATTCGCGGCGGCAGCCAGGCAAGCTATACCGCGCCCCCCTCCGACGAAGAGGCCAACGCCTGCGCCACAAGCCCGCAGACGCTCACCCTCGAAAACGGCCGCATGCACGTACAAGGCCAGGACGACGCCGGCAAGCTGATCATCCGCGCCGGCGACCGCACCCTGCGCCCGCGCGGCACCGTCTTCGAAGTCGAGCATTCCGAGTCCGGCGGACGGCTGGTCGTCGTGGACGGCGCGGTCGAGGTGGAAAGCCCCCAGGGCGAGACGATCGTAGTGGAGGCAGGCCGGCAGTACGTCTGGCCTGACGGCAGTCTGACCGACGCCGACTTGGCCGCGTTGCCCCCGGCTACCCTGGGCGATCTGCCTATCGACCAGTGGCCGCTTGACGACTACGCGCCCGCCCCCTATGGCGAGACGGTCGCCGCCTTCGATGAGGGGCTGCCGCCCGATTGGCTCTGGCAGGACCCCGGCCAAGATGCGACTGTGGTCTTCCCCGTTGCCGATACGCTGGACATCACAGTCCCCGACGGCAACGATCTCTGGGCTGACCGCTCCACAGCGCCGCGCCTGCTGCATAAGGTGACCGGCGACTTCGACCTCGAGGCCGAGGTCGTCGCCGGCCCCGACGGCGCCAACCTGGTCACCGCAGAGTTTCTGCTCTATGCGCCTGCCAGCTACATCGGCGTCTTGGCTAACCAGATGACATTGGACCGGCTCTCGCAGCATTTCCGCCTGCTGTCGGGGCGCGGGCTAGGCGCCTACGGCGACCGCCTCGGGCTGCGCAACTGCTCGGGGGACCGCTGTCCTGCAGGCCCGCCCGGCGAGCCTGTGCACCTCAAATTGACCCGCCGCGGCGATCTCTGGCGCTCCTACTGGAGTCCGGACGGCGCAACGTGGACGCTCGCCCAGATCGAGGAAATCATCCTGCCCGACACCCTCTGGGCAGGATGGCTCATGAAGCGCATAGCCTACGACGGTCGCCCTGATGTCCCTGGCCGCGTGACCCTGCGCAACATCCGCCTGACAACCGCCCCGCGCCAGATGCTGCCGCCGCCCGACTGGGACCTGCTCGCCCTGCCGCATCAGGCCGCTATTGGCCAAGACGGCCGCGTGCAGTTGACGATCGACGGCAGCGCCGGCGCATGGCTCGCCGCCATTCAAGGAGACCCCTTCGTAGGCGACTTCGACGTCGTCGTACGCGCCGAACCCCATCCCGAGGAACCTCTCGCCGGCGCATCGCGCTCACACGGTCTGCTCGCCGCGACGCTAGACGAGAAGCTTCAAGCCTATGTCGCCTTCGGAGACATCCCATCGTGGATTGGTCGCGGCTATCTCGCCAGCCAGTTGACAGAGACGGGCTGGTCCTCGCTTGTCAGACACAGCACTTCGCTCGACCCGGCGGCTGCCTGGCTGCGGTTGACCCGGCGCAACGGCCAACTCGACAGCTACGCCTGGGCCGATTGCCGCTGGCTGCCCATCGCCCACTACCCCGCCCTGCTCGATGATCCCCTCTTTGTGTACGTCTACGCAGACAATAGGTGGGATGCGGGCGTATTCGCGCCGCTCACCGTTGACTTCACACCCGTCCAGATGGCAGCCGGCCCCGCCATCCTCGCACAACCCTGGACCTCGCCCGGCTGCAATCTTCTGACGCCGGCGGCGGACCTGCCTGTGCCTCAGTTGGCGGAAGGGCATTCGCCCCAGTCGGAGGTCATGCTCCTACAGGCGGCCTATCCCTTGGGCAAAGCCTTTGCCGGACCGGATGGCGAAGTCTACATCTTCTCATCCCACCGCGAGAAACGTCTTCTGCTGCGTATGGATACAGACGGCATGACCCGCATCGCCGTTGAAGGAGACGCCTTGGCCGGCGTCAACAACAAGGCCGGAGTCGCCCTGCCGGATGGAAACTTTGCCATCGCGGTGGACGGCTGGGCTGAGGGCGGCAACTCCCTGGCGGGCATCGTCACCCTGGCGCCGGACGGAACTCACACGCCCTGGCCCCTGTCTCATGGACAAGGCGGCCTCACCGACCTCATTGCGACGCCAGACGGTTACTGGTTCAGCGATTTCGAAAACGACAACCTTTGGTTCGTGCCCGCCGAAGGAGGCGAGGAACAGCCGGCGATCGCACCCGACCCGCGGCTCATCGGCGTCACAGACCTGGCCTACGACGCCGCATCCGGCATCCTCTATGCCCTCAACCAGGCAGGAGACTGGCCCCGCGGCGGCGACCCGGCGATCATGCGCATTGCCGACGACGCCGTCGTCCCCGTAGCCGTGCCGGAAGGCGGCGACAACTTCGGCGGCATTGCCGTCAGTCCCGGCGGCGTATTGCCGCCCGGCCTCTACGCCAGCGAACCCGCAGCCGGCCGCATCGTGCGCGTCGAAGCGGATGGAACCCTGACGCCGGTCGTGACAGGCCTCCCCCAGCCATACGACCTAGTCTTCGATGCTCCTGGCGCCTCAGCTCTGCCGGGCCTCACTATCGTCTGTGCAGACGGCTTGGTCGCTCGCATTGAACAGAGAGCGCAGCCGTCCCACGCGCCATCGCCGCCTCCCTCACAGACCCCCTAGCGGGGAGGCCGGCGCGGCGCGGCGCCTGACCCCTGACGGGCGTGTGCGTTCTCATTCTTCCATTCAGGGCTTCTCAAAAGTCGTTGGGGTAGGAAGAGGCAAGATGCAAAGAGCTCC
>CAZYSJ010000195.1:0-5538 GCA_964649875.1 uncultured Caldilineaceae bacterium
GCCGGTTTCCGTCGACGAGATCCTGAAGCTTGCCCAGGACTAGTGCTCTGTTAACTTAATTAGTGCAGTTGTCATTCTGAGCCGAAGGCGAAGAATCCCCGTGTGACGGACGAGCAGATTCTTCCTCCCTCAGGTCGCCAGAATGACAGAAACATAGTTACCAGAGCACTAGTGCGGCTGCTTGCTAGACTGACGACAGATATTGACGGCATAAGGTCAGACAAGGCGTCAGCGGAAGGCATGTTGCGCCAACGTCCAACTAAATAACGCTCACACACAAATGGAAAGAAGAAGGTTGTAACAATGCGAACAAGGACTGGCGGGTATCCGATAGGCTTTCGCCGGGGCGGGGGAGAATGGCAGACCGACCTCGGAGAACTGGTGAAATGGGCTACGGCGCACGAACTTGAAGTGATCGATCTGCGCAAAGATGCGCCCGACGTAGGACAAATTGCATTGGATGCGGGTTTGCGCATCGGTTCGGTGGATCTGCTGGACAACAAAGGGATGATCTCGGCGGACAAAGGCAAGCGCGCCGAAGCCGTAGCCGCCAACAAGGAGTATGTAAAGCAGTGCGCCAAGTTCGGCGCCGTCAACCATTTTCTGGTGATGTTGCCGGACGATCCCGCGCTGCCGCGCGCTGAGAACTTCGGCTACATGGTCGAGAGCTTTGGCGAACTGGCCCCCGTTCTGGAGCAGCACAATGCCCGGCTCGTGATCGAGGGATGGCCGGGGCCGGGGGCGCTGTGCTGCACGCCCGAAGGCTATCGGGCGCTTTTCCGCGAGATACCGTCGCCGGTGATGGGCATTAACTACGATCCGTCGCATCTGATCCGGATGGACATTGACTACCTGCGCTTCCTAGAGGAGTTTGTGGGCCGCGTGTATCATGTCCACGGCAAGGACACGCAGCACCTGGTCGAGGCCTATTACGAGTATGGACGCGAGCAGCCGCCCACGTTTGCCAAGCCGGAGCCGTACAGCGGCATGACGTGGCGTTACACTATTCCGGGGCACGGCGTGGCGCGCTGGGTTGAAATCTTCCGCGTGCTGGAAGCCAACAACTATAGCGGCTGCGTGTCGATTGAGTTGGAGGACCGCAACTTCCATCGCGAACCGGACGCGGAACGCGAAGGCATCCTGCAGGGGGCGCGTTTCCTGACGAGCTGCTAAGGCAGGCGGCCGAAAGCGGCGATGCATTGGCGTGCTGTCGTTCGGAAGGGTGGGCGTGCGGGGCAAACGCTTGCGCCCGCCCTTTGTACCGCAACGCGTCTGGTGTTACTATGCAGATGCCCGCGAACACGAATCCAACACGCACACCACATCCCGGCAACGCAACTCGCAGAATACAATCGAATAATTTCGAGTTTCGATACATCAGATCAACTGGAGGAATGAAGCGATGGACGATATCCTGACTGCCATCCGAACAGCCGTCATACAGGGCAATGCGGGTGAAGTCGAGTCACAGGTCAAGGCGGCGTTGGCGGGCGGCATCGCCCCCAAGACGATCCTGGATCAAGCGTTGATCGAGGGGATGCGCGAGGTCGGCGCTAAGTTCGAGGAGGGGGAGTTTTTCGTGCCTGAGATGCTCGTCGCCGCGCGGGCGATGAAGGGCGGCTTGACGCTGTTGCGCCCTCGCTTGGTCGAGGAAGCAGTGGAGCCGCTAGGCCGCGTTGTGATCGGCACCGTGCGGGGCGATATGCACGACATCGGCAAGAATCTGGTTGGCATGATGATGGAAGGCGCGGGCTTCGAGGTCAAGGACCTGGGGGTGAACGTGGCGCCGGAGCAGTTCGTGGACGCGGCCAAAGCCGGTGATGTGGACATTATTGCCCTCTCTGCACTGCTGACAACCACCATGCCGAATATGGCAGATGTGATCAAGAAGCTGGATGACGCCGGCGCACGCCAAAAGGTGAAGGTGCTGGTGGGCGGCGCTCCTGTCACCGAGGCTTTCGCGCAGCGTATTGGCGCGGACGGTTTTGCTCCCGATGCCAGCCAGGCGGCGACGCTCGCCAAGTCGCTGGTCGCGTAGGAGTATCCGGCATGGCTGGAGACAGCATGACGCCGAAGGAGCGCTGGCTCGCCGTACTGGCGGGCCAGACTCCTGATCGCGTGCCCATGGACTATTGGGGAACGCCGGAGGCGACTCGCAAGGTGCGGGCCTACCTGGGGTGTCGCACGCGCTGGGACCTGATCGAGCGGCTCCGCATCGACGCGGTTGTAGGGGTCGGCCCAAAGTACGCCGGACCAAAACTCCCGCGCAACAGAGACATGTTCGGGCGGCGCTTTAAGAATGTTGACTATGGCGGCGGCAAGTATGCGGAATGCATCGGGGGGCCGCTCGAAAGCTTCCACTCTGTGGACGAGATCGAGGCGAACTATACGTGGCCCAGCGTCGATTGGTTCGATTACTCCGTCATTCCGAACCAGATCCGCGGCCGTAAGCGCAATTATCCGATTCGCGGAGGAGGCTCGGAGCCTTTCTTGATCTACACGGAGTTACGCGGACGGGAACAGGCCTATATCGATCTGGTCGAACATCCTGATATTGTCCATTACTGCCTGGACAAGTTATTCGACCTCAGCTACGAGAACACCCTTCGCATCTACGAACAGATCCCCGGCCAAGTAGACCTTTCGTATGTGGCGGAGGATTTCGGCGGGCAGGAAAGCCTATTGTTCTCTCCGGCGATCATCCGCGAATTTTTCCTGCCGCGCATGAAACGAATGATCGATCTTGCGCACCAGGCCGGCGCCTACGCCTTCTTCCACAGCGACGGCGCTATCCGCCGCATTATCCCCGATATGATCGAGATCGGGATCGACGTTCTGAATCCGATTCAGTGGCGATCGTCCGGCATGGACCGTGCGGGGTTGAAGAAGGACTTTGGCGATCAAGTTGTTTTGCACGGGGGCGTAGACAACCAGTATACGCTGCCATTCGGCACGGTCGACGAGGTGCGGGCGGAGGTGCGCGACAATATCGAGATGATGGGGCAGGGGGGAGGCTACATACTGGCGCCTTGCCATAACATACAAGCCGTCAGTCCGCCTGAGAACGTTGTCGCCATGTATGAAGCCGGATGGGAATACGGCCGGATCTACTGATGGAAGAGAAGGAGTTCGCTCGATGATGACTGACAGCGATCCGGGCGCATTCTGGGTGTTTGTCGGCGCCTATACTCGCCGCGAGCCGCATGTGGACGGCAAGAGCAAGGGCATTCATGTGCTGCGCTTTGAACCGGCTTCGGGCGAGCTTCGTCCGTTGTTCGACATCCCCGGCCTGGACAACCCTTCTTATGTGGCGCTTCATCCCCAAGGCCAGTTCCTATATGCGATAAACGAGATCAGCGACTATCAGGGCAAAGCTGCGGGGGCCGTATCGGCTTACCGGATCGACCCTGCAGCCGGCAGCTTTGAGCCGCTCAACCAGCAGTCCACGCAGGGCGGATCGCCAAGTTACATTGTGGCGGATAGGGGAGGCCGTCATGTGTTGGTGTCGAATTATGGGGGCGGCAGCGCGGCGGTATTGCCGGTGCGATCCGACGGTTCGTTGGGAAGCGTGAGCGATCTTGTACACCATCAGGGTTCGAGCGTACATCCGCAGCGGCAGGATGCTCCGCACCCTCACTCGATCAATCTCGATCCCGAGAATCGATACGCGTTTGTTCCCGATCTGGGGATCGATAAGGTGATGATCTACCGGTATGATAGCGAGAATGGCCGGCTTCTTGCCAATAACGAGCAACCGTGGGCAAGGACGAAGTCGGGAGCCGGGCCGCGTCACCTTGCCTTCCACCCGCGCGCCGATTTCGTATATGTGATCAACGAGTTGGATTCCACGATCAGCGCATATCGGCGCGGGGCGGATAAGGGCACTTTGACCGAACTTCATACGGTGTCGACGCTGCCCGCCGACTTTCGGGGCAAGAACACATGCGCCGATATTCACGTGCACCCGTCGGGCCGCTTTGTCTATGGGTCGAACCGCGGCCACGACAGCATTGCCGTTTTTGCCGTTGACGAGAAGAGCGGCCATCTGTCTTTGCGCGAGCACGTTCCGACCCAGGGGAGTCATCCCCGCGGCTTTGCCGTTGACCCTGCGGGGCGCTATTTGCTTGCGGCAAACCAAAACAGCGACAGCATCGTCGTGTTCAGTATCGACGCAAAGAGCGGCGCTGTTCGTCCGACCGGCGTACGCGTCGAGACAGCGACGCCGGTCTGTATCAAACTGTTGGCTGCGCACGCGGCCTAACGATCGTCTCTTCACCGGCATAGAAGCGCAAAACGCCCCCTTTCATACGTAAACCAGTGTAGCGGACCGGCTGTATCCAGCGCATGCACCTGCACGCATGCAGGCGCGCATGCGCTATGGCGCGGCGATCGGGGCGATGCTGGCGCCTAGTCGACTACGGCGATTTTGCAACTTTGCGCGCCCACAACGAAAGACGCCTTTGCGCCGGGTATGATGAGCGTTGGGAATGAATGCGCGGCGCAGGGCAATTGCGCCGCGCGGACAGGCGCCAAGCCGATTGCGCGACGAGCGCAAGCGACTTCACTGAGGAGAGACAACGATGTGGCTGTATCTGGTACTGGTAGCAGGCATGGTTCTTTGCGGCATACAGGCGGTGCGGGCGAGGCGCCTGATCGTGGCTGTGTTGTGGCTGGCCGGCGTTAGCGTGCTTGTGTCCGTCATTCTCTATGCAATGAACGCGCCGCTGGTGTCGGCCATTGAATTGAGCGTGGGGGCTGGCCTGGTTACGGTTATCTTTGTCTTTGCAATTGGCCTTGCCGGGGAACTGACGCGCGATTTGCCGTCGCTCATCCCCCGCCCATTGGCCTTGATCGTAAGCATTGTGGCGGCCGGTTGGCTGGGATGGCTTCTTTGGCCTGTTGCGCCGCCGGCGGAGACAACTGAGACTGCCGTAATGCAGACCGTTTTATGGGAGATGCGGGCGGTCGATGTTTGGGTGCAGATCGCGCTCATTCTTGCCGGCGTGCTGGGCATTTTAAATCTTGTGGTCGACGCTCCGGCCGGCAGAGAAGGTGCGACAGCAGAACACGCCGCGACAACGGAGGAAGAGGTTGCCGCATGATGTCTGAACTGTCCGCACAATCCGTGCAGATCGTATTTGCCGGGATCATCCTGCTCTTTGGCATCGGGTTTGTCGGCCTGATGGTTACCCGGAACCTGATAAAAATCGTCATCCTGTTGCAATTAATGACGAAAGCCGCAATCTTGGGCATGGCGTTGGCCGGCAGCGTCGCGGGCAAGCCCGGGCTTGGCCAAAGTCTTGCTGTTACGGTAATCGTCGTGGATACAGTTGTCGCCGTCATTGCGCTTGCGCTCGCCGTGCAGGTGCAAAAGACGTGGGGCACGCTTGATCTAAAAGATCTGTCCACCCTGCGGAGATAATCTTTTATGCTTGCTTTATTGATTTGGCTGGCGATTGGTCTGCCGGTTGTGGGCGGGGCGGTCGAGATCGGAAGAGCACACGTCTGAACTCCAGTCACCGCACATTATCTCGTATG
>CAZYSJ010000196.1:0-5522 GCA_964649875.1 uncultured Caldilineaceae bacterium
GATAATGAGCGGTGACTGGAGTTCAGACGTGTGCTCTTCCGATCTCAGCAGCACCCAGGTGCTGGCCCGCTACGTGGCCGTCACCGAGGCCGACACCTGGCGGGCGCACCGGCAGTTCGGGCCGCTGACCGGCGATTGGCTGTCGATGCCTGAGGAGTAGGCTGTTGTCAGGCGACAAGACAAGACCTCCGACGCAGGATGGTGGTGGTACTAGCAAAACGCCTAGTTGCGGGGAAACGATTACCACCACCAACCATCCGTCCGGCATCCGGACACGGCTGCGGTCGTTGGGACTGAAGCCGGAGGCGGTGGCGATTGACGCGACGCTGATGCCGCACGCAGAGGTGGGCAGGGGCACGGGGTGGCGGCGATTGTGGACGGCTGGGAGCAGGACGTGCGGCGGGGCGAGGTGGGGACGGGCGCGCTGATTTACCGGCTGAAGAACGGGATCACTCCGCCGCGCCCAAAGGGCTCCCGATCCCGCTTTGCGGAGAAGGACTACAAGCCGGCGGAGTACGCCGATGTGATTATGGGTTGAGGACGCACAATGGAGGCGACCATCTTTCGTCTCATCCAACCGCCAAGCGCCCCCTATTCCACGGGTGCGCACGACACAGACACCCGGGTCGTCTCCCCCGTCTGCCGGTCATGGACAAATACGTCCCACTCATTATTGGTGTCGTTCTCCACCAGGTTATTCGAACTAGATGCAAAGGAAACGTAACGTCCGTCCGCCGAGATCGATGGCCCATATGAAGCACTGTTCGCATTTTCACCGTCGCTCGACGCGGAGACAAGCGTCCGCACACCGGTCTGCCGATCATAGACGAATATATCGTCAAGCCCATCTGAACAATTGTTGGCGTATCGGCCAGACTCGAAAGCCACATAGCGGCCGGTCCCGGAGATAGACGGGGATTCCGACAATGCCCGTAGTTGGGTGCCCGTAGTCGATATCGAAACGAGCGATGTGTCTCCGGTCTGCATATCGCGGACAAAGACGTCGTAACAACCATTCCTGTCATTCGCCACAAGGTCAGTGCCCGATTCGAAACTAACATAACGCCCGTCTGCGGATATGGACGGCGAAAAGCCTCCGCTTGGTCCACCGTCAATGTTGACAGATGCGCAATCTGTCTGGCCGGTCTGTCGGTCATGAATGAATACGTCTAATGCATAGAAATTCTCTATGCCACTATCTCCCGGCGGAAAATCACCCGGAACAAGGTTGCCTGCGGAAGATTCGAAAGCCACATAGCGTCCGTCCGCCGAAATAGATGGTGTACTTGAATGACTGTTTGCCTCTTCTCTGACGCTCGACACCGAGACACGCGTCGTCTCGCCCGTCTGCCGGTCATGGACGAACACATCGGAAGCTTCATTCGTATCGTTGGGCACCAAGTTGCTTGCACCGGACTGGAAAGCAACATAACGGCCGTCTGCGGAGATCGACGCGAAACTGGAATAACCATTTCCTTGCTCACCGTCACTCGAGACGGACACGCGCGTCGTTTCCTCTGTTTGTCTATCGTGGACGAAAACATCAGACTCTTCATTTGTGTCGCCGGCCACTAGTCTGGATGCATATGAATGGAAAGCTACATAGCGCCCGTCCGCAGATATGGACGGTTCATATGAGTGACCTTCTCCCCCTTGAACACCTGCGCTCGATACAGACACAAGGCTCGTCATACCCGACTGCCGGTCATGCACGAATATGTCAGACCAGTAATTCCTGTCACCGGCAGCCAGGTTGCGGGCATAGGATCCGAACGCCACATAGCGCCCGGCGTCAGAAATCGATGGGTCAGATGAAATGTCATCGCCCTCCACACATTCGGCTGGCGGTAGTGTCACCGTGAAGTTGACGCCCGTGGCGTCGGGCGGCAGGGTGACAGTGCGGCTGATGGGCGTGATGCTGTAGCCGGTAAGCGCCGCGCTCACGCTGTACGTGCCCGCGGGCAGGTTGGAGAGCGTGTAGTTCCCGTCGGCGCCGGTGACGGCGGTGTAGACCGTCGCAGCCGCCTGCACAGGCTCCGCTGCCAGAGATTGCACCTCTTGCACGGCCTCCTGCACAGCGTCGACCTGCGGCTCCGGTTGGGCAGGCCACGCCGTCTGCGCGGCCTGCGCCTTGGGCGCGCTGCCGGCGCGCAGGGCGGGCAGGTAGAGCTGCTGCTGGCCGGCGAAGGCCAGCGGCTTCACCTGCGCCGGGTACTCCTCGTTGCCCGCCTTGTCCACGGCGAAGGCGTGCACGGCCGTGGCTGCGCCGGCGGCAATCTCAAACGGCGCTGTGTACTCCTGCCAGGACTGCCCGCCGTCCAGCGAATAGTAGACCTTGAGCACGCCGGAGCCGGCATCCTGCGCCGCCAGGGTAACGGTCACCGGGCCGGTGTAGTTGCCCTCTGCGTCCTTCTTGCCCGCCGGCGTGATGGTCGTGGCCGGCATGGTCACGTCCTGCACCTTGGCCGGGTCGTCCAGCACGGCGTCGGGCGGCAGCACAGTTTCGGCAGTTCCGTCGCCATTGGCGTCCACAGCCGTGCGCAGGTTGGCCAGGGCCTGGCCGGCATTCTCGACGGTCAGTTTGCCGCCCTCGGTTGATGGTACGCCGGAGAAGACGGCCTGGGCCTGGGGGGTGTAGGGTGACGCATCGTCCGCCGCGGCGAAGTCTGCTGCCGTGATCGTCACTGGCGCACCGTCTCCCTGCTGGATGGCGAGGCGATAGGGCGCGTTGGAGGGCATGGTCACGATGACGCCGCCCTCCGCGAAGTGGTAGGTGACATCGGGCAACATGTGGCTCCATGTGCCGTCAGGATTGGGGCCGACGTAATCGCCGCCGTCGTTCTCGACGCGTACGACCACATTGCCCCAGATCGCCATCTCTCGGAAGGTAGACACAGCGGCAGCGGACTGCGCGCTTAGGCCTTCTATCTGGCAGTTCTGCGGCTGTTCGCCGTGAAGG
This sequence comes from uncultured Caldilineaceae bacterium, assembly GCA_964649875.1. Classification (GTDB taxonomy): domain Bacteria; phylum Chloroflexota; class Anaerolineae; order Caldilineales; family Caldilineaceae; genus JASGTU01. The sequence continues at coordinate 2,960 of CAZYSJ010000196.1, forward strand.
ATCGCCAACACGTCCTGCCGGATGTTGGGATCTGCCAGCAGTTCGGAATGTTCCTTCGTGACGCTGCCCGCCCCGTAGGTGCAGACCTTGGCCGGCCCACGCAAGGCGCCGCCATTGACGCTGAGGCGGCTGCTGACATCCGGCACCGTGTCGTCGCCCATCAGGTATTCGTCGACCTTGAAGCAGCGATTCAGGAAGCAGTACGACTCACGAATGGCCGATGCCGTGGGCAAATGGCGGGCAGCCAGGATGTAGTATTCGCCCCCTAATTCGTAGTTGGCGCGGAAATCGTCCACGCGGTCGTGGAATTCGCGCGCCTTATTGATCACAAAGCCATTTTGATCCTGGCCGACGAAGTAGTTTGATGTCGCGTTGTAGCTGTCCAGCGTCATGCCCATCGGGAAGAAGTACGGTCCGTAGTCGAAGAACCGCGGCGAAGGCAGCAGCGCCATGGCTCCCTGGGAATTGCGGATGATCTGCTTCACATAGGTCTTGGCTGGTTCAAACACCGGCCGCAAGTACCCAGGCAGCAGGTCTGCTTCACCGGTCAGCATGACATAGGCGGCTTTCGGCGCGCCCAGATAGGGTGTACCGACCGTCACTACCTTTGCCACCTTGGCGGCCCGAGTGCTATCCGATACATAGGCGCGCGCGACCAGTCCACCCATGCTATGGCCGACCAGGATCACCTTGTTGCCGGCGCCCACCTTCGTGTCGATGAAGGTGTTCAGGTTATCCGCGTTCTCGTCAATTCCTAGTCGCCAGTCGTAGGGGAAGGTAAACACGGTGAAGCCAGCGTCCCCAAGCGTCTTGACGAATCCCTTATAAACATCTTTGGCCCATTTGATCGGCGCGGCATCGTCGATGAGGTCGGCAGGCTCGATTATGTCGCAAGCATCTGCCGGACCGGTACCCTGGCTGTTTAGGTACAGCGTAGATAGCGACTCCCTCTGAATGATGGGATCGCTGAGATATTCGAAGTTCAGCCAGACGATACCGCTCGGACGATGTTGGCAATTGCTGCCCGGCTTGGCCTCGAGACGCGAGCCCATCACGCCGGGAAGCAAGATAACGGGATATGACTCGTCGTCCCGTGTAGCCGTGATCGTCACGCCACCAACGCCGGCGCCGCCGGCGTTGGTGACGCGGCCGGAAATGGAATAGCCGGCGGCCTGGTCAACGGATGCGGCAGGCGGGTCCGCCGCGGCGACCGGGCCGGACGAGGCGGCCGGCAGGATGGATAGGCTCAAGGCCAGGGCGAAGGCCAAAGGTGCGGCGATGCGCCATCGGGGTGTCATGGCTGGGTATCTCCTGTTAGGTGGAACAGTGTTGACGTTAACGGTTGTGTCGAGCTTTGGCTGTTGGATTTGGGCGGGAAGCGCGGTTTTGTGTGGCCCCACTGCCGTACAGTGTATCACAACTGCGGGGGGTTGCGCGCGGGAGTATGGGTTGCGGGCCGGAATTTTCACAATCTGAGAAAAGCGCCCGCAGACAGGCCGGACGCAACCACCCGCCCGGCATCCGCACGCGGCTGCGCTCACTTAGCCTCAAACCCGAAACGGTGGCGATTGATGCGGGTCTATCAGTTCATGAAGTTGCGGCCATCCTCGACGCCTGGGAGGAGGACCTGCGCCGCGGCGAAGTGGGGACCGGCGCCGCCCAACTTGGGCGCCTGATTTACCGGCTCAAGAACGGCATCACCCAGCCGGATGTAGCGCGCCTGCGCCACAAAGACTACAAACCGGCGGAGTACGCCGACGTGATTCTGGGGTGACAGAATACAGCACACCGCAGAGATCCTTCGGCTTGGCTCAGGGCGAGCACAGAGAGCGCAAAGAAAAGCAACAGCAGGGACAGCTAAGAGTCACGCTTCAGGGCTGGGGCGGATACGGATGCTGCGCTCCGTGACCACCACGAAGCGGCCCGCCAATTGGTCGCTGTGTGCAGCGAGGAGCGCTGTGATGACACGGACCTTGGCCGCGGCGCGGTCGTCGGCCAGGCGTAGCAGGAGGATGCCGGCGTGGGGCCGTCCGTCGCGATAGACCTTGTCGCCGAAGTCGCGGTCGTTGGTGACGAGGATGCGGCGCTCTTGCCAGGCGTATTCGAGAACGCGATCGTCGAGCGCCTGCGGCATCAACTCGCCCACGGCCTCGACATCGTGGCCCAGCACGCGAAGCTGTTCCACTACGGCCTGGCCGGCGGATTCGTCAACCAGAAAGCGGATCACGGCTAAGCTTCGGTGGCGAGGGGATAGACTTCTTCGTGGCTGAGCAGGGCAACGGCATACCAGAGCGCGGCCTGGATGTCCTCCCGCTGGAGGCGAGGATAGTCTTGGAGGATGTCTTGCTCGGGGATGCCCTGGGCGACCAGGCGCACGATCAGTTCGATGGGGATACGCGTGCCTTTGATGACGGGTTTCCCGGCCATCACCTGCGGGTTGACGTCAATTCGTTGGCGGTAGCGGTCGAGCATAGGGCAGCCTTTCTGGCGCCGGCGGCCAGGATGCTTCGCATTGAGAGATCGGAAGAGCACACGTCTGAACTCCAGTCACCGCTCATTATCT
>CAZYSJ010000197.1:0-5509 GCA_964649875.1 uncultured Caldilineaceae bacterium
CCGGCCCGCAGCCGAGGTCAAGAATGGACGACTGGCGTCCGCCCAGTACGGTGTGATGGATCCAGGCCACATGCTGATCGATGACGAATGACGGGCGACTTGCCGCATCGTGATCCTGCGCCAGGTGTTCGCGCAGCATCCGGCGGCTGAAATCGGCGTCGTTCCAGGGGATCTTTCGCCATTCGCCGCTGTCCAGCCGGCGATGGATCAAAGCGCTGAACATAGCCCTCCCTATGCTCTTGTGAGCAACCTATTTGGTTAGGAATAGATCAAGCCGCCGTGGGGATTGGTGGGGTGGGCGACGCGGCGGGTACTATCAGGGATGTACGGGAAAACAGCCTTGCAGGAAACTCGCTGCGGGACCATTTCACGGTGGTGGCAAATTGTCATGCTGAACGTAGTGAAGCATCTGTTGGTCGACGAGACCCTTCGCTGCGCTCAGGGTGACAGCTACGTGCCCACAACCCGAAATGCACCCGTCCGCCGCTCCCTGCAAGGCGTCTGGGGTCAACTATTCCAGCGTGAGTTCAACCGGTTCCGGCGCGCTTCGTTCCGGAACCTCGACCTCGAGCGCAGGCCCGCCCTCGACAGAGACCGTCCATACGCCGGCGGCGGCGGGCAACACGAACTTGCCGGTCGAGGAAGTCTCGCCGGAGGTGCGGGCCCCGTCGGCGCGCTCGCCTACGACGCGAATGCCGTCTTCCAGCGCGTTGCCCTCGGCGTCGACCACGGAGCCGGCGATGAAGGAAGTCGCCTCGGCATAGGCCAGCGTCACCGGCTCTTCGGCGGGCAGGTCAACCTCGACGGCGGGCGTCGCCGCGAAGTAACCGAAGAGCTGGCAGCGATCGTTGACGATGCGGCTGTCGCAGCCCACGCCGGCGATCTCCACCGTCCACGTCCCTGTGCTGCCGGGTGCGAGCTCCAAGACGAAGGCGCCGTCGTCGCCGGTCGTCGCCTCGACGCGCAACGCCTCGTCTGCATCGGGCGAACCGGCGGCCACGACGATGCCGCCGATGCCTTCGCCGGCCTCATCCACCACCCGGCCCGAAACGCTGACGGGAAGGGCGGGCTCAGCGCTCTCCGGCACTTCCTCCGCCGGCGCGCTCAACTCCAGAAAGTCCGCAGCCATCCAGCCGCGCTGACCGTCCGGCGTTGCCACCTCGAACCACTCGCCGCCCGGCGCCTGGCCCAACACGGCTACGACTGTGCCGTCGGCATAGCTGCCCAAGCTGTCCTCGTCCACATCCGGCCCGGCGCGCAGCACCAGCGCCTGGCTTGTCACTGTGGCGGGGATCGTCTGCGTGAGGATGGTTTCGTCGTCGAGGGCGACGGGCAGCCCTTGCGGCGCGTTTTCCACCAAGAAGGCGGCCACCCACGAACCGTCGGACAATTGGTACCAAGAGCCGTCCACGTTGCGCGCCTTGATCATCAGGGCCTGCCCGGCCGTCGCTTGGCCGACGATGGCGGCATCGGTGCTGGGGCTGCTGCGCAGGTTGGCGTTGGACGCGGCCACAGGCACCAGATCGATGCCGGGCGACGGCACGGTAACGGTAAGCGTGGTCGTCACCGGCGGCTCCGGCTCGGTCTCTGCCTCGACTTCAACCGTGGAAACGATGCGGAGCAGCGCCTCGGTGGGCGTGAAGACGGCAGGCACGGCGACCGTGATCGTTTGCACTTCTTGCCCGGCAAGCTGGGTGACGGCCTCCATCACAGCCGCAGCCGGCGCCAGTTCTATCAGGGCGGCTAAGTCCTCTTCCCCGATCGTCAGGGGCAGCGTGACCGCCTCGCCGCCGGCAAGCTCGACGGTGACATCTAGCTGAAGCGCGGCCGGCTCCGTCTCCTGTGCGTGGGCGACGGGCGTCCCCCCCCAGGCCAATGACGCGAGCATAACCGCCGTCAGAACAAAGGCGGGCAATAGGCTGAACAAAATTCGTTTCATGGCAGCGTCTCCTCCGCTGTGACAGACCGATTAAGGTTATGTAGAGTATACCGCCACACGGCCAATTTGCCAAGACCGAGCTTTGGGTGAAAGCGGCTGCTCGACTTGCCCAAAAAACGAAGAAGCCCGCCGTTGAAGCGAGCTTCCTCTGGGTGAAACGGTTCCTCGATCCGTTGCCGTCTGGGGCGTTACGCCTTCTGGTCGGAGATGTTCACCATCCAATGCACGCCGAACTGATCCTTGAGCATGCCGAACGTATCGCCCCACGGCGCCTTCTCCAGCGGCATGACGATCGCAGCGCCGTCCGACAGCTTCTCCCAGTAGCCGCGCAGCTCGGCTTCGTTGTCGCCGCTAAGCGACACGCTGAAGTTCGTCCCCACGCTGTACTCCATGCTGTTGGGCGTATCGGACGCCATCAACTGCATGCCGTTGGCTCCATCCAAGAAGCCGTGCATGATCTTGTCGTCCTCGCTCGGGTCCGGCGAGGCGTGAAATTCTTTGAATGTGCTGAGATAGAGGTCGCCGCCGAAGACGCTCTTGTAGAACTCCAGGGCCTGCCGGGCGTTGTCGCGAAAGCTGAGATAGGGGTTCAGTCGAGTCTGCATTTCTCCTCCTGATTCATTCCGTCAATCTGTTCCGTCAAACTGTGTAGAAGCGATTGGCTTTCTGCCAGGGGCGACGAAACCGGATGGGCAGACAAACCGGGGCGAGTATAGAACAAAAGTTCTGCCATGTCAATAGGCAATTTTGAGCTGAAGAAGCAATGCGCTGCGTCGCCGCAGACGCAGGGGAGCGCCTGCGGCACGCGCAAGGGCGGGATCACGCCGCGCCTGGTCCCGCCCTTGCTGCTATAACATGCGGATTGCGTATTTCAACTGCTGCCGCGCTGCCCGCCTACGAACCGGTTAGGGTGCAGGGGCTTCTTCCATCATTTGCATCATCTGCATGGCTTCCGCTACCGGCATGCCAGGCAGATCGACGAGGCTGTGCACCATCACCACTTCGCCGGAGCCGGGCGCGCCTACGCCGTTGGTCGTGACGTAGGCGTTGCCGTCTGCGTCGAAGTCCACGGAAGTGGGGAACGACAGTCCGCTTACCACCACCTCAGAGGCGTCGCCCTTCAGCACGCGGATGATTGCGCCGCTGTTGGGGATCGGCCCCTGCTCGCCGAAGACGCCGATCTGCACGGCGTAGAGGTTGCCGTCCGGCCCCATGCGCAAGTCGGTGAGCATAGTCAAGCCGGTGGCGAAGTCGGCCGCGTTGCCGTCTGCGTCCACCGTCACCACCTTAGTCGAGCCGGGGATGAAGGGGAAGCCGGGCAGCAGGGACACGTAGGCTGTGCCCTCGTCGTCAAAGACGATGCCCGTCGGCACCGGGTCCATCTCCAGCGCGTTGCCGCGCAGCGGGTTGGGCATCGGGCCGGGGAGGCCGTCGAAGACTGCTTCCAGCGTGACCTCGCCGGTCTCCACATCGACGGACAGCAGCGTATTGGCCCCTGCGTCCGCCACCCAGAGCCTGCCGTCCGGCCCTGCCGCCAAGCCATAAGGATGGCTGTCGACCACATGCCCGTCCGGGTTCTGTTCGCCTTCGATGTCCCACGTATTGCCGGCCTCGCTCACGGTTCCATCGGCGGCGATGTGTGCGACCGACGCCGACAGGTCGAAGCGGTCCGGGCCGAGGTCGCCGAGCCACTGGCCTACGGTGGCGTAGAGTTCGCCGTCGAGCAGGGCCAGGCGTGCGCCGCCGATGGCCTCCGTGCCGACGAAGACGGACGGCAACGCTGCGACCTCCGTCTGTTCGCCGTCGACGGAGATGCGCACGACGCGCGCCGTATCGCCCATCATCGCCATCTCTACCTGACCCGAATCCGGGCTTACCCACTCGACGGCCTCCTCGCCGCCCATGCCCGACTCGATCACCCAGACGTTGCCGTCCGGATCGACCAGGATGCCCTGCGGGCCGGTGAAGCCGGCGGCGATGATCTCCATTTCCGGCTCTTGAGGCAACTCGACCACGCCAAGCTGTGCAAACAAGGTCAGCATGTCGGTGTGGTCCCAGCCTTCGACAATACGCCCGTCCTCTAGGCGCACGATATAGACGCCGCTAACGTTTACGCCCGCGGCTTCGGAGCTTTGCGTAAAGCGCACCATGACCCGGTCCCCCTCGGCGATCAGGTCGTCGATCTCGAGTTGGAGATCGGGCATGCCGCCGAAAACTTCGCCGATTTGAGCTTGCAGGTCGGCGAAGTCCTCGGCGACGTAATCGCCGTCGAAGCGGTGTTCCACGGCGTTGGGTGCAAACAGCTCTTCCACCACGTCGAGATTTTGCTGGTTGTAGACCTCATCGACCAGGCGGCGCACCGTTTCTTTATTCGCCTCAAGCGTAGGGTCGACCGGCGCTACCATGCCCATCGCCGTCATCAAGGTCAACTCGTCGATGTTTTCCCAGCTTTCGACTATCTTGCCGTCTTCGAGGCGACTGATGAGGATGCCGGTAACGTCGACATCGCCATCCATGAACGAAACCGTGTAGCGCGTGACGACGCGATCGCCTTCTGCAATCATGTCCTCGATTTGGAGATCGAACGGGCCCATCATGGCAAAGATGTCGGTCCACGACGCTTTCAACGTCTCCAGATCGTCGTAGACGGTCTCTGTGGAGCCGACGCGCTCGATGTAGCCGGGCGCGATGACTTCATCGAGCACGTCCAGGTTTTGCTGGGCAAGTTCATCGAAGTAGCGGGTGACGACTGCCTTGTTGGCATCCGGCATGTCGTCTTGAGCGTGGGCGATAGGAGCGGCTGCCCCTAACAAGACGGCGATTGCCAGGACGGCTGCGTACAGCCGTATGGCCGCCCGTGCGGAACGAAATTGGCACTGCATAAGTTTGGTTCCTCCTCCATGTGAAAAGACTAACGGGCCGATAGACGTTGCAGGGCTGCAGTGTGTGGGAGCCGCAGTCGCGCCGCATCCGTCTTGGCGTCCGTGACGCCCTATCGAAGCGTAGAATAGAATGATGGGATGATCTGCACCTCCTCCCTTCGTGTAAGGCAAACAGGGGGACGCGGCCGAAAGTCCTTTTGGGCGGGCGGCGATTCAGCGATGAATGGGGAGGATGTGGGAGCAGCGGCACAGAGTATGGCACTTGTGTAGCCCGCTGTCAATAGGCAATTTTTAGAGCAAGCCCGAAATGCAAAGGCAAGACAGCAATTCCCGGCCCGATGATTACCCGCCCGCGTGCGCCCGTGATACAATGCCCAATCTGAGCGGGGAACGGCTGCGCGCCTGCATCATGCAGAATGCAGGCCGGCCGCAGCCCGGCGCAATTCGAGTGACGAGAGTACAAAGACCCGTGGCATGAATCCCGCAGCTTGGCCTTCGCTCCAGATGTTCGCAACCGACTTCCTCCGGCAGGTGCGCCTCACGGTGGTCATCCCCACCTACAACGAAGCGGACAACCTGCCCGCCATGGCTGAGGCGTTGTTGGATTTGCCCCTGCCCGGCCTGCAATTGCTGGTGGTGGACGATAATTCGCCGGACGGGACCGGCGCCGTGGCGGAAGAACTGGCGC
>CAZYSJ010000198.1:0-5460 GCA_964649875.1 uncultured Caldilineaceae bacterium
CCTTCGTCGGGCGTGCGTTGCAGCTCGTAGGCGTCCAGCACTTGGTCAAACGGGAAGTGATGGGTGAGCATGGGGCCGGGGTCGGCGATGCCGTCGGCGATCAGTTGGAGGGCGAGGCGGGTGGAGGACTGGTTCGGCTCTTCCATAGCGTTGACGATGGCCTGGGCTTGCAGGCATTTCTGGAAGAAGGGCTCGAAGGGGAAGGGGATGTCGGGCAAGCCTGCGGTGCGCGGTACGCCGAAATAGAGTACAAAGCCGAAGGAGCGCGCCAGCTCTACGGCGAGGCGGATGGAGGAGACCTCGCCGGCGGCTTCGATGACGACGTCGGCCATGCGTCCGCCGGTGATTTCGGCCACGGCTTCGGCTGCGTCGATTTCGGCGTTGTGGACGGTGTGGGTGGCGCCATAGTAGGTCGAGAGGGCGAGCCGGTGGCCTTGCATGTCGACGCCGATCACCTGTTTGGCGCCCATGCGCCGCGTGATCAGGTTGAACCAGAGGCCGGCGGAGCCCTGGCCGATCACGGCGACGGTGCGGTCGAGCAGGTTGGGCAGGCGTTTGGAGGCGTAGATCACGGTGCCGAGTTGCTGGGCCTGGAGGAAGTGCTCGATAGGCTTGCCGGGCGGCAGCGGGAAGACATGCTCCAGGGGCGCCAGGTAGTACTCGGCCATCGAGCGGTGGCCCATGACCAGGGTGAGCGCCAGGTCGCCGGGCCGAATGGGGCCGTCGGGCGGGTCGACGGCTTCGACGACGCCGACCATTTCGTGTCCGGTGGTGCCGGGCGGGAAGGGATACTTGTGCAACAGTGAGTGATGGATCATGTGGACGTCGCTGCCGCAGAGAGAGAGGCGGCGCGTGCGGACAAGGGCATGGCCTGGCTTGAGTTCGGGCTTGGGCGTTTCGATGAAGACAACCTGGCCTGGGGAGATCACCTGGACGGCGCGCATGGGCGATATGTTCCTAGTCTAGCGTAAATAGCGGCGTTTGAAGGCGCGTACTCTCGCTGGGGATGGTTGGAAGGCTGTAATTTCGGCTGACCCAATTCCGCCAAAGGCAGAATGTCGCCTAGACTTCTAGGCAGAGCCGAGCGTCTATGGCAATAGATAGCATATTGCGCGCCGAATGTAAAAACGCGGGATGACAAAATTGTCTGAATTTTTTGGCGCCAAATGCGATTGGAAACGCATTAAAAATGCACGAAATTGGGGCTTGACAAGCGGCCCAAATTGTAATAGACTGTACCTTACCTCGACGGGATGGAATCGCAAGAGGAAATTCTGAAGAGGGGAAGGGAGCCCTGAGAAATCAGTTGGCAGCCTCGTGAAGTTCGCCGATGTCACTGGGCGACGGGGATAAGACCCCGTAAGTCTACACAGAAGCGGGCCACGCTTCAGCGGTGATGAAGCTCGAACGGGCGCTCAAAGCATACTTCGCAAGAAGTAAGAGCAGAGCGAAATCTGGCGGGCGGAGCCAAAGAAGCAAGCAGTAGGCAAAAATCGAATCTGTTCTTCATCAGTGTCGAACAGAGGAGAGATTGCCGAAGAAGTAGCGAGGATGTGCTGAATGGTTACTCGGGCCCCTTCTTTTTTATGCCTGTTTATTCCGTCCGATTGACCCCATCCCCGGTCAGCGCCTCCGCCTTCAGCAGCCCAATGCAGGGCAGGTTCCGGTACTGCTCGCGGTGATCCAGCCCGTAACCCACCACGAATTTGTCCGGCAGGTCAAATCCCTTGTATTTGATGGGGAGGTCGATCAGCCGGCGTCTTTCGCGCAGAAAGAGCGCGCAGACTTCCAGGCTGGCCGGGTTGCGCGCCCGCATGTTGCGCAGCAGGTAGTTGAGCGTCAGCCCTGTGTCGACCACATCTTCGACAAAAATGAGATGCCTGCCGCTGACGCTGAGATCGAGGTCTTTGACGAAACGCACAAAGCCGCGGTCGCGCGATTCGGGCGTGTAGCTGGCGATGTCGATGAAGTCCACTTCGACCGGGATGGAGATGGCGCGCAGCAGGTCGGCCATGAAGAGCAAGACGCCCTTGAGCACGCCGACGAGCAGCGGCGTGCGACCGGCGTAATCGGTCGAAATGGCGCGACCAAGTTCGGTCACGCGCGCTTCGATCTCGTCCGCCGGGAACAGCACCTCGCGCACGCCGGCCGCCAGTTCGCCGTATTCGGAAAGCGGATAGGCCTTCATGCCGAGTCGGCGCGGCCGTTAGCCGCCGGCAGCGGCGTCATCGCCTCGGTTCCCAAGAGCCGTTCGGCCTCCTCGTCCATGCCGTACTTGATCATCATATCGCGCAGGTCTTGGCGCTTGAACAGCTTGATCTTGACGTCGGGGTAGAGTTCGGCCATGCGGCGCAGTTTGGCGTTCTTCTGGCGCATCAACTTGGGGCGCAGCGTGGTGAGTTCGACGTAGAGTTCTTCGTCGGGCAAATAGAAATCGGGGGTGAAGGCGACGGTGACGGCGCCGGTTTCGTCCCATTCGAGGTCAAAGGTGCGCGGCTCGTATTCCCAGCGAATATGGTAATAGTCGAGAATGCGGGCGAAGGCTTCTTCGATCTGGTTGACAAACTTAGGCTGATTTTGCTCCGTTTGCGCCAAGGCTTATCTTCCCCCTTTCCCTTACGATTCTGCGCTTGTTTATTCGTCCGCGGGCGCCGGGCGAGGCGGCGCGGCGTTGAAGATGCGCGTCAGAATTTCGCTGCGTTCGTCTTCAACGGCCCAGCGCGGTTGGGCAAAGTCTTCCAGCACGGTGGTGAGGACCTCTGTGTTCAGCAGGCGTCCATCGTAGATCGTATGGCGCACGATGAGGTTGGTGCGCGTAGCCCAACTCCACATCTGGTCGAAGAAGAGATTGCCCAGGCCATAGACGATGATGCCCGCGCCGCCGGGTTCTTGCACGCCATACGGCTCTATGGCCTGCGGCACGTGGCTCTGGACGCCGGTCACGATGTCGGCGCCGGCCGCGCGCAGAGCGCGGAACTCGGTCACTTGCCGGGGAAGCGGCTGGGCGTCGTAGGACTCTTCGAATTGAAGCTCGACGGCAACGATATCCGTCTCGGCGGCCAACTGCTCGATCAAGGCGAGGATGGACTCTCGCTGGTCGTAATAGTAACAGGCGCCGGGCTCGTCTTCGGTCGCCCAGGCCCAGGACGGCTCGAAGGCGAGCGCAGCGACAAAGGCGAAGGTGTTGCCGTTGTGCTGCCACAGCAGCGGGAGGCAGGCTTCCTCGATGTTGAGGCCGCTGCCGTAGATGGGAATGTCGTTGTCGCGATAGAACTGGAGCGAGCGCCGCGCGCCGTCGCGGCCGAAGTCGTTGACGTGGTTGCCGCTGAGGCCGACAATATCCGTGCCGATCGCCTCCAGCGTCGCCCAGTAATCGGTGTGGCTGCACAGCGTCAGGTTGTTTTCGGTGTTGTTGACCACGCAGTCGTCGAGGAAAGGGACCTCGTTGCTGACATGGGTGATGTCGGCTGCGCTGAGCGTGTCGGAGATTACGTCCGCCGGGTAGGTGTTGCTGCCGTTGCGCTCGATGGCTGCGGCCGTGCCGCGCGTGATGGCGGTGACGCCGGTCATCACCAGGGCGGTTAGGGCGGCGGGATCGCGATTCGTCCACGGCTCGACGATGCCTTGGAGCGCGTCCAGCAGGAGCGGCGCGCCGTCGCCGGAGATGTCGAGGCCCAGCGCCAGGGGGTAGGCGGCGGGGTCGAAACGGTTGTCGAGGACGTTGACGCCGTCTACGGTCAGCGTCTTGAGGCGCGGGTCGAGTTCGTCGAAGGGTACGATGGCGACCGCGCCCGGCGCGGCTTCCAGTTCGTCGAGCAGGCTGCCGGGGGCGATTTGGCGGGCGCGGTTCGGCCCCATCACCGCGGAGAGCATGGCCGTGTCCGCGTGGGTAATGAGGACGTCACCCTCTTGCCGGCCTTGCCAGCGCAGCGTGAGGTCTTCGAGCGTGATGGTATCGGAAACGGAGGCGAAAGGAACGACGACGGCAAAGACGCGCTGCGCCAGCGGGAACTGGGCGAACTGCCAGGGGACGAACTGGATGAGGGTGTCGGCGTTGGCGGGCTGATCGAGCACGCGTACGGGATAGACGCCATTAGCGGCGTTCAGGCTCTCGATCTGCGCCAAGGCGACCAGCAGCGGCGCGGCATAGGCTTCGGGCATGTTGGCGGCGAGCGCTGCAGTGACAGGGCCGTTTAGACTGACCGGCGTCGGCGAGGGAATGGGCGCCGGCGCAGGCGTCGGGTAGGCGACGCCGGGCGGAACGGGGCGGTCTTCGCCGCTGTGCGAGGGCGCTATGACAGCCAAAGACGCAGCGGGCGAACCGGGCGAACCGGGCGAGTTGGCGGCGTTGCCGCAGGCGGCAGACAGCACGACCAACAATAGAAAAGCCGATCCGAGCGTCGCGCACCTGAGCAATCTCCGATAGTCTATTCGCATGAGCATCCCGGCCTGTGGGCCGTGTCCGTTCTCTGAATCGACCGGTCACAGGACGTGAGCGTAACGTCTGCGCTGGTCAAGCCGCTCTCTATTGTGATCGAGTATAGCAGAGCCGTTTTGCAGCGGCAAAGCAATGCTATCCTGCTGGGGGACATCCTTGCCCCTCGTGCTTGCCCCTCGTGAGATGCGCCCGGCGGCAGGGATGCCGCCGCTGCCATGCTTGCCGTCTGCCTAACCTTCTGGAGCGGGCGAGATTTGCCGGTCGCGGTTGGTTTGTGATCCGCCATGCGCCTGGGTACAATGAAATCAGGGATTCCCCTCTTCTTCAGCGCTCCAATTGCCATGTAAAGCGGAGTTGACCAAGCTCATGATCAAGTTTGAATACCGCGCCGACTTGCTGGAGCAACACCCGGACGTGTGCGGAGGCGTGCTCTGGGCGACGGGCTTGCAGAACGGTCCCGCGCCCGCGGAACTGGCCACGCGCTATGCTGCGGAACAGGCCGCGGTCAGGGCGCAGCTGCCGGAATCGTTGAGCGAACTGCCGACGCTGGCCGCTTGGCGACAGGCGTTTCGTCGCTTTGGCGCCAACCCGACCAAGCATCGCAGCGCGGCGGAGGCTTTGCTGCGGCGTTTGCAGAAGAAAGGCGACATCCCCGGCATCAACACGCTGGTGGATATCGGCAATCTCGTAAGCATTCGCTACGCGCTGCCCGTGGCGATCTTCGACGTGCGGCATGTGACCGGTCGCATCACGGTCTGCCTGGCAGACGGGACGGAGCGCTTCACCGAGTTGGACAGCAGCGAGGCCGTGCACCCAGAGCTGGGCGAGGTGATCTTCGTGGACGAAGCCAAGCTGGTGACCGCCAGGCGCTGGTGCTGGCGGCAAAGCGACGAAAGCGCGTCGCGGCTGGACACGACGACCGCGCTGGTCACGGTGGAGGCGCAGCACCCCGGCGGCCGCGAGCAGATTGAACAGGCGCTAGCCGACCTGACGGCGCTGCTCACGCAGGTTGCCGGGGCGCA
>CAZYSJ010000199.1:0-5455 GCA_964649875.1 uncultured Caldilineaceae bacterium
CTTCGACCACTGGAGCGGCGACTGCACCGGTAGCGGCGCCTGCCAGGTCACCATGACCGCCGACAAGTCCGTCACCGCCCACTTCGCCCGCATCCTCGGCGATGTCAACCGGGACGGCGCGGTGAATTCGACGGATGCGGCAATTGTCCTGTCCTGCGACGCCGGCATCGATACTTCCGCCTTCTGCCCGATGAACTGCGGCGACGTAAACGAAGACGGCTCGATCAACTCCACCGACGCCCTGATCATTCTCACCTACGATGCAGGCATGACGGTCACCTACCCGGTGGGAGGGCCCGGCTGCCCGGCGAGCGTGACGCCTTGCCCAGGGTGCAGCGCTCCCTAAACAGATTCCTTAGCAGGAAGGCCTGTCTTGCCTAAAAGACGTAGGCAGGCCTTCCTAGTCGGCTTATCTGTCAACAGAACTGAAGTCGCTCCATAGTTCAGGAGGGGAAATGTCTCGCATCAAATTTGCAGTACGCCTCCTCACGTTGGCTGCACTATTGACGAGTTTGGTCGGGCCGCTCACAGCGACGCCCGTTCAGGCCGCCCCGCTCTTGCAGACAGTCGCCTTTTCGGGGCAAGAGCTCCTGGGCCGGCCAACCGCCAACTCGATCCTGATCACGATCGTCCCCGACGCGACGATAGAAGTCTACTACGAATATGGGACCTCTCCCGGCGCATACACTGGGCAGACGACCACCGCAACCGCCACAGGCGGACAAGCGCACAAGACGACCATCACCGGCCTTTCGGGCAACACCAAGTATTACTACCGCATGCAGTACCGTACGCCGGGCGGCTCTTGGGTCGCGCGGACGGAACGCTCATTCTGGACGCAGCGCGCGCCCGGCGCCGGCTTTACGTTCACCATCACCGCCGACTCACATGTAAACATCATGTTGGGGGACGCGGGCGCGTGGACGCAGACCATGACAAACGTCGCCGCTGACCACCCCGACTTCCACATCGACCTGGGCGATACCTTCGCCATGGACAACGTGACAACGCTCAGCGGCGCGGAAACGGCCTACCTCTATCAGCGCCAGTTCTTCGATCTCGTCGGTCATTCGGCATCGGTATTCGTCATGCCGGGAAACCATGAGCAAGAAGAAGGCTGGCATCTCGACGACACGGGCAATCCCGCCACCAGCCAGCCCGTCCTCAGCACTAATGCGCGCAAGAAGTTCTACCCTAACCCCGTGCCGGACGGCTTCTACACCGGCAATACGGACACGTACTCCCATCTCGACGGCGATCAACTGCACGAAGATTACTTCGCCTGGACATGGGGCGATGTCCTCTTCGTTGTAATCGATCCCTTCTGGTATACGACCGTCAAGCCGTACACCGGCAATACGGGCGGCGGAGAGGGCACTGATACGGGATCGGGCGACCGCTGGGATTGGACCCTGGGGCTGCAGCAGTTCAACTGGCTGAAGCAGACGCTCGAAAACAGCGACGCCACGTACAAATTCGTTTTGTCGCACCACATGGTCGGCGGTTCACAAGACTATGTCCGTGGCGGAGCCGACCCGGCGCATCTAGTTGAATGGGGCGGATATAACGAAGCCGGCACAACCTATGAATGGTCAACCCAACGCCCAGGATGGGGCGACGATCCTATCCGTCAGATCTTCATAGACAACGGCGTCGACGCCTTCTTCCACGGGCATGACCACCAATACGCCTATGAAATGCGCGATGGCATCGTCTATCAATGTCTCCCCGCAGCCAGTTTTTCACAAGGCTTCGGTATCTACCAAACCGGCGTCGGGTATTGCGTCCAAGCGCTCCCCGGCCCCGGACACCTGCGGGTGACGGTAACGCCGTCGCAAGCAACTGTAGATTACGTTGCCACTTCGAGCGGAGCCGTGACCTACTCCTACACCATCGAGGGGCAGACCGGCGCCGGTACGCTGGGCGACGTCAACGGCGATGACGCAGCAGACTCCACCGACGCGCTGATCATCCTGTCCTGCGACGCCGGTCTGGATACGGCGGCCTACTGCCCTATGAATTGCGGCGACGCAAACGGAGACGGGGCGATCAACTCGAGCGACGCCCTGATCATTCTCACCTACGACTCAGGCGCTTCAGTTCCGTTCCCGGTAGGAGCAGCCGGCTGCCCGGCGAGCGTAACGCCCTGCCCGGGGTGCGCTCCTTGATTAGCCGGTTGCGCTGCGTGCTTGCCTACGCAATCCCGCCTAGTCGAACTAGTCACCGAATGAATAAAGCACATTCCAGTATCCATGTTCAGGAGGGCAAGATGTTTCGCACAAAACTCGCTTTTCGCCTTTTGGTAGCCGCGGCCATGCTAGTAAGCCTGATCGGGCCGGCGACAGCCGTACCGGTGCAGGCCGCAGCCCTGGCCCACGTCGGCGATATCGGCACGGCCACGATCAAGAATTCAGCCACAGCCGATCTCGTCGTGACGACCACCGCTGCCGTGGCGGCAGGCGACGACATCGTCATCGCCTACGCCACAGACCCAAGCCAGGACCTCAACATCACCGTCACGGATTCCGCAGGCAACAAGTATCAGCAGGCGGGCATGGGCGTCTCGATGGGCAACCTGCGCACGTATGTTTTCGCCGCCTACAATGTCGCAGCGCTGCCCGCCGGCGGCAGCATCACCATCAACCAGGTTGTCTACAGCACGACCGCAGTCGCCGCGCGGGCGGCAACCGTCAGCGTCTTCCGCGGACTGGCCCCGGTCGGCGCGCTCGAACAGACCAGCAACGCCGACGGATCGAGCGCCAGTCCGTCTTCGGGCGCAGCGACCACCGTGGCGGCGGATCAACTGCTGATCGGCGCGGTCGGCACGGACGGGCCGAATGAGGACGCCGCCGGAACCTGGGCATCCGGGTGGAGCGCAGGCCCACGCGCCGGCACGACCGGCGGCACCGCGACCGATAACGTCACGGTCTCCATGGCCTGGCAAATCGTGTCGAGCGCAGGCTCGTACAGCGCCGCCAAGACCGGCATCACCTCGCGCAACTGGGCCGCCGTGATCGCCACGTTCAAGACAACCGACGCCGGCATCTCCTATGTAGGCAGCATCGGCGCGGCGGATAGCAATACGGCCGGCACAAGCCTGGCTGTCACGACCGACGCCGCCGTCGCGGCCGGCGACGACATCCTGGTGGCGTTTGCCGCCGACCCCGCCGCCACAGTGAGCAGCGTGAGCGACGGCAGCGGCAACGCCTATGCCAATGTCTTGGATGTTACCAATACAGGCAATGTTCGGACGATGATCTTCGCCGCCTACAACGTGACCGCCTTGCCAAGCGGAAGCGTCATCACCATCAACCACGCTTCGGTCACGGCCCGGGCTGCCGTGGTCAGCGTCTTCCGCGGCCTGGCAAACAGCGACGTAGTAGATCAAACGCACACCAATGTCGGATCGGGCACGGAGCCGACCTCAGGCGCCACGCCTGCCACCACGCAGGCCGACGTGCTGTTGATCGGCGCGATTGGGCTGGAAGGCCCGAACGTGGACAACCCCGGCGCCTGGCTGAACTCGTTCACCGACGGGCTGCGCCGCGGAACCAGCTACGGCGCCAGCAGCGGTGGCGACACGGACGTGACCATTGGCCTCGGCTGGCGCATTGTGGGATCGACAGGCGCGTACACAGCGGCCAAGACCGGCCTTGCCACGTCCCGCGATTGGGCCGCAGCCATTGCCGCCTTCAAAGCCGGCGCGACGCCCCCCGGCATCCTTGGGGACGTAAATGCCGACGGGCTGGCGACTTCCACCGATGCCCTGATCATCCTTTCTTGCGACGCGGGCTTGGACACGTCGGCGTACTGCCCCATGGACTGCGGCGACGCCAACGCCGACGGGCTGGTCAATTCCACCGACGCCCTGATCATCCTCACCTTCGACGCAAGCTTACCCGTATCCTATCCGGTCGGGCAGCCCGGATGCCCATCCGGCGTAACGCCCTGCCCCGGATGCACTCCCTAACCTATGATGTGCAACTTACGCGTATCGCCTAGCTATGAATTCCTACCCGAGGAGGGATACTGATGAAAACGTTATCTAGCTTGCGCAGGTGGCAGTGGCCGATCGTGGCCCTTCTAATGTTATTCAGCGTAGCGCTAGTAAGTGAGTCGGTTTACGCGCAGACCGGAACCGTCACCGCAATAGCGGCTCCCTCCGATGCGACGCCGAACGTCGGCCAGCAGATCGACGTCGAGATCCACATCGATATGTCCGCCGTCAACGCACCCGACAACGCGTTGGGGAGCTATACGGCCAGCCTCGACTGGAATCCCGCCGTCCTGACGTATGACAGCCATTCAGGGCCGCCGGCCGGCTTCAGCGGCGTAGTCAATACCGCCAATGCTGCGACCGGGCATCTCGTCTTCAACGGAGCCAACGCCTCCGGCGCTACGGGCGACGTCCTCGTCCTCACCGTTACCTTCGACGCAGCCGCAGCCGGGTCTAGCGATCTCGACCTCGCCTTCACGGCTATGTCCGCAGCTGGGACTTTCAATAATCTCACACCGATCCTTACGGTCACAGACGGTCAAGTGACCGTGCCGTCTATTAGCGGCGCCGTCACGGCAACGGCGAGCCCCTCGAACGCGACGCCAAGCGTCGGCCAGCAGATCGACGTCGAGATCCACATCGATATGTCCGCGGCATTGGCCCCCGACAATGCGTTGGGGAGCTATACGGCCAGCCTCGACTGGGATCCCGCCGTCCTGACGTATAGCAGCCACGCAGGGCCGCCGGCCGGCTTCAGCGGCGTAGTCAATACCGCCAATGTGGCGACCGGGCAACTCATCTTCAACGGCGCCAGCGCGGCCGGCGCCACGGGCGACGTCCTCGTCCTCACCGTTACCTTCGACGCAGCCGCAGCCGGGACCAGCGACCTTGACCTTGCCTTTTCGGCTATGGCCGCGGCAGGAACGTTCCAGAACCTGCTGCCAATCCTGACCGTCAACGACGGCTCGGTGGTTGTGAGCGCCGCGCCGACGTGCTACCCGCTGACGTTGACCCACACCGGCCAGGGCGCCGACCCGATCGCCAGTCCGACCAACTCCGCCGGCTGTCCTACCGGGCAGTATATGGCCGGCCACATTCCGACCCTGACTGCTTCGCCAAGCGCAGGCTGGACCGTGGGCAGTTGGACCGGCACGCTGGACGATGCCAGCACTGCGACCACCAACCAGGTCCAGATGCCTGCCGCCGCTCACACAGCCGGCGTCAACTATGTGCAGATCATGCACGACCTGACCGTGGCGGTCGACCCGGCGGGCGGCGGTACGACCACCCCGGCCGCAGGCGTCCATTCCTACGCTGAGGGCAGCGTGGTTGACGTCACGGCCGCGCCCGCAGCCGGCTACCTCTTCGACCACTGGAGCGGCGACTGCACCGGAAGCGGCGCCTGCCAGGTCACCATGACCGCCGACAAGTCCGTCACCGCACACTTCGTGCAGATCA
>CAZYSJ010000200.1:0-5424 GCA_964649875.1 uncultured Caldilineaceae bacterium
ATAATGAGCGGTGACTGGAGTTCAAGACGTGTGCTCTTCCGATCTCAGTTGAGGATCGAGTAGCGAATGTTAAGAGGCCCGCCCTTACATAGGGGCGGGCCTCTTGGTTTGCGGGCAGCAGTCGCGACGCGTGGCGTTATGTCGCCGCTTGGCGCGAAAACGGCTGGGGCGCCTAGCCTGAATAGAGCGTGTCGAACTTTTCGGTCAGGTAGGCCAGGTAGGGGCCGGTGTGCAGGGCTTCACCGGTGGCGCGGATGAGCAGTTCGTCCGGCGTGTAGGCGCGGGCGTGGCGGTAGATGTTGTCGATCAGCCAGTTGTGCAGCGGCGCGAAGTCGCCGCGGGCCAGCGCTTCGTCCAGTCCGCTCACCTGCCGGCGCGCGGCGGCCATCAACTGCCCGCTCATGATGTTGCCCAGCGTGTAGGTGGGGAAGGAGCCGAAATAGCCGGTCGCCCAGTGCACGTCTTGCAGCACGCCCTGGGCGTCGTCGGGCGGGGTCAGCCCCAAGTATTCCTCCATCTTGGCGTTCCACACTGCGGGCAAGTCGTCGACGGTGTACGTGCCATCGAGCAGGCCCATCTCGATCTCGGTGCGCAGCATGATGTGCAGGTTGTAGGTCACCTCGTCGGCCTCGACGCGGATCAGGCTGGGCTGCACGCGGTTGGCCGCGCGGTAGAACGTGTCAAGCGAGACGTCGGCCAACTGGGCGGGGAAGTACTCCTGCAGCCGCGGGTAGTAGACCTGCCAGAAGGCGAGGCTGCGTCCGACCAGGTTTTCCCACATGCGCGACTGGGCTTCGTGCATGCCGAAGCTGGCGCCGTTGACCGCGTACATGCCGAGGTAGTCGCTGGTGAGTGCGCTGCGCGTGAGTTGGGGGTCGGCGCCCAACTCGTAAAGGCCGTGGCCGGTCTCGTGCATCAGGCCGAAGATGGCGGCGAAGGGGTAGCGCAGTTGGTAGCGCGTGGTGATGCGCACGTCCTGCCGCGTGAAGGAAATCTCGAAGGGATGCGGCGCGACGTCGACGCGCCCGCGATTGAGGTCATAGCCGAAGGCGACGGCCGCGTCGACGGCAAAGGCGCGCTGCTGCTCGATGGGGAACTCGCGTTCGAGGAAGGCGGGCTTCGCCTGCGGGCCGGCTGCGGCGATGCGCTCCAGCAGGGGCAGGGACACGGCGCGCAGCTCTGCGAAGAGCGTCTGCAATCTCTGTGCGGTCATGCCCGGCTCATATTGCAGGAGCAGGGCGTCGTAGGGGTGGTCGCTGTAGCCGATAGCCTCGGCCATTTGCTGAGCGTAGTCCAGCATCTGCTTGAGATACGGCGCGAAGAGGGCGTAATCGTTGGTCTTGCGCGCCTCGACCCAGACATTTTGCGCCTCGGCGCTGAGCGCGGCGCGATCGGCGAGCAGGTCTTGGGGGATGCGCTGGAAGATGTCGTAGGCTTCGCGCGCGGCTTTGACGGCGCGTGCGGGGTAGGAGTCAGGGTCGGCGCCGTCCAGTTCCGACTCGGCGGCCTCGATCAGGCGGCCGTTCTCGGCGCTGGTGAAGCGCTCTTGGGCGAGACGGGTGAGCGTAGCCAGTTGGTAGCCGCGCGTCTGCGCGCCTTGTGGCGGCATCTGGATGCGGGCATCCCATTGCAGGACGTTGATGGCGCAGAGGATGTCATTGATCTCGGCGGCGTGGCGGCAGAACTGTTCGTAAGCGGTCATGGCGTGGTCCATCTAGGTGGTGTGGCGATAGAAGGCGTCACAGGCGGCTAATTGCCGATTGTGCAGGGGGCGCAGAACATAACAGTCATGCACGCGTCCCCGATACACTGTAGCACGGCAGGCGATGAGACGGGGAATTGGCGGGCGGTTTGGCGCGGCGGCATCCACGCTGCTGGGAGCGGCGCACGAGCGGCAAGGATGCCGCGCCTGCCACATGAGCGGCAAGGATGCCGCGCCTACAAGATGGCGGGGTGGATGGCGATTCTCCCTAGCGGCGCAGGCGCGGGTCGAGCACGTCGCGCAGGCCGTCGCCCACCAGGTTGAAGCCGGCGACCGAGAGGAGCGTCGCCATGGCGGGGAAGAAGGTGAGCCACCAGTGCGTGGTGATGTAGTTGCGGCCCTCGCTGATCATCACGCCCCATTCCGGCGTGGGCGGCTGCGCGCCAAAGCCGATGAAGGACAGCCCCGCCACGGAAAGGATGGTCGTGCCCATGTCGAAGCTGGCCTGGACGAGCAGCGGCGAGAGCATGTTGGGGAAGAGGTGGCGGCGCAGAATCAGGCCGTGGCCTGCGCCGACGGCGTGGGCGGCTTCGACGAAGTCGCGGCGGCGCAGCACCAACACCTGCCCGCGCGCCAGGCGCGCGTAGATCGGCCAGGTCACCACAGCCACCGCGATCAGGGCGTTGCGCAGGCTCGGCCCCAGCGCACCAGCGATTGCCATCGCCAGGATCAGGCTGGGAAAGGCGAAGAAGATGTCGGTAATGCGCATCAGGCTTTCGTCCCACCACTTGCCCGCGTAGCCGGCGAAGGCGCCAACCAGCGTACCGGTGACGCTTGCCAACGCGACCACGCTCAAGCCGGTCGCAAGCGAGATGCGTGCGCCGTAGAGCAGGCGGCTGAGGATGTCGCGCCCCAACTTGTCGGCGCCGAGCCAATGTGCGGCAGACGGCGGCGACAGGCTATCGGATATGTTCTGGTAGAGCGGATCGTAGGGCGCCAGAACCGGAGCCAGCAGCGCCAACAGGGAGAAGAGGATAATGATCGTCAGGCCAAAGACGGCGATCTTTTCCTTGCCGAAACGCCGGAGAAAGAGCGAACGCGGCGATTTGACGGGCGGTGTCAATGATTCGGCGGAGGCGGAGGCTTGCATAGTTCGGCTCATTCTGCGCGCACACGCGGGTCGATCACGGAGTAGCCGATGTCGACCAGGGTGTTCATGATGGGATAGATGACCGCGGCGACGAGGGTCACGCCCATGACTGCGGGATAGTCGAGCGTGGTGACTGAAGTCGTGGCGTAGCGCCCGATGCCCGGCCAGTTGAAGATCGTCTCGGTGAGCACCGCGCCGCTGAGCAGGCTGCCGAAAAGGATGCCGACGATGGTGAGGATAGGCGGCAGCGCGTTCTTGAAGACGTGCAGCCCGATCACCATCGATTCGGCCAGACCCTTGGCGCGGGCGGTGCGCACGTAGTCCTGGCCGAGCATCTCCAGCGTCGAGGAGCGCGTCATGCGCAGCAGAACGGCGGTGGAGTAGGCGCCGAGCGTGACGGCGGGCAGGACGAGGTGGGCTGCGGCGTTGCGCAAGGCGTTCCAGTTGCCGGTCAGCAAGGAATCGAGGATATAGAGGCCGCTGATGTGGGCGGGCGGTTGTAGCGTCGAATCCAGCCTTCCTGGCCCCGGCAGCCACTGCAACTGGCGGTAGAAGATGCCAAGCAGAACGAGGCCGATGTAGAAGATGGGCATGGCGCCGCCGGCAAGTGCGAACAGCCGCGCTGCGCCGTCCAGCCAGGTGTTGCGCCGCAGCGCGGCGAGGATGCCCAGCGGCAGGCCCAGGGTGACGGTGACGAGCATCGCCGCCAAAGTGAGTTCGATGGTAGCGGGCAGGAAGTCGCGTAGGTCGTCGCGTACCGGGCGCCGCGTGCGTATCGAGACGCCGAGGTCGCCGCGCACCAGCCGACCCATGTAGCCGGCGTATTGGACGACGGCGGGCTGGTCGAGGCCCATCTGCCGGCGGTAGGCTTCGATTTGCTCTTCGCGCGCGTTGGAGCCGAGGGCGGACGCCGCCGGGTCTACCGGCACCACTTGCGCCAGGAAAAAGGTGAGGATCGATACGCCGAACAGGACGAAGATCAGGCCGCCCAGGCGGCGAACAATGAAACGAGTCATCGGCGGGGCGTTTCGGGTTGTGGACTGGCCGGTTAGTTGAAGGCGCCTATTACGCGGCCATTATGCCGCGTGGCCTGATGTCGGGGCGTGGGCAGGCCGCGACGGCCTGCCCGCGCCGAGGACTTTGTCGCTTACTGCTTGCTTTACTGTTTGCCGATCAGCCAGAAGCTGACGACCGGCGAATCGGCCGGGTCGTAGATGAAGCCCTGGACGTTGTTGCGCAGCGCGTAGACGCGCGTCGGCTGGTAGAGCATGACGTACGGGCCGTTATGCTGGACGTAGTCGACCAGTTCCGCGTACAGCTCCACGCGCTTGGCCGGGTCTAACTCCGCGGAAGCCTGCTTGCTCAGTTCGATGGCTCTCGGATCGTCCCAGTCATTGCGCCAAGCCAGCGAGCGCGCTTCGTAGGAAGCGAAGGGCGTGGCGTTGCCGTCCGGGTCGGGGAAGTCCGGGCTCCAGTTCATGAAGACCATCTGACCGTCTTGGGCGCGGTAGATGTTGAGCAATTCGGAGGTTTGCAGCTGCTGGATGTTCATCTGAAGGCCGACTTGGGCCAGGTCGGATTGGACCTTGGCGGCGAGCGTCGCCCATTCGATGCCGCCGGGGCCGGTGCCGGTGGGCACGATGGCGTCGATCTCGGTTCCTTCGGCTACGCCGGCGGCGGCCAGCAGTTCTTTGGCCTTGTCGATGTCCTGCGTGAAGGGGGTGGTTCCGGTGTGGCCGAGGAAGCCGATGGGGATGATCTCCTGTACCAACTCGGCGTTGCCGCCCAGCAAGGTGATGATGTCGTCGTAGTTGACGGCGTAGCGAATAGCTTCGCGCACGTCGGGGTTGTCGAGCGGCGGTTCAAGGGCGTTGAGGCCGATGTAGGCCAGGATCAGCGAGAGGCCCTTGACCAGGGTGACGTCCGGGTTGCCTTCCAGCGCGGCGGCCTGCTCGGCGCCGAGGTCGAAGACGATGTCGGCGTCGCCGGTCTCGATGGAAGCCTGGAGGTTAGCCAGCTCGGGCGTGTTCTGGACGATGACGCGCTTCATGGGGGGCTGGATGCCCGCCCAGTGGTTGGGATTGGCGTTCAGCGTTACGCTGACGCTGCGCTCCCAGCGGTCAAGCACATAAGGACCGCTGCCCGCCGAGTTGTCGTTCAGCCAGGACTGGCCCATGTCGTCGCCCATGTTGGGTTCGAGAGCGGCTTTTTCTACGACGGCGGCGGTGGTGAAGGTGAGCACCGCCAGGCAGACCTGCGGGCTGACCGTGTTGGGGATGCGCAGTTCCACCGTGGCGGCGTCGACGGCGGTCGTGCTATCCGTGGTCATGGCGCAGACATCGGTGAGCAGGAAGGCCGGCGACAGGTTGATGTCGATGGCGCGGTTCCAGGAGAAGACCACATCTTCGGCTGTCACCGGGTTGCCGCTGGCGAAGGTTGCGTCCGGGTCGAGGCTGAAGGTAAGCAGCCAGTTGTCGCCTTCTTCGGTCACTTCCCAAGATTCGGCCAGCACGGGGATCAGCGTCGGGTCGCCGGGGTTGAAGGAGACGAGCGTCTCATAGATGTTGCCGAC
>CAZYSJ010000201.1:0-5321 GCA_964649875.1 uncultured Caldilineaceae bacterium
AAACCATCGATTGCTCAATTGCTTATGCAGTTCGCTTAGCTTGATGCGTATTGGGGCTTTGTACTCATGCCCGTAGAAGGTTAACGAAGGCTGGCCCCACAGACGCGACAGCCAATGAACTTCGATGCCTTCTTCGGGGAAGCGATGTTCGTAGTAGAAGATCTCCTTCTCGTAGAAGTCGCTCTCGATCAGGATGCCAACTTTCTTGCCCTCAAGTCTCATCTTTCAGTCCTTGCCGGATGCGTTCTAGGCGAGCGAGCCGTCGGGATACTGCACCATGCCGGCGAAGTGAATAGCGATCTTGCCGTCGCGCAGCACCCAGCTATCGGCGAAGCGCATGTGCGCCACGCCGTCGGCGGTGGTCATGGCGATCTTCTCCGTTACCATCAGGGTTTGCGGGTCAGATGTCTCGGCCCAGAAAACGACTTCGGTTTCCAGGCCGTCGATGCCCAGGATGCCCTGCATGTGCTCGCGCAACTCATCTTTGCCGCGGTAGTAGAGCGGCTTTTTCATGAAACTGCTGATTAGCAGACAGTCGTCGGCGTACTGATCCAGCAGTGCGTCGATATTCTTATCGAGGATCAACTGGATGTGTTCTCGGTACATCCGGCCCAATGGCGTGTCGGGCACGTTTTTCATTGCTTACTCCCTAATGTGGTCAGTTTCCGGAAAGGATCATGTCGGCGGCCTTCTCGCCGATCATGAAACAGGCGGCAACGGTATTGCCGCTGGTGACAGTGGGCATGACCGAGGCGTCGGCCACGCGCAACCCCTCGATGCCATAGACGCGCAGTTGCGGGTCGACCACAGCCTGCGCATCGCGCCCGATCTTGCAGGTGCCGGCCGGATGCCACAGCGTGGAAGACTGTGAACGGATGAAGCCTTCGAGGTCGGCGTCGCCCGGCGCCAGCTCGCCGCCGTTCAATTCCGCGAAGGAATTGGCTGCGGCAAGCTCCCGGATCAGCTCGATAGCCTGGACGAACACCTGCACGTCGGCAGGCTGCGCCAAGTAGTTGGGGTTGATCACGGGCGGGTCGAGCGGATTAGCCGAGCGCAGCGTAACTTCGCCGATGCTGAACGGCTGCACCAGGATCGGCAGGAAGATGCAGACCGGCCCGCCGAAGTCCGGCAGTATTGGGGCCAGCGGGCCCGGAATGCTCGGCGTGAAGTTGAGTTGCAGATCGGTCGGGGCTGCGTCGCTGCCGGGACGAGTGCGCACGAAAAGCACGTTGCCTGTGAGCAGCGTTGTGTTGGGCAGATTGACTTTGGTGCGATAGACGACGGGAAGCTGCATGTGATCTTGCAGGTTTCGGCCAACGCCGGGTAGGTCCTGCACCACGCGCACGTCGTGACGGCGCAGCGTCTCCGCCGGGCCGATGCCGGAGAGCATGAGCAGCTTGGGCGAAAGGAAAGCGCCGCCGCTGACGATGATCTCCTTGTCCGCTTGGACCGTATGAGTTTGCCCGTCCTTGACGTATTCCACGCCGGACGCGCGCGTGCCGTCGAAGAGGATGCGCGTGGCTTCGGCGTCGGTGGTGAGCGTAAAGTTGGGGCGGTCCATGATGGGACGGATGAACGCGGTGGCGGCGCTGGCGCGCTGGCCGTCTTTGCGTATGTGGAAATGGAGCAGACCGGCGCCGTTTTCTTGGCGTTCGCCGTTCGTGTCCCAATACGGCCCGTCGAAGCCGATTTCCTTGGCCGCCATCATGAACTGCTCGGAACGCATGACCTCATCCGGAC
The DNA here is from genome assembly GCA_964649875.1 of uncultured Caldilineaceae bacterium. Classification (GTDB taxonomy): domain Bacteria; phylum Chloroflexota; class Anaerolineae; order Caldilineales; family Caldilineaceae; genus JASGTU01. The sequence continues at coordinate 1,741 of CAZYSJ010000201.1, forward strand.
ATTCGCGCACGGTCAGCGGGCCGCCCGCGCCGTGGTATTGGGAGGGGCCGCCCTCGTAGTCCTCCGACTTCTTGAAGTAGGACAGCACGTCGGCATAGCTCCAGCCGTCCGCTCCCATCGCATTCCACATGTCGAAGTTGCGCGGGTGGCCGCGCACATACATCATGGCGTTGATGGAGGTGCTGCCGCCCAGCACGCGCCCCTGGTTGATGACGATGCTGCGCCCGGCAGCGCCGACCTGCTCGGTCGTAGGGAACTTCCAGTCCAGGTCCGATCCCCAGAGCGAAACAAAGGAGCCGGCCTCGTGGAGCGCCTCGTCGTCGTCCGGCGGCCCTGCTTCCAAGAGCAGGACGGAGGCATCCGAACCGGTCGCCAGACGATGCGCGACGACGCTGCCGGACGCTCCCGCCCCGATCACGATGTAGTCATATGTTGCGGCTGTCATTCTTTCCGATCCCCTCTGCTCGCTTGGCTCGTCGCTGTATCTTGTTTGCCGCTCTGCGCTGCGTTCTTAGGCTGGGACGACGCCGATCTGTTGCATCAGTCCCATCGTGTCCTCGGCGACCCAGTCTTCGACGATCTTGCCGTCTTTGACCTTGACGATGCTGATGCCGCTGACGTTGACCTGTTTGCCGCTTGGCGGAATGCCGAACAGGTCGCCGGAGTGGACGCCCTGCATGCGCCAGCGCACGACAGCCTTGTCGCCGGAGCCGAAGGCGTCTTCGACGGTCATGCTCATGGAGGGAAAGCCGGCGCGAAACGCGCTCAACATGCCTTTGACGGCTTCGTAACCTTCCACCGGAACAGGGCTGCTGGGGTGATGCATGACGATGTTGGGGGCGACGATCTCCTCGGCGACAGCCCAGTCGCCGGTCCCTAGAACTTGCTCGAAAAAGCTGCGACCGATAGCGATTGGATCTTGCGACATGGTTGCTCTCCTTGTGTGTTGGCTCGTGTCGGTTACCCGTTTATGCTGCACGACTCTGTCATGCTGAGTGTAACGAAGCATCTCGCAACGAGACATCCATACTTCTCGAACAGTGAGATTCTTCAGCTCGCTAACGCTCGCTTCAGAATGACAGACAGTGGCCGATAACAATGCTCAGCCGGACAGATCGGCGCGTTCTGCGGCGCGCAGCGCGGCGCGTTCGCACAGGACCGCAGCCAGATGCGCCCTGTACTCCGCCGAGGCGTGCAGGTCGGATCGGTAGGCGTAGCCGGTCTCCGCCAGTTTGGCGGCCTTCGCGATCTTGGCCGCTGTCAGCGATTTTTGGGCGAGCGCGCTTTCCACCGTTGTAAGGCGGGCGGGCGACGGCAGCGCGCCGCTGACTGCCACATAACACTCGCCGCCCTTGGCCTCCGGCCCGACGCGTGCGGCCACACCGCAGATTGCATAGCCGCTGGCCGGATTCTTGAACTTCTCGTAGGCGCTGCCTGCGCCCGGCGCGGCCGGGAAGTCGATATGTGTGATGATTTCGCCCGCGGCTAGGTCCGTGCGCTGCGTGCCGAGAAAGAACGAGTCGATAGGAATAGCGCGTCTGCCGCTTGGTCCGGCGACGTGGATCACAGCGCGCAGGACTAACGCTGCGGCTTGAAGGTCGCCTGCCGGGTGGTTGTACGCCAGGTTGCCTGCCAGCGTGCTGCGGGCGCGCACTTGCGCGTCGCCGTTCTGCGCGGCGGCTTCGGCCAATGCGCTGTAGCGCTCGTTCACCAGCCGGTTTTCGGCCAACTCACGGCAGGTCGTCATGGCCCCGATGCGGACGCCGCCGTCATATGTGTGAATGCCGCCGAGATCCTTGATGCGGCGCAGGTCGACGAGAAGGGGAGCGGAGACCGCGCGCGTGCGCAAGTCGAGGAGCAGGCTATGGCCTCCCGCCAGCGGCAGAGCGCCCGGCGTGCCGCTGATCAACGCGATTGCCTCGTCCAACTGCCGCGGCGCTGCGTACTCAAAATTGGCTGAGTTCATGGCTTACTCCTGCTGAGCCTCATACATTCCGGCCTCACGTACTGTCTGCCATATCCTCTCCGGGGTGTACGGCATGTCCAGGTGTTCCACGCCCAGGCCGGCCAGCGCATGGCAAACGGCGTTGCCGATCGCGGCCGGAGCGCCGACCGTGCCGACCTCGCCCGCGCCCTTTGCGCCTAGCTTGGTGTGCGGCGTCGGGTTGACCAGGTAGGCCAACTCGATATTGGGCACGAGGGGCGCGCGGGGAATCGCATAGTCTGTGAAGCTGGTCGTCAGCGGGCGACCGTCTTCATCGTAGCGAGATTCCTCAAGCAGCGCTTCGCCGATGCCGAAGGCGACCGCGCCTTGAAGCTGGCCTTCGAGCACCATCGAATTGCCGATGACGCCGACGTCGGTCACCAACACGTAACGCAGTACGTTTACCTTGCCCGTATCCGGGTCAACTTCGACTTCGGACACGTTGCAGCCGTAGGGGAAGTTGAAGCCGGGCGGGTCTAGGAAGGCGGTGGCCTCTAGGCTCGGCTCCATCTGCGGCGGGATGTCCCAGGAATAGTAGAGCGCTAGGGCGATCTCCTGCAGGGTAAGCGCTTTGTCCGGGTCATCGCGCACGAAGGCCTTGCCCTGTGCGTAGGCGATCTCTTTTTCCTTCACCTGGAATTTGTGCGCCGCATATTGAATGCACTTGTCGCGCACGCTCTGTGCGGCCAGTTGGACGGCTGCGCCGCCGACGCTGAAGGAGCGGCTGCCGTAGCTGCCCTGGCCGAACGGGACCTGTTTGGTGTCCGAGTGCATGACGCGGATCATCTTCATGTCGGCGCCCAATTCCTCCGCAACGACCTGGGCGAAGGTAGTCTCATGCGATTGGCCGTGCGGCGTCGAGCCGATGGAGACCTCGACTTCGCCGGTAGGCTGGACGCGGATGTTGGCGCTTTCCCATGTGCCGCCGAGCATGCCCTCCTTCGCCATGCGCGAGGAGGGGCCGACGCCGCTGACCGCCACGAAAGCGCCGATGCCGATGCCGCGCAGCTTGCCGCGTGCGGCAGATTCTTGCCGGCGACGCTCAAAGCCGGCGTAGTCGATCATGTCCAGCGCTTGGTCCAGCGCCGCCGGATAGTCGCCGGAGTCGTATTCCCAGCCCATGCGATTGTCGAACGGCATCTGCTTGGGGCGCACCATATTCTTGCGCCGCACCTTGGCGGGGTCCATACCGATTTCGACGGCATAGAGGTCGATCATGCGTTCCAGCATGAAGGTAGCCTCGGCTCGCCCTGAACCGCGCTGCGCGCCCAACGGCACGCGATTGGTGAAGGCTGCGTAGATTTCGCAGAAGGCGTGCTCGATGTCGTAGACGCCGGTGACGTTGCGCCCGACCATCGCCGTCGCTACGCCTGGGCCGATGGTCGACGGATAGGCGCCGAGGTTGGCGTAGCTTATACACTTCAGCGCCGTGATCTTGCCGTCGCGCGTGCCGGCGATGGTAGCCGTCATCTTCTGGTCGCGGCCCTGCACGGTGGAGGTCATCAGCCCGCGCCGGTCGTCTACCCACTTTACCGGTTTGCCCAGCTCCTTCAGATCGGAAGAGCGTCGTGTAGGGAAAGAGTGTAGGATAGGGTGT
>CAZYSJ010000202.1:0-5285 GCA_964649875.1 uncultured Caldilineaceae bacterium
AAGTGGCCGGTCTTCACCTGCCCATCGCCGGTACACTTTGCCCGCCCGCTGACACTACTGCGAACGGAGGGGGGCCGAACGTTGTTGCACCCTGTACACCATCAAACGATACGTAACGCGCCACTGGCGGGCCGGTATGCATAGAGTTGTGCAGCCAGCCACGCGTTACAATGCCGCCCATGCTGTGGGCACACAAGTTGACCGGCAAACGGTCGCGCTGCGCGTCATCGGGTACTATTTCTTGAAGACTGCCATGCACGCGATTGTGTATGAATGCATCGAACTGGATTATATTGTGATTGTGCTGCTGAGCACTGAATGGAAGCGAATTATCATATCCCCAACTAACGCCATCTTCCTGCCGGCTAGGCATGAGGAACGTCATGAACGCCGGAAGCTGAAACGGTCCCTGGCGCTTCGTTGGTGAGATCGCCGCGTCCTCCCGAAGGTACTCATCGAATACGCGCCAACCCGTTGTACCATCGGTCCATCCAGCGTGAAGCACAACTGGAAGCGGAAATACAATTGTTTCGCCTCCAGTAATCTGTCCGGCGGGCGGAAGGGGGTCGTTATTCGGGTAATTGACAATGTAGTTGTAGAAGCCCGTTACCGGATCCGTGTAATTGACCACGGCACGAATACCCAGCCTGTCCGACAGGTACTGCGGGTCATTAAACTCGTCCGGCATTGCATAGCCGCCCAGCGCGTCAGTCACACGGCCTCCGGGCAGCGGCTCAAGGGTATCATCCGGCGGTACAATTCTGTAGGCCTCTACCCATGCGTCCGCAACAGGAGTTCTAAACGTATCGGAAAACACCACTCGCCCTCCAGGCACCATGGGGCAAGTGGCATGTAGGGCACAGCCGGTCGCGACCCAAATTGCCTCCGACGCGTCGGACTGCCGCGCCCAGAATGCGACATGGGCGTCTAGGTTCAGTCCATCCCAGAGTTCGATGGCGTCGATAGAGGCGGTGCCATTGAGTTCGTCGCCGTGCTGCGCAACGACGCTAGGTCCGGAGCCGCATTCTCGGAACAGGGCGCGATTGCCGGCACCCGTTGTACCCATGAACGCGAGATCGCAGTGGTCGTTGAGGAGGACACGGCTGTCTGGGTCAAGCGTAAGGACGGGCGGATCCAGTGGGATTCGCAGTTCGGCGCCGGATTGATCGTCCTATAGGTAAATGCCTTCATAGCCGGCACGAACAGCGTAAAACGCGATGTGGCCACCGTTGTTGAGCGAGGAGCGATATCCGACAGCGGAGAAGGTAGGACTTGTTGCGACGATATCATACGTTGGATCGGATCCACCGGAACTGACAAATAAGCCGCTTCCCATCGTGGAATGCGATGCCCAAAAGGCGACGTCGCCCAGCTCGTTGACACTTGTGTATTGCTGGAAGCTCCCGAAATCTGGCTGCTTCGCAATCAGCACGGTATTATGTACCATCATGCCCGTAACGCCATTACCTTTTCTAATCTGATGACGCGGCGTAATGCCCTCTTCAACGACGGCGTAGAGGGATACCATGCCATCCTCGCCCGTCGTTACGTCGGTTGGGCTGAGAAGACTGATGGCGTGGGATGGCTCGCCTGTCGTAAGGATGCTGGTCGAGTCGCGCTTGATGACGAAGAGAAAGCTGGGGCTCGTCACCTTCAGGCGGTAGGACACTTGACCGTCGTTATTGATCGCGGCGTAGTCGCTGAGCTGTCGTGTTGTGCCGCTCTCAACGGCGACGACATGCCACAACGCGGAATCGCCCAGATCGTAGCTGCCGTCAGCGTTCGGCGTGGCCCGCACGATGGCGTGACGGCCGTCCGTAAGCACGGCCTGGAATGCTACCTGAGCCGGATCGTTCATGGAGACCCAGTGGCCAAAGCTCGCGACCGGCGAGGTCAAACCCGGGATCTGGTCGCCGGTGGCCACCACGCGGCGAAACTCAACATCGGCCATCGCGGGCACGCTGATGGCGATCGCGAGGAACGCTGGTTTCAGCCAGTGAGCCAACATGTCGCACCTCTCAGTCCACCTTATTCATAACTCCGGAGAGCTAATTGTCCGTAAGCATTTGAGCCGCATACACTTACGCCCAGCGCGCGGCGCGTCGTTACTTCACCCGCAGGGCGAATAGAACTCCTGACGAGCCGAGCGGCCAATTCCACGAAACCAAGGGTGCATCCAGACCTGAGCCGATGGCGCGATGAATAAGACTGGCTCAGGAGATGATATCCAAAGTCGCGAGGGTCGGACAAGGACGGGCCGAGGGCAGTACGAAGCGGCGGGCACAGGATGCTGGGTGCAAGCGGGGCGAGGACATGAGGCGTACCACGCGCGCAGAAAGTAACCGCAGGTTTATGTCCGGATCGATTTGTTTCACTGCCCCACGACATGATCAGGTTCCAGGGGCCGTCGAAGTAGCGGATATTGTATCTATGCGCATGTTCATCGATCAAGAGTAACACTTCACCCGTCTGCAAGATTTTCTGATTTTTCTGTGAATTAGCCCTTGCGCCGGGAGCGCGCACGGTCGTATATCATGGCCATGCGCAACCCGGCCACGCCGTCCGCGGCCCTCCCGACACTGATCGACGCGCTGCAACGCGGTCAGTGCGATGCGGCCACCGCCCGCAAGCTCTACCAACTCGGCCCCCACGCCGTCACCCTCGCACTGCTCGCCGCCGCCGACATGAACTGCGACGGGCTGGTTAACAGCTTCGACATCTCAGCCTTCAACCTCGCCGTGAACGATCCCGAGACCTACGCGCAGACGTACCCGGGCTGCGACATCCTCAACGGCGACGCCAATGGCGATGGCTACGTCGATGGAAAGGACGTCGCTGCCTTCTCCGCCTTCCTTACCGGCGGAAACGCCGCCGTCTACCGCCAGTACACCTGGGACGCCGAAAACCGCCTCATCCGGGTCGAGCCTGGCGGAACGCCGCAGACCAACAACCTCAAGGTCGAGTTCCAGTACGACTACCGCGGCCGGCGAATCGAGAAGAAAGTCTGGACGTACAACGCCGGCTGGAGCCTCACCGAGCACCTCAAGTTCATCTGGGGCGGTGCCGGCGACGGCCCGGACGACGGCTGGCTGCTGCTGCTCGAGCTGGACGGTGCATCCGCCGACGCCGTTCTGCGTAGATACACCTGGGGCTTGGATGTGGCCGGTTTGGCGGGTAGGATGAACTCGCTGGCGGCGGCTGGCGGGATTGGCGGGTTGCTGGCGGTTCAGGACGCCGGGGCGAGCCAGGATTACGTCTACTTCCACGACGCCCTGGGCAGCGTGGGGCAGGTGCTCGACCTCGCGGCGCCGACGGCGGGAGCGGCCATGGTGGCGAAATACGAGTACGACCCGTACGGCCACCAAACCGGCGTGGCCGGCACGTACGACCAGCCGTTCCGCTTCAGCGGCAAGTACCACGACGCCGAGACCGGGCTGGGCTACTGGGGCTACCGCTACTACAACCCGGTGCTCGGCCGCTGGATCAACCGGGATCCGCTGGGCGAGCTGGGCGGGCTGAATCTGTATACGTACTGCGGGAATGAACCGGCGGGCAGGTTTGATGCGCTGGGGTTGAGCGGCGACGAGACACCCGAGTGTGGCGGTTCCGCGGAGCCTGAGGTAGTGGGGCAGTGCGCGGGACAGGCGTGCACGGAAACCGTTAGGTGGATATTCATAATAGAGGTCGTCGAAATCAAGAGAACGGGGGGAGTAGGCTGTTACTTCATTAGTTATGATCGAATCCGCGATTCGATTAAGAAGGAAGAGGGCATCCAAAAAAGAGACAGCTGCTGCGTAGGTTGCCGATGCGAGGGCTCTCGCGTCATGACCATTCCGATAGACGACGTACCGGTACTGGTTGAAGACGTTCAGCTTGGATGCCGGATTACAATACGTGTCAGAGTAACTGGGATGCAGAGGGAGACTACAGGCGAATGCAAGTGTCCTGATCCTGGGGAGACGGCCACTCGATGATCGTGGTCATTGCTGCATCCTGGGCGGCTGGCCGTCTACTAAGCCAGTTCTTGCCTGCTGCGCCTTCAATCATGCATGGTACGCGCTCGTATAGGGAGACCATTGATGAATACAGCCCCGACTACACTTGTCGCCTCATCGCGAGAATTCCCGGGTGGGTCCCGGTCTTCTGCAGCGCCGCAGGAGGCGTTTCGGCATGGTAGAAGCAGGATTTCGGCTCCGCACCCACGCAGTGCCAGAAATCCTTACTCTGGGCGCCAGTTTGGCGCCGTTGCAATTCCAGAGCCCAGCGAGCGGAGAATCCCGGGAAGCGGCCTGGGGAGACCTGTGGAGCCGATTCCCCCCGGTTTGGACCCACAGATTCTGCCGAGGACGCGGTTCTTCTGGACGAAGCACACTCGTGGGCGCTGGTCGTGCTCACACAAGGCCTTGCGCATGAGCAAACAAATCTTCCTTGTCGCCGGCGTCGCGCTCATCGTAACGGGCTGTGCGGGCGGGCGGCGGGCCTCTGACGATTGCGGTGCAATACGGTACCGCAGCACGGCCGGCTACCCGGGGCCTCTGCGCAATGGGCCGTCGACCGGTCGGGAGTGGCAGGCGGACCTCAGCCGCGCGGCACTGGAAACAGGTGCCATTCTCGCAGTAGCTACGGAGCTCTGTGAGTTGAATGAGCGCGAGATAATGGCTCAGGCTGACCGCACATTCCGTCTGCCACGGGACTTCGCATGTCATGTCCGTGACACTGGCAAGGCTCCCTATTACTGCTTCGTTGCGCCCCGGGGGGCCCGCCTGACACCGCCACCTGAGCCAGAGCATCTGCCTGAGCCCATCCCGATGGAGGCGTGGGAGGAGCTCTGCAGGCAACTTGATGAAGCTTGGGCTGATACTGCGCCGGATCCCTGTCATAAGGGGACGTCCTGCCTGATCTACCTGTATCCTCGCGCCCGCGATCGCCACAAACCGTTGACGCTGGCGTTCTGGTCGCTGGCGGGTACCGACAGTGTTGAGGTATACTGCGTCGGCGTGCTTCCGCTTTTTGAATGATCGGCGGGTTGCTGGCGGTTCAGGACGCCGGGGCGAGCCAGGATTACGTCTACTTCCACGACGCCCTGGGCAGCGTGGGGCAGGTGCTCGACCTCGCGGCACAGACGGCGGGAGCGGCCATGGTGGCGAAATACGAGTACGACCCGTACGGCCACCAAACCGGCGTGGCCGGCACGTACGAGCAGCCGTTCCGCTTCAGCAGCAAGTACCACGACGCCGAAACCGGCCTGGGCTACTGGGGCTAATTGGACAATCGACGCCTTCAGT
>CAZYSJ010000203.1:0-5259 GCA_964649875.1 uncultured Caldilineaceae bacterium
TTCTACACGTCGTCGCCAGGAACAAGCTCCCTCGCTTCAGCGGGGAGTATCTGACTCGCACCAGTCTATCCAATCCCAGGCAGTTGTTTGTCGATACGACGTCGCTGCTTCCGACCCGTTTCACCTTGAACAACTATGCGCGCGTGCTGGGCATGATGAGCACGAGCGAGGCTGTGGCGGCAGGCGGCTCCGGCCAGACGATCAACTTCCTGCTCTACCTGCGCAATTCGCTGATCGTGACCACGTCGCTGGTCATCGGCCAGATCTCGTTCAGCGCCTTGGCTGCGTACGCCTTCGCCCGCCTCAACTTTCCGCTGCGGGACAAGATCTTCACGCTCTACATCGCGGCTCTAATGATCCCGGCTGTGGTGATGTTGATCCCCAACTTCGTGCTGATTCGCACGCTGGGCTGGCTCAACACCTTCCAGGGCATCATCGCGCCGGCGTTTCTGATGACGCCGTTCTCGGTCTTTTTCTTCCGGCAGTTTTTCTTGGGCATCAACCGTGAGATTGAGGAATCGGCCAAGCTCGACGGCGCCAGTCTGTTTGGCATTTTCATCAAGATCGTCGTGCCGATGAGCATGCCGCCCATCACGACGCTGGCCATTCTGGCCTTCCTGTCCCATTGGAACGACTACTTGTGGCCGCTGTTGATTGGCAAAGACGAAAGCGTGCGCGTGCTGACCGTGGCGCTGGGCATTTTCCGTACGCAGACGCCGCAGGGCGCGCCCGATTTTGCCGGGTTGATGGCCGGCGCGGTGGTGAGCATGGTTCCGACCTTGCTGCTCTACTTCCTTGCCGGGCGCAAGGCCATCGACTCGATCCAGTTCAGCGGCATCAAGTAAGCGCAGGAACGCGCCGGGCCTTAGTGCTCTAGCAGCTACGTTGCCGTCATTCTGACGACCGGAGGGAGGAAGAATCTGTTCATCCGCCACACAGGGATTCTTCGCCTTCGGCTCAGAATGACAATTACACAAATCATGTTGAGGCGCCGCTAGGGCCGCGCGGGCGAATCAGCATTGATGATCAACACACCGAAAGGATCGCAGGCATGAAACAGGTCTATACGGCGTCGGTCGTGGGCGCCGGTTCCGGCGGCAATCTGAGCATGGCGGCTTTGGCCGGCTCAGAGCGGTTTGAATTGGCGGCGGTGGCGGACATCAGCCCCGACGCCCTGCAAGCGGCGCGCGAGCGGTATCCCGGCATTCGCACCTATCGCTCCCATCAGGAGATGTTGCGCGAATCGCCCACCGACGTCGTCTGCGTATCCACTTGGCCGCCTTCCCACCTAGAGGTCACACGCGCTGCGTTGGAATTGCCCCTGAAGGGAATCCTGGTGGAGAAGCCGCTGGCCGATACGGCGGCGCAGGGGCGTCAGGTATTGGAGATGGTGCGGGCGAAGGGCTTGCCCATGGCCGTGCCGCACGGCCTGTTGGTGGCGGACCACAGCCGGCAGATATTGGATCTGGTTCATGCGGGCGCCATCGGCGATCTCAAGCTGGTAGAGATCCAGTGCAGCGGTTGGGACATCATCAATGCGGGCATCCATTGGCTCGACTTCTTCGTGACCCTAACGCGCCAGGAGCCGGTCGCCTATGTAATGGCCGCCTGCGACGCCGGCACGCGAACCTATCGCGATGGGATGCAGGTCGAGACGTTGGCGGTAACCTACGCGCAGACCAAGAGCGGCGTGCGCGTGGTGATGCAGACGGGCGACTATGTGCAGAGCAGCGAGCCCGGCAAAGACACCCTCTTCCGCTTGATCGGAACAGGGGGGACGCTGGACTTCTACGGCTGGGAGTCGCGCTACCGCCTGCTCAACGCTGATTACCCCCAGGGCAAGACGTTTGAGGTGGAACGAGGGGCCGTCACGGGGCATCAGCGCCACCTGGATGCGATGGCGGCGCAGATGGATCGGGGCGAGCCGGACTATGCCGTGGCCGAAGGATCGCTGATGGCCCTGGAGATGTGCGAAGCCGCCTATCTCTCCTGCCGTAATGGCGGCGTCCCCGTGACCTTGCCGCTTGGGGAGTTCGTCGCGCCGCAGAAGGTCGATTGGCAGCCCGGATTGCCCTATAGCGGGCAGGGGGGCGGACGCAACGGGCGCAACTTGCCCCCAAAAACTGAATCGGCCTAGCGATTACGCTCAAGGAAGGTGTGGAATGACACGTTTTGGCATTGTCGGCAGCGGGTGGCGCGTGCGCTTCTTCTTGCGCGCGGCCGCCGCCAGCCAGGGCAAACTAGAGGCGGCGGGGATCGCGGCGCGCACGCCGGAACATGCCGCGCGGTGGGCGACCGAATACGGCGTGCCGGTCTATGGTTCGATCTTCGAGATGGTCAAGGCGCAGGCGCCTGAATTCGTGGTGACCAGCGTCTCGTGGCCCGCCAACGCGGGGATCGTGCGGCAGTTGGCGGAGATGGATGCGCCTGTGCTCTCCGAGACGCCGCCGGCGGTCACGGTCGAGGAAATGCGGCAGATGTGGTCTTTGGCGGAACAAGGGGCGCGCATCCAGGTGGCGGAGCAATATTGGCTGCAACCGCATCACGCCGCCCGTCTGGCCTTTGTGCGCAGCGGATTGATCGGCCGGGTCAGCCAGGCGCAGGTCTCTGCGGCGCACGGCTATCACGGCATCAGCCTGATGCGGCGCTACTTGGGCATTGGCGGGGAGCTGCCGACGATCAGCGCACGCCGCTTCACCTCGCCGATCATCGAGGGGCCGGGCCGCCAGGGTCCGCCCACTCAGGAGAAGGTAATCGAGGCCGGCCAGACCTTTACCTTTTTCGACTTTGGCGACCGCCTGGGGGTGATCGACTTCACAGGCGAGCAGTACTTCTCCTGGATTCGCGGGCAGCGGCTTCTCATACGGGGGGAGCGCGGCGAAATCGTGGATGACCGCGCCGTCTATTTGCAGGATTATCGCACGCCGATCCACGTCGCCTTCACCCGCCACAGCGCCGGCGTCGACGGCAATCTGGAGGGCAACTATCTGAAGGGGATTCAGGCCGGAGGGCGGTGGTGGTACATCAACCCGATGCGCCCCGCCGAACTCTCTGATGACGAGATCGCCGTTGCCGACCTGTTGCTGCGCATGGCGGATTACGTGAAGGGAGGGGAAGACGCTTACTCGCTAGCCGAAGCCTGCCAGGACCGTTACCTGGATATTCTGGCTGCACAGGCGCTGGAACTTGGAAAACCCGTTACGGCTGAGGCCCAGCCGTGGACGGAGGCGTTGACCAAGCGCCCCGCGGTTCCGGCGTAACGCTGTCCGTTGCTATGGCCCCTGTCTACACGGTTTGGTCGCCAAATACGCACACTGTCACCCTGAGCGTAGCGAAGGGCCTCCGCCTCAGGTGAGACGAGATTCTTCAGCTCGCTGCGCTCGCTTCAGAATGACGAATGACCGGCAACCACGAGGGTTGCCCCTACCGGCTCGTAGAGGCGGCATCCTTGCCGCCGGATGTGCGGCTCGTGCGCCAAGGATGGCGCACCTACAAACCGGCGCTCACTTCAGAATGACAGAGATACGGCGCTCAAACCACTACGGGCTCCGGCCTATGAAGAGAGGAAGGAGAGGCAATCGCATCAAACGCAAATACGGATACCTGAGCACATCACCCATTGCCAACGCATGTTCAGAAGGATGGAGGAGAAAATGAAGTTTCACAGATTGTTGCCGCTTACGCTTACGTTCCTGCTCATTGCCGGCCTGGCCCTCAGCGCATGTACGCCTGCGCCGAGCCAAGAGGCTGCGACCGAGTCCGAAGCCGCTCCGGCGGCAAGCGGCGAGCAGGTGACTTTGCGCTATGCTCTCTGGGATGCCAATCAACTGCCTCCCTATGAGGCTTGCGCCGAGAAGTTTATGGAACTGAACCCCAACATCGCCATCAAGATCGAGCAAAGCGGTTGGGGCGACTACTGGCCCGACTTGCAGACCGGGTTCGTCGCCGGCACGGCGCCGGATGTCTTCACCAACAACATCTCTAAGCTGCCCGAGTTCGTGAGCAAGGGCCAGGTGATTGACATTCAACCGTGGGTGGAGCGAGACGGCGTGTCCGTCGACCAGTACATCGGCGACCTGGCGGACCTCTGGGCCAAGGAGCCTGCACGCTACGGCTTCCCCAAGGACTGGGACACCGTCGCCGTCTTCTACAACAAGACTATGCTGGAAGAGGCCGGCATCGATCCGGCCATCATGGAGGACTGGACCTGGAATCCGCAGGATGGCGGAACCTTCGAAGAAGCGGTGGCGAAGCTGACCCTGGACGCCAACGGCAACAACGGCCTCAGCCCCGATTTTGACCCCGACAACGTCGTGCAGTACGGCTTCATCACAGAGAATTCCAGCGCCGACGGCCACACCCAGTGGAGCCATTGGGCCGTGAGCAACGGCTGGTATTACAACGACGGGCCGTGGAGCAGCCACTATTACTACGATGATCCGGCCTTCATCGAGGCCATTCAGTGGTATGCTGACCTTCATCTGGAAAAGGGCTACTCGCCGCCTTTTGAGGACACATCGAGCCTGGGCAAGAGCGCGCTCTTCGCCGCCGGCAAGGGTGCGATGACCACCGACGGTTCGTGGATGATCAACTGGTATGCCGAGAACACCGACTTCGAGATCGGCTTTGGGAAACTGCCGATTGGACCTGAAGGCCGCAAGAGCATGTTCAACGGCATCTCCGATACGATCTGGGTGGGCACGGAGCATCCGGAAGAGGCCTGGGAGTGGGTCAAATACTTGGCTTCGTCCGACTGCTTGGACAGCGTCGGCGCGTCGGCTGTGGTGTTCCCCTCGATTCAGTCCGGCGTGGATGCTGCGCTGGCCGCTTTTGAAGCGAAGGGGCTGGACGTCTCGGCGTTCACCGAGGAGGCGCTGGATCCTGAGGGCACGTTCCTCTATCCGGTCACCGATCACGCCTCGGAGATCGTCGCCATCATGACGCCTGTGCTGGACTCCATCATGCTGGGCACGGCGACTGCCGCCGAGGTCCTGCCGGAGGCCAACGCGAAGGTTAACGCTTTGTTTGAATAACCGCTTTCGGTTGTGCGCTTGAATTTGTATATCTGCTGGCGGGGGCCGGCCCAGTACTGGGCCGGCCTCCGGCGTTTAGGCGGGCATATGTAGGCGTCCTGCGGGCTGGCGGCGAAAAGCGAAAAGTTTTCGGTTTTGGGCGACGGATAAAGCGAGATTCTTCAGCTCGCTGCGCTCGCTTCAGAATGACAAAATGACGTGTGACGGGCAACCACAAGGGTTGCCC
>CAZYSJ010000204.1:0-5131 GCA_964649875.1 uncultured Caldilineaceae bacterium
CGCCGATGAGCGTTGAGCCGCCGCCCGTCACGTCGAGGAACTGCACCGTCACCGGCCCCGCGGCCGCGGTCCCGGCGTTGCGCACCGTGGCGAAAATCTCCACGGTGGACTGGTTTGTGACCTCTGCCGGGTCGAAGCCGATGCTCGTCGCCCGGATCACCAGGTTGGCGATGGACGACGGCTGCACGCCGAGCGTCGCCACGGCGCGATTGTCGTTTTCGTCCGCCTCGCGCAAGAGGTTGTTGGGGTCGGCGACGACCTGAATCGTGCGCTCGCCCCTGCGGCCTGCGGTGCTGTAGGCGATCTGCACCACGCCGCCGGCGCCGGTCGGGATCGTGCTGATCACCTGGGTTTCGCCGATGGGCATGCTGCCGTTGCCGGTTGCATCGAAGAACTGCACGGCGACGTCGGCGGCGTCGGCGGCGCCGTTATTCAAGATCGTGGCGGTGATCCGCACTTCGTCGCCCGGCATTGGGGCGGCGGGGTCGAAGCCAATGTTATGTTCGAGAACGACGAGGTTGGGCCGCGGCGGCGGGGTTACCGTCACGGCTGCCGCCGCCTCGTTGTCCGCCTCGGATGTTTCGACGATCGTCTGGTGCGGGTCGGCTACGACGCGGATGCGCCGCTCGCCGCTCTTGCCTGCCGTATCGTACGCCACCTGCGCCGTCGCACTTTGCCCGGCGTCGATGCGCTCGACGGTCTGTTTGAGTCCGATCGGTTCGGAGCCGCCGCCGGTGACGTCGACGAACTGCACCAGGACATCCTCGGCCGGTGCGCTGCCGTTGTTGACAATTGTCACCGTCAGCGTCACGGCATCGCCCTGCACCGGGTCAGCCGGATGGATGCCGATATTGCCGCTTTGCACGACCAGATTGGGTGCAGGCTGCGGCTTAACGGCCAGCGTAGCGGCCGTGCGGTTATCGGTTTCGTCGCTTTCCGCCACGGCGTTGCCGGGGTCGACCACAATGCGCAAGCGGCGCTCGCCGGTCTTGCCCGACGTATCGTAGTCAGTCTCGACGACCGCGGCGTCCCCTGCAGCCAGCGTCTCGATGCGCAGCATTTCGCCTACAGGCAGGTTATCGCCCTCGCTGGCGTCGAGAATCTGTACGAGTACATCTTCGGCGGCGACATCCCCGCGATTGTGGACGGTGACGGTGAGGCGCACCTTGTCCCCATCCACCGGCTGCAGCGGGCTGAAGCCGATATCGCTCTCGCCTACGGCTAGGTTCGCCAGGTCTGCGGGCGCCACGCGCAGCGTGGTCTGCGCCTCGTTGTCGGTCTCGTCGCTCTCCGGCACGAGGTTGTTGGAGTCGACCAGTACGAGGATGCGACGTGCGCCGGCCGTAAGCCCGCCGGGTGCGCTCGTGTCATAGACGGTCTGAACTGCGGCGCTTTGCCCCGGCCGGATAGAGGCGATGGTCTGTTCCGCGCCGATGGGCGTGAAGGCGCCGTTGGTCACGTCGACGAACTGCACTAGCACATTGGCCGCATGGGTTGCGCCTGTATTGAGGACGACGGCCGTCACCGTCACGACGTCGCCCTCGGCGGGCGCAGGCGGCGCAAAAACGATGTTGGCGGGCAGCATTGTCAGGTTAGCCGCGCTCGGCGGCGCGATTCTTAGCGTGCGCGTGGCGCTGTTGTCCTCCTTATTGGATTCGGGCACGAAGTTGTTCGGATCGACCGAAACTTGGATGGTGCGTTCGCCGACGAGGCCGGTTGTTTGATAGACGGTTTCGGCGACGGCGCTGCCGCCCGCCGGAACACGCGGCAACGTCTGTTGTGCGCCGATGGGCGACAGGTCGTCGCCGGTGGCGTCGAAGAACTGAACGGCGACGTTTTCCGCGTCCACCGCGCCGGCGTTGAGGACGACGGCGCGCACCGTCACCGGTTCGCCCGCCACGGGATGCGGTGCGCCCGTATCCTGGCGACCGGCGCTCGCAAAGCCGATGTTGGCGCTCGCCATCACCAGGTTGGCGATGGGCGCCGGCTCGACTGAGAGCGTGACCGTGGCCTCGTTATCGGTCTCCGACGCCTCGGCGATGAAGTTCTGCGGGTCAACGGTCACGCGCAGCTTGCGGTCGCCGCTGAAGTTGGCTGTGGGGTAGACGACTTGCGCCAATCCGCTGGCCCCCGGCGGGATCAGGGCGATGGTCTGCACTTCGCCCACGGGGAAAGCGGCGCTGTTGGTCACGTCGGCGAACTGGACGGCGACGTTTGTGGCGGCGACGTCGCCGTCGTTGCGCACTGTGGCGCTGACGGTGACGACTTCGCCCGCCGTGGGCTTGGCCGGGGCAAGGCCGGCATCGTCGGTGCGGATAGTCAGGTTGGGCAGCGGCGGCTTGACAAGCTCCAGCGTGGCCGTGGCTTCGTTGTCTTTTTCGTCGCTTTCGGGGACGGCGTTCTGCGGGTCGACTATAACCTTGATCCGGCGGTTAGCAGCTGGGCCGGACGTGTCATAGGTCACCGCGGCGACTGCGCTCTGACCGGGGGCCAGCGTGTCGATGGTCTGCGCCTCGTCGATAGGCCTAGACGAGCCGCTTTCGGTGACGTCCACGAAGCGCACGAGGATGCCGCTTGCCGCCAGTGCGCCGTCGTTGATCACGACAGCGCGCACCGACACTTGCTCACCGGGCAGCGGGTTGGCCGGAACGAAACTGATGTTGGCTTCGCTGACCGTCAGGTTGGCCGCGGGCGGCGCCTGCACCGTGAGCGTGCGGCTTGCTTCGTTGTCCGACTCGTTCGATTCTGCGATCAGGTTGAAGGGATCAACAACGACCTGGATCGTGCGTTCGCCCGTCATGCCGGCCGTATCGAGGACGACTTCGGCAGTTCCATTGCCTCCGGCAGGGATGCCGGCGATGGTCTGCGGCGGGCCGATAGGCGTGGCCGCGGACGCGTCGCTTTCGCCTGCAGGGCCGGCGTCCATGAACTGCACGCGCACCTCGTCCACGTCGACCGCGCCGTTGTTGACGACCAGCGCCGAGATCGTCACGCTGTCGCCGGTTTGCGGGGTGGCGTCGCTGAAGCCGATATTCGCTTCCTGGATGAACAGGTTGGGCATGTCCGGCCCGGCGCCGGGCAAGCCGGGCTTGGCGACGAGCACCTTAACGTCGTCCACATACCAACCTTCAAAGCTGTTGAAGCGGTTGTCGATAGTGTCGAACCAGAAGCGCACCTGGATCGCGCTGCTTTCGCCTACGTAAGGCGTCAGGCTCACGGAGCGCTTGAGCCACAGGTCGTTCGTGCCGTGCGACTCGAACACGGTTTCCCAGGTCTCGCCTTCGTCGGCCGAGACCTGCACGCGCGTTCGGTCGTAGGTGACGCCCGCTTCCAGTTCGCTCCATTCGTAGAAGGTCAGCAGCACGTCTTCGTTGGTGGAAAGGGCGATGGGCGGCGATGCCAACATGCCGTTGTTGGCGCCGCCGGTGTCATAGGTGCGCGACTCCTCGTCGCCGTAGTACCAGGAGTGCGTTGGGCTGTTGGCGCGGTGTTCGGACAGATGCCACAGCGCATCCTTGCCGGCGACGGCCCACTCGCCGAGGCCGCTCTCCATGTCGTCCTCAAATACAATCGTGCCGGCGCTGGTCTTGGCGATGACGACGTTGGACAGATCGGACTCGTTGCCGACGTTGTCCGCCGCTTTGATGGCAAAGTAGTAGGTCGTGTCCGGCTCCAGCCCGGATACGACGAAGCGCTCCTGCTGACCGGCGGGCTTGGGCTTCGGCTCCCCCTCGGCGCGCTCGGCACTGTTCCAGTTGTCCGGGCTGATGGGCGTTGTAGAATAGCGGACGTCATAGGCATTGGCCCGCCCGGTCATGCCGTCGTCGCCAACGGCTGTCCAGGTCAACTCCACCTGGGTGAGCAGGAACTTGACCGCGGCCAGATCGGAGATGGCGGCGGGCGGTATTTCGTCCTCCTCCAGCGTGTTGAATACGTTGAGGCGCCCGTTGGTCGCCGTTGACTTGCTTTCGTCCGTCAGGGGGTCGATGCCGGTGAGGATGCGCTGCCTGATCTGGACGGGCGTGAGCGAGGGGAACTGGGCGGCGATCAGCGCGGTTGCGCCCGTCACATGGGGCGTCGCCATCGAGGTGCCGCCGATCTCGCCGTAGCCGGACGGATCGCACAGGGCGCAATTGCCCGTGGGCACGGTGGAGAGGATGTCCACGCCCGGCGCGGCCAGATCGACTGTATCGCCGTAATTACTGAACCCGGCGTAGAGGTCGCTGTGGTCGGTGGCGGCGACGGAGATGATGTTTTCCAGGTCGTAGGCCGCGGGGTAGTGGGGCGCGTCCGTACCGCCGTTGCCCGCCGCGCAGACGTGAAGCGGCTGATTCGGCCCGGCCATCGCCTCTTCCAGCGCCTGGGAAGGCGCGCCGCCGCCCCAGCTGTTGTTGGTGGCGACGATGTTTTGGTTCTGCTCGTTCTTCAGCTGGTTGATGTAGTTGAAGCATTTGACCGCTCCGGCGACGCTGCCGCCGCCGGTGGCGCCGAGGAACTTGCAGCCGATGATCTGCACGTCCCAGTTGACGCCCGTCACGCCGGTGGCGTTGTCGCCTTTGGCCCCAATTGTGCCGGCGACGTGCGTGCCGTGCCCATAGTCGTCCATCGGGTCGCCGCTGTCGGTGATGGCGTTGATGCCGTGGAAATCATCGACATAGCCGTTGCCGTCGTCGTCGAGGTCGTTCTCTTCGCAAACGCCGTCCGGACATTCGCCGGGGTTTTTCCAAACGTTGCCGGCGAGGTCCTCGTGCGTATAGTCAATGCCCGTGTCGATCACGGCCACGATCACGTTCGTCGAACCGGTGGTCACGTCCCAGCCTTCGAGTGCGTCGATGTCCGCGTCCGTTTTGCCGCCGGTCTGGCCGGTGTTGTTCAACGCCCACAGGCTTTCCCATTCCGGGTCGTCGGGCGCGTCATTCACCTGCAGGATGTAGTTCGGCTCGGCATAGCGCACGCGGCTGTCGCGCGCCACGTTGTCGAGCAGGCTGGGCGTGACATCCGCGGGCACGAAGGCCAGCGCCAAGACCCGCCCCGCGTCCGGCGCGGCCGGGTCCAGATCGTCCATCTGCGTCAGGTTGTATTCCTGGTAGAAGGCGGCGATCTCTTCCTCGCTAAGGCCGGGCTGGAAGCT
>CAZYSJ010000205.1:0-1757 GCA_964649875.1 uncultured Caldilineaceae bacterium
GGAGGCGCGGATCCTCGATGGGAACGATAGCCTCGACACGGTTGGAGAGGTTGCGCTTCATCCAGTCAGCGCTGCCGATGAAATAGCGGGGGCTGCCGTTGTTCTCGAAGTACCAGATGCGGGGGTGCTCGAGGAAGCGGCCGATAATGCTGATGACGCGGATATTTTCGCTGACGCCGGGCAGACCGGGACGCACACGGCAGTTGCCGCGGACGATGAGGTCGACGGTGACGCCGGCCTGGCTGGCCTCATACATCTTGCGGGTGAGGACGGGGTCCTCCATGCCGTTCATCTTGCCGATGATGCGGGCGGGCCGCCCACGCATGGCGTTGGCAATCTCGGCGTCTATGAACTCGACGAACTTCTGGCGCATATTGACGGGCGCGACTAAGAGCTTGCGGTATTCGATCTGGCGGCTGTAACCCGTGAGGAAGTTGAAGACGTCCATGATGTCAGCGCCGATGTCGGGACGGCAACTGAAGAAGCCGAGGTCAGGATAGAGCGCGGCGGTCTTGGGGTTGTAGTTGCCGGTGCCGAT
The DNA here is from genome assembly GCA_964649875.1 of uncultured Caldilineaceae bacterium. Lineage (GTDB taxonomy): Bacteria > Chloroflexota > Anaerolineae > Caldilineales > Caldilineaceae > JASGTU01. Next base: position 539 of record CAZYSJ010000205.1, read on the forward strand.
ATGAGAGTAGGCGCGCCGACCGTCTTCCTCTTCACGGATCACGAGTGACAGCTTGGAGTGGGTCTTGAGGCCGACCAGGCCATAGGCGACGTGGCAGCCCGCGTTTTCCAAGGCGCGCGCCCATTCGATGTTCTGGGCTTCGTCGAAGCGAGCCTTCACTTCGACGAGGACGGCGACCTGCTTACCGCGTTCGGCGGCCTGGATGAGCGCGGCCACGACCGGAGAATCGGCGCTGGTGCGGTAGAGAGTCTGCTTGATGGCGAGCACCTGCGGGTCGCGGGCGGCGGCCTCGATGAACTGCTGCGTGCTGGCGCCGAAGCTGTGGTAGGGGTGATGGACGAGCAAATCTCCCTGGCGAATGATGGAGAAAAACTCGCCGGAGCGTGACTGGCGATCGAGGCCCGCAAGGCGCGGGTGAGTGAGCGGCGTCCAAGGCTCGTATTTGAGATGGGGCAGATTGACGTCGGCGAGTATGAAGAGATCGGCCAGGCGTAGAGGGCCGCGGACGGGGTATACGTCCTCCATTTCGAGGCCCAGCTCGTTGCGCAGGAGACCGAGCATGTCTTCGGGCATGTTCTCATCAATTTCGAGGCGGACAACGGCAGCGAAACGCTGCTCGCGCAGTTCCTCGTTGATCATGTCCAGCAGGTCATCGGCTTCCTCTTCATTACGAGCGATGTCGGCATTGCGCGTGACGCGGAAGGGGTAGGCGGCGAGTACGTCCATGCTGGGGAAGAGAGCGTCCAGGTTGTGAATCATGATCTGTTCAAGCGGGACGAAGCTGAGCGGTGCGTCCAGCCGAACCCAGCGCGGACGATTTTTCGGCACCTTCACGCGGGCGAAACGTCTCTCGTCGCTGACCGGGTCGCGCAGCAGGACGCCCAGGCTTAAGCTGAGATTGCTGATGAAGGGGAAGGGATGGCCCGGATCCACTGCTAGCGGGGTCAGGATGGGATAGACCTCACGCAGGAAATAGGAACGCAGACGCTGCTGCTGCTCGAAATCCAACTCGCTATAGTTGTAAATGCGCAGGCCATGCTCGGCCAGCTTGGGCAGGATGTCATTGAGAAGGCAGTCGCTCTGGGTTGCCATCATTGGGCGGACGCTCTGCGAGATCAGCCGGAGCTGGAACTCCGGGGTCCACCCCTGCAAGGTAAGATTGGCGACGCCGGCGGCCTGCTGGCGAGATCGGAAGAGCGTCGTGTAGGGAAAGAGTGTA
>CAZYSJ010000205.1:1767-2413 GCA_964649875.1 uncultured Caldilineaceae bacterium
ATCGAGATTGCTGGCCGTAATGGCGAGGAACTTGACGCGCTCCAGCAGCGGCGTGCGCGCGTCTAGCCCTTCTTGGAGGACGCGCCAGTTGAAGTCGAGCCAGCTCAGCTCACGGTTATAGACGATGTCGGACTCGCTTAACTCGTCAAGGGAGAGCGTGGCGAGGTCTACATCGGGGACAAAGGCGTGCTGCTGGGGCTGAATGACCTCTTTCAAGGGCGTTATAGCCGGCACAGCGGCGCGCCCATTTCCGCGGTCTTGTACGGGCGCGTCGACGGGCTGCTCTACCATTGCGTTCAGTTCGCGGTCACTTGAGCCTGGAGTTGACATATGACGCTCGTTTCGGAAACACCCCTGGGGATGGTATCGGCTGCGACGCCTCTCGACGCTGAGAAGTTGGGCACATTGTAAAGGGAATGAGAATGTTTGTCGAATGCGCGATATCGACATCGCCCGTTCAGAGCGCATGGCGCTTGGGTTCGCGTTTGCGGGACAGTCATAATAGAATAGTAGAGCAGAGTCAGGACCAGGGAGTGCGTACCCTTGGCGAACGGTTTGGCATGAAGGAGAGAGGATGTCCGACGCTATCGGCGCCATCATTGCATTTGTACCTATACTGGTTATCTTGTGGCTTGCCAATATGGCT
>CAZYSJ010000205.1:2423-5042 GCA_964649875.1 uncultured Caldilineaceae bacterium
GTGAGCCGGCGCTTATGGCGTATGGATTGCTCGGAATCCTGTATGGCATGGGCGTGTTGGCTGGTCTCATTCTACAGTTGACGGGCGTGATCGCCACCCAACAGCCGGGGTTGCTGCAGGAGCTCTCTGGGGGCATGGACGAACTCGGCATGCTGGATTCCTTGCCGCTGCTGGCGTTAGGGATCTGGCTGCCGTCGCTGCTGGGGTTGGTGCTGTTGCTTCCTCCCGTGCGCCGCGTTCTGGCGCGGTTGCTTCCCATTAACCCGGAAAGCCCTGTTCATGCAGTAGCGCTTTCACTTTCCATGCTGATCTTCATCAACCTCATGGTTACCTTAGGGGTGGGACTAGAGACGTTGACGGGCGTGCTGGCCGAGGCGGATGAAATCGACGGTGCGGGAGGGGCGGCGACGATTGCCGGGCTGTGGATGCAGCAAATCCTTATGGCCTTAAGCGCAGCGGTGGGCGTGGGCTGGCTTACGCGACGGAGCTGGGCGAGTTCGCTGCGGCGGTTGGGCGTGGTCATGCCGAATGGGCCCGACTGGGCTGTCGGCATAGGGGCCGGGCTGCTCCTTGTTCCTGTGGTGATCGGCCTGGAATATGTCGCGTCGCGCGCAGGCATCGTGGCCGATCCAGACGTTGAGAAGCTGACCGAACAACTGCTGGGCCCGCTGTTTCGTTCGCCGTTCGGAATCCTGACGCTGGGCATTGCGGCTGCGCTGGGGGAGGAGCCTCTATTCCGCGGCGCAGCACAGCCACGCTTTGGGTTGGTGGTGACAGCGGCGCTGTTTGCATTGGTGCACAGCAACTACGGAATCACGCTGTCCACGGCCGTGGTGTTCATCCTGGGGCTGGTGCTAGGCGTGATCCGCATGCGGCGGAACACCAGCGCGGCCATGCTCACCCATGCGGTGTATAACATCAGCCTGGGGCTGCTCGCTTACTTCAGCATTTCGTTCCTGGACGTCTAGAAGTCTCGTGAGGTCTTGGCGCTTGCGGCGAGACGTTTGGACGCGGGCGCTTTGGATTGGGGGTTGTTGTCATGATGCCATCATGGCGTCGCAATTTGTATGTTCTTGTGGTAGTTCAGTTGCTATCCAGTGCTGGTTTTAGCCTCGTTTTTCCGTTCTTGCCGCTGTATGTCAAGGAGATAGGCATCGCTACCCGTGGCTCACTGGAGTTCTGGGTGGGCCTGGTGTTCGCATCCCAAGCCGTGACGATGATGATCGCTGCGCCGATCTGGGGTGGGTTGGCCGACCGCTACGGCCGCAAGCTGATGCTTGTGCGGGCGACATTGGGCGGGGCGATCCTGATCGCCTTGATGGGGTTTGCGCAGAATGTCGAGCAGTTGGTAGTACTGCGCGCAATTCAGGGTACGGTGACGGGAGTGGTGGCTGCAGCGAGCGCGCTGGTCGCGGCATCGACGCCGCGTGAGCGGTCCGGTGAGGCGTTGGGCATGATGCAGATGGCGCAGTCGGCAGGGGTGGCCGTGGGGCCGATCCTGGGCGGGATCATTGGAGACGCCGTCGGTTTTCGCGAGAGCTTCTGGATTACAGGCGTCATGCTCGGAATTTCCGGACTTTGCGCCATGGTGTGGGTACATGAGGACTTCACCCGGCCGGAGCGTGCGACGCAAATGAGTCTTCTGGACGGCTATAGGCGGCTTCTTCATGCGCCGGGTATGAACGGACTATACGAGTTAACCTTCCTGCGCAGCCTCGGGCAGAGCATGATCTCCCCTATTGCGGCGCTGTTTGTGGTCGAGCTCATGGGGACTGAGACGGGCGCAGCGTCGGTGACAGGCTTGGTAATCGGCACAGCGGCGTTTACCGCAGCTGTCAGTGCAGTGTGGCTGGGCAAGCTGGGCGACCGCATTGGGCATGGGCGCGTGTTGATCGCCGCGGCAGCGGCGTCGGCGCTGTTCTATCTCTTGCAGGGGTTTGTCACGTCGGCGTGGCAGCTTGGCGTGCTACAGGCCTTGGGGGGTGTGGCTGCGGGCGGCACGATTCCGTCGATCTCGGCACTGATGAACCTATGGGCTCCTAGCGGAAACCAAGGCGCCACGTATGGTCTGGACACGAGCGTCAACGCGGCTGCGCGCAGTGTTGCGCCGATGTTGTCGGCTGCGGTCGCCTATTGGATCGGGCTGAGAGGCGTGTTTGGCGCGACGGCCTTGGTGTATGTTGCGATCGTACTGATGGCGATCCACGTGCTGCAGGCTGCAAGCACTCGCGGTCAGTCGGTTCCGGCGCGCCCATCTTGGGCAAAGGGCGGAGATTAGGCCAGGCGATGTACACCGATGGCTGCACTCAGGCCCACCGGTGGGTTCGGGCCTGAGTATGGCCAGGGTTGCGTCTGCTCACCGGATGGCGTTAAGCGCCTCTGCCATGCGGTCGAGGGCCTGAACGAGCGTGCTGCGCTGGCAGCCGAAGTTGAGGCGCACGAACCCTTGGCCACCGGCTCCGAACCACGCCCCGTCGTTCAGAGCGACGCGTGCCTCCCTGAGGAAGAACTCGTGGGCATTCCCCTCGATGCCCGCGTTACGGCAATCCAGCCAGGCAAGATAGGTGGCCTCGGGCACGGTGGCGCAGGAGCAGATCATCTCGTACTGGCCCGCCTCCA
>CAZYSJ010000206.1:0-4092 GCA_964649875.1 uncultured Caldilineaceae bacterium
CGTAGACCAGACGCCCGTCAACTGTCCCATAGCCGGTCACTACTCCGTCGCCAAGAATCTTCTGCTCCGCCAGGCCGAAATCGCTGCTGTTATGCGTGACGAACACGTCAATCTCGCGAAAACTGCCCTTATCCAACAGCAGCTCCAGCCGTTCGCGCGCCGTCATACTGCCCTTGGCGTGCTGGCGAGCGATACGTTCTTCCCCCCCGCCCATGCGGGCAGCCGCCTTGCGGGCGCGCAACTCCTGTATCTTCGGATCCTCGTGTAGTTCGCTCAACGAAGCATCTTCTTTCTCTTGTTGCGATTCACAACCTCAGACGCGCCCCGCTCGTCACGAAGTCGAACACCATCCAAGCCACGCAGTCATGCACTCCAAAATCACGCGCCCTGATGTGCAGGCGGACATGGTATCATAGCTTCCTAGCCCGGCAACACCCAGGGCCTGTCCGGGTGCGCCTCTGGAAGTTGGCGCATTTGCATCGTCACCCTAGACGCGCTGTCGGAAGCGAACGTCCCGGCAGCCTAGACGCCGCCGATTGGCCTGGCGTCATCCTCCTGCCAGCAGCGCGGCCAGCACCGCGCCGGCCATCACACACACGCCCATGAACAATGCCGCCAGGATCACGAGCACGCAACTGAACACGATGTTCACCGGCGCGCCTCTGGTTCGCGTCGCCGCAGACAAGATCGCACCGCTTACGCCCAAACTGAACAACAGCGCCAGCACGCCGATCCCCGCGCTCAGCGCGCTGCTCAGGCCCAGCACCATAAAGCTGACGTACAGCGCGATAACGCCCCCCGCCACGCCGCTTGCCGCGCTGAACAAGATGATGGGCAGCGAGGGCGCTGTGCGTTCCTCCTCGTCCTCCTCAAGACGCGCCTGCAGCAGATCGTCTTCGATCTCTTTTAGCAGGTCATCAGAATACCCGTCGGGAGTCAAGCTCGCCTTCATCTCTCACAGCAGGTCGGCGACAGCGATGCCTAGCGTGTGCCAATTCTACACGATGCGCGATGCCCATCCAAGCACCGCTGACGCTGCACGTCTACGGCCGCAACCATCCCGGCCTTTTGCCCGCCAGGAGTTCACGTCCCATGGATCCCATGCAGCGCCTTGACCTAGATCGCCTGGCCTCGTTGCTGCGCGGCTGCCCCATAGGCCGGTTGGTGGACTATCACCGCACCATCCCCACCGCAATGTCCCGCGGCCATGAGCTGGCGGCCCTGCCTGCGACTCCGCCCGGCGCGCTCGTGATCTGCGAAGAGCAGACGGCAGGCCGCGGCCGCTTTGCTCGCCAGTGGCATGCCGCCCCCGCAACGTCTCTGCTTGCCGCCTTCATCCTCAAGCCTCCCCTCATGCCGGTCGTTCCTACGCAGATTCCCATGATCGCGGGCATCGCCTTGACCCGCGCCCTCCTCGATGCGGAACCTTCACTGGCTGGCCGCGTCTGGCTCAAATGGCCCAACGACGTCCTGCTTGGCTCCGACCCTGTCTCAGCGCGCAAAGTCGCCGGCATCCTCGTCGAGGCAGTCTACGCGCAAAGCGCCCTTGACCATGCCGTGCTCGGCCTAGGCGTCAACGTCAATCAAACTGACGACCTGCTCCCACAGGTCAACCAGGATGCCGTCCCGCCCGCCAGCCTACGCCAGACCCTTGGCCGCCCCGTCGACCGCACCACCTTGCTCGCATCGCTGTGCTGGAGCCTAGCCTCGCAGCTTGTCCCGCCCCGTATGCCCGAAGACATCCTAGCCGGCTGGCGCGCCCTGCTCGCCCACCTAGGCCGGCCTGTCGTCGTACGCCCCCACGTCGACCGCAGCCAGGAGATCGCCGGAACCGCCATAGACGTCACATCGTCCGGCGAGCTCATCGTAGAAGATATCCACGGCGCCCGCCATGTCTTTGCTGCAGCAGATGTGTCGTTGCGCTCTACAACCTAATCGCGAAACCCGGCGCGGACATTCTCCGTACTGTGAAGTAGCATGTCACGTCACGTCCGGCTTTGGAGGGCGAATTGTTCGCCTCAGTGCCCTGTGATACAATCCGGCTGGACTGATCAAACCGGTCATATCCTCGAGGAGGGATATATGGATTACGCAAAGGCCCTAACCTTTATCACGGAAGACCCCCGTTGGAAAGAAAAGATGGCGATTGGCGCCGGCGTCGCGCTCATCAGCATGTTGCTTTCGTTCATCGCCATCGGGTTCCTAGGCTTTCTCATCCTGGCCGGCTATTCGGTACGGCTCATGCAGAATGTGCGCGATGGGAAAACCTATCCCCTCCCAGAGTGGGATGCCTGGGGCGAGGACCTAGTGCGCGGCTTCAAGATCCTCGTCGTCAGCTTCGTCTGGGCGCTGCCGGCTATCCTGTTCATGATCCCCGTCGGGATCGGCGGAGCAATGGCCGACGGTCGGGGCGCAGCGGAAACCATCGGTGGCTTGATCGTCTTCTGTGGCACGTGCCTGATGGCAATTTACGGCCTCTTCGTGGCCCTCGTCACACCCGGTTTTACCATCGGTTTCGCCACCGATGAGCGTGTCAGCAGCGGTCTCCAGTTCACTAAGATCTGGAACTGGACCCAAGAGAACATCGGCCAGGTCGTGATTGCCGCCATCGTCATCATTGTCGCCAGCATTGCCATCGCCCTGGTCGGCAGCATTGTCGGCGCCCTGCTGTGCGTCGTCGGCCTCGTGGTGACCCTACCCCTCGCGGTGCTGGTCACCTCGCTCTACCAGTATCATATCTACGGGCAGCTCGCACATGAGTACCCCTACGATGATTTCGGTGGCAAGGCTCCTGTCGAACCGCCCGCCGACTGGATACCGCAGAGCACGGACCTGGCTGTGACGCCTGCCCAGCCTGAGGTCCCCGCCGTCCCAGAGACGCCCGCGCCTGAGGCCAATGTCCCGGCCGAGGATGTCCCGGCTGAGGATGCACCCTCCGACGAGATTGCTCAAAGCGACGAGTCACCGGAACAGCCCCCCGCCGCCTGATCCCACTCATACCCTAACGACGCAAACGGCCGGCTGGACGTACAACTCCAGCCGGCCTTCTCATTGCCTATCTCTTCATCATGCAACGCCCAAGCCCGTCTACGCTCCCGCCCCTCTGACTCCTGGTGTGTGACTCCTGACACTACTGGTAGATCACCATATTCGGCGTCACGTCGATCAGCAACTCTCCACCGAAGGCTTCCATGCCGATCGCCTCCTCCGGAGTCAACAGCGGCTCGCCCCACTGGTAAAACAGCTTAAACGCAGCATACGGGCTTTCAGGCGTCACAAACGAGTTATACTTGGTGATCTTCGCCCACGGCCCGCCCCATCCATCCACCGAGATCGCCACTGCGACTTGCTCCAAGCTCGCGTCAATCTGGTCCGCATCCACGATCATGTCGCTCTGGAACTGGTGCACCAGCAGGACGCGCGTCCCCTCCAGCCGGTTCCGCCGCATATAGCGCTGGATCGCCGACTGCACCTCGTTCACCTGCTCGCCTGTCACATAACCGATCGGATCCCCAGGCCATCCCTGGCCCTCGTGCACCATGGCAAACTCCGGATCGATGGCCAAATGCACGTGCTCATAAGCGAGATAGGGTAGCGCCGGGCTGATCGCCTCTGTCGGAGACAGCGCCCCGATCTGCACGTCCAAGATCACCGCGAAACCTTCCTCCTCGGCCGCCTCGATGTAGTCCATCACCACCTCGTCTTCCAGATAGGCGAGATGGCTGTCGTCGTCGCCCGGCGCAACCGTCGCCATGCCGTAGACCAGGTGGAAGGCGGGAACCACAGAAAGCCCCCGGCCGTTGGCAATGTCGTACTCCCTCGCCTTCTTGCGCAGCAACGGCGTCAGATCCTCGATCTCGTGCTCCCCCAAAATGCCCATCACCGGAATTCCCGGCCGGCCGTAGTAGGTCAGCCAGGTCTGGCCATAGAAAGGCGAGTCTTCGCCCGCCGCCCGCGCCAAGCTGGTCATGCGATCGGTAATCGTCCCGCGCGGCACGATCACCGCCTCGGCTGCCGCCTCCCCAGCCTCGTGCCCAGGCGTAGCCAGAAATGCACTCGGGTTCATCAGCGCAAATCGGTTGGCCGGCGGCA
>CAZYSJ010000206.1:4102-5031 GCA_964649875.1 uncultured Caldilineaceae bacterium
TACTCTCTTGCCCGGTCGCCGCCATAGCCTCCGAAGCGGCCAGCACGGCAGTCATTAGCGCCAACGCGACCACACAGGCCGCTATCCATGGATGTCTCACGTTCTCTCGCCTCAACTTAATGGTGGAGATGGCCACAACGCTTCACGCCGGTTTCGCCGCGTCGGTACCGGCAACGAATTCATCTTGGCGCAGAGTGGACGCCGCGCTCCCAGACTGATCCTGCCTTCAATCGCCGTCCTTGCGCGCGTAGTGCTCCTGCAGGCTGCGCACAGTCAGCTCCTCTTGACGCAAAGCACGGATCCCGTTGACCGCGGCTTGCGCCGCCGAAAGTGTGGTGATCAGCGGAATCTCCATGCGCGTCGCCAGGTTACGGATGCGGGCGCCATCTGCGCGGCTCGCCCGGCCCAGCGGCGTGTTCACGATCAGATGCACCTTGCCATCCCGCATTGCATCGAGGGTGGTATACGCTTCCTCACCCGTAATCGCCTTTTCCAGCAGCGTCACTGGAATGCCGGCGCGCCCGATGAACTCGCCGGTTCCGGCCGTGGCGTAAATGGCAAAGCCCAGCCGGTGCAGATCGCGCGCGATCTTGAGCGCTCCTCCCTTGTCAAAGTCATTGACTGTGATCAGAACGCCCCCGCTGTGAGGCAGCCCCGTACCCGCCCCAAGCTGGCTCTTGGCGAACGCATGCCCGAAGACATCCGCCGACCCCATCACCTCGCCGGTAGAGCGCATCTCCGGCCCAAGCAGCGTGTCTATCCCCGTGAACTTCTTCCACGGAAGCACCGCCTCCTTGACAAAGAAACCGTCCAGGTCCGGTTCAGCCGTTACGCCCTGCTCAGCTAGCGATTGCCCTGCCATCACCTTGGCCGCCACCTTCGCCAGCGGCAAACCCGTGGCCTTGCTTACGAATGGGACCGTACGGCTG
>CAZYSJ010000207.1:0-4988 GCA_964649875.1 uncultured Caldilineaceae bacterium
CGCGGGTGCGGTCACGCTGCGCGCCATCCGCCAACCGGGCGTGTGGGAACGACTGGAGCGAACGGGGGAGATGCTCGTCGCCGGGCTGGGGCAGGCGGCGAAACGGGCGGATATTCCCGTCTCGCTCGCCCGTCGCGGTACGATGTTCGGTCTATTCTTCGCGAAAGAACCGGTGACCGACTGGGACTCCGCCAAGGCCGCTGATACCGGTCGCTTTGCGCGCTATTTCCGCGCTATGTTAGAGCAGGGCGTCTATCTGGCTCCTTCGCAGTTTGAGGCCGGTTTCATCTCCACAGCGCACGGCGAAGCGGAGCTCGCTCAAACCGTCGCTGCGGCCGAGCGAGCATTCGCTCAACTATAGGAAAGCGGCCAAGCCTCACCCTGATCGGCCTAGGACTGGTCGCTTAGGACAAGCGGTCGTACATGCCGTGTACGTCCTCTGCGTGGAAGCGGGCGACACGGTTGGTAGGCGGCAGCGGCTCGTTGTAGAAAAAGGCCGGCAACTCGTCATCCTCGACGCTGAACCCGGCCTGCCGGTTGAACTCGGCCTCCAGCTTGAGCGTCTCTTCACCCATTTTGAGAAAATATTCGGGCGCAAGGTCCGTGCCGAGCGCGTCGTTGATCGCACCGACAATAAACTCGATGTTGGCGTAGGTGACGGTTTGGCCGAACATGCACAGCCCAACCGAGTCGCCGGCTGCCATCTTGACCTGCTGCGCCAGGCTCAGTTTCAGAAGCTCATCGAGGTCCATCTTGGCGCTGTCCAAACGAGGCAGATTGCCCGCAGTATGGTCGGCGCCCTGGGCCGTCGCCATCATCGTGATGCCGGTCGCCTCGACGACGCGCGGGTCGTAGGCGCTCATCGCCTGCTTTTTCACCACGGGCACGCGTGCGACGCCGTAGGCCTCGCCGACACGCGCCGTACCTTGCGCCCAAAGTCTGCCCTGTTCCGTGCCGGCGCGGATTTCGGCTAACGCACGCGCCATCCAATCCACATCCCCGAACTCAGCCAGACCCGCCTCCATCAGGACGGCGAGCATAGCGCCGGTTTCGATGGTGTCTATGCCCAAATCGTTGGCAATGTAATTGAGCGCAGCCAGGTCATCCGGATCCTTGACGCCGCAGTTCGTGCCCAGCAAACCGAGCGTCTCGTACTCGACCGGCGAGACGACCTCCTTGCCTTCGGCATCGTGGTAGACGTTGCTGCACTGGATGACGCAGCCGGGCATGCAGGCGTGCGTCTGGAGACCGCCGCGGCTTGTGTTCAATTCGCCGATGTAATCGCCGCCCATTTTGAAACGTTCTTGGCCATTGGGGTCGATCAACTGGCCGGAAGAGAAGTTTCGGGTGGGCAAACCGCCGATCTCGTTCTCGAAATCTGCCAAGCCCATCGTGCCGACGGCATTGTAGAACTTCATCACGACCGAATCATTGCGCAGGAGCTTCGCATAGTCCCGGAGGTTCGACATTGTCTTCTTGCGGTCATGCAGTGGGGGAATGCTGTCGAGTTCAATGACAATGGCCTTGACGCGCTTGGAGCCCATCACTGCGCCAACGCCGCCGCGCGCCGCCAGGCGCGAGGGTCGTCCGTCGATGTCGCTGAAGGCGATGCCTGCGAGCAGCCCTTGATACTCGCCGACCGGCCCGCACAGGGCGATGGCGACCTTGCGTCCGTAGGTCTCATACAGCAGTTCAGCCGTTTCAAAATTGCCCTTGCCCAGATAGGGCGAAGCGTCGTCGAACGCCACGCCGCCGCCCTTGGCGAGATGAATCACCGTCCACTCGGCGCCGGCGCCATGCAGGGTGAGCCCCGCAATCTGCAACTGGCCGAGTCCAAAACTGAACGTGCCGCCGCCATTCGCCTCCTTGATGCCGCCGGTAAGCGGGCTTTTGCAGCCCACGCTGGTGCGGTTGGCGTTGGAGAACGACGTGCCCGCAAACGGGCCCGCGGAGAATATCAATGGGTTCTCCGGCGACAACGGATCGACCAGCGCAATGCCGTTCTCGACCAGCGTCTTTGCGATCAGGTAGCGGCCGGCCTTCGCCAGATCTTCGCCCTTCAATTCTTGGCGCGAGACGCTCCGATCGGTGAGGTTAATGTCCAGATATGTTCGCATCCAGTCCCTCCCGCGATGTAATGTTCGTGATGTAATCGGGCGGACGTGACATGCCCGCTAGCAGCCGGCGAAAGTCGCCAGCACGTACAGTATACCCACCGCCGGACGTTCATGGCAATGCAAGCTACCCAAGCAATGGGATGCCGCGGCAGCAGGGGAGGGGCATTTGCGCCTGGCGGTCAGGATTGCGGCCTCATCATCGCAGCCGCACCGGGCGCCGATTACGCGGCGCGGGGCGGCGCCCTTCGCATAGCCCAATGGCGTTGAAACGCAGATGATGGACGTAAAGCGGCGGGCTGGCGCTTGTTGCTAAGGCGAAAAGGGAGATAGACTACAGATTATGTCAACCTGAGGCCCGGAACTCCGGCGGGACGGAACCAGCACAACGCCTGCGCACAAGCCCGATGTTGCGGCTGACGGGGCTTCTCGATTCGACGCAGTGCAAACCGGGGAAGCCAACGCGCAGTAACACCGGAGAGTTCGCCGGCCAGACGACAGACGCGACCCGCCAAGAAGCCGAGATGCTTGCCGCGGCGATATCCCATCGTACCGTTTGGACCCTTAGCCCGTCTAGATTACCATAGATATTATTTATGAGAAGCCGACTTCTCAAAAGTTATCGCCGGGGAAACACAAAAATGAACACGCAGCAGCCAATCACACACAATGCCGGGTTCTCGCTCCAAGCCATGCACGCCACTCCGCCCTCGCGCAACCCGGCGCTCGTATACATCGCATCGCTTGCCGCCGGTTCCCGCCGCACCATGCGTGACGCGCTCCAAACCATCGTCGACGTCTTGCTCGGCTACGACCCCGGCAATGCCGATGCCAACCCAAATCGCGCGCTTACTCCCGACGGCGAAAGCGCGCCCATCGTCACATGGGATGCATTTCCCTGGCACGAGCTGGACTATCAGCATACGGCTGCGGTGCGCGCCGCGCTGATATCGCACTATAAGAAACGTACTGTGGTCAAGATGCTGTCGGCCATGCGCCGCGTGCTCAAAGAATGCTGGCGTCTCGGCTATGTCAGCGTTGAACAATATCAACGCGCCGTCGATCTGGAGCGCGTCGCCGGCAAGACGGCGCCGCAAGCGCAGACTGGCCGGCATGTAGAACAGGAAGAGATTACGGCGCTGCTAAACCAATGCGCCGACGGCACGCTTGCCGGCGTCCGCGATGCCGCCCTGATCGCGATTGCCTATAGTTGCGGCCTGCGCCGTGCAGAACTAACCTCTCTCTCTCTTGAGAGCGTGGATTTAACGGCGATGTCGCTGCGCGTGGTCGGCAAAGGCAACAAGGAGCGGATCGTCTACGTCGGTCACGACGCCGCCTTGTACGTGCGTGCTTGGCTGCGCGTGCGAGGCGGCTATACGGGCGCCGTCTTCGGTCGCATTACAAAAGCGGATCGCCTTCTACTGGCGACCGACAGGACGTCCGGCGCTGAGTTCGTCCCGCACATGACCGATCAGGCTGTCTACGCCATCTTCAAGCGCCGCGCCGAACAAGCGCTCCTAGACTCGTTTAGCCCGCACGACATGCGCCGCACATATGCCGGAAACTTGCTGGACGCCGGCGCCGATCTGGCCATCGTGCAGAAATTAATGGGCCACTCCGACCCAGGCACGACCGCCGGTTATGACCGACGCTCGGCTCGCGTGCAGAAGGACGCAGTCGAAAGGCTCTCCATCCCCGTCATCCCCGACATCGTGAATTATCACGGTTCGCAATAATATTATGTCAACTCCCTGCCGTTTGATCTGCCTGAAAGGTCAGGGCGGATCAGCCCCCTGCCCTACCTGCGTACCTCCCCGCGTCGCTTGAGCCAGGTCGCTATCCCTAGAAGCGATAATAAGCTGCCCGCCAACATCACAATTTGCAGCGCGCTGTCACTGTGACTGCGCCCCGACATCGGCAGTTCCGGCGGCGTCTCAGTCGCGGCCGGTCCCATCGGCGTGCCGGCCGGTGTAGGCGTTTCCGAAGGCGCCTCCGTCGAGGTCGCCGTCGGACGTGGGGTGTCGGTTGCAGAAGCCGTGACCATTGGCATCGCCGTGTTTGTCCGTGTAGGCGTGGCTGTTGGCATTGGCGTATTTGTTGGCGCCGGCGTTGCCGTGAAAGTCGGCGTCTGCGTAGGTAGAGGCGTATACGTTGCGGTTGGCGTAAACGTCGCCGTATTGGTGGCAGTAGGCGTATCGGTTGGCATTGTGGTCGCCGTGGGGGTGCTCGTCGGCGTAAACGTCGCCGTATCGGTGGCAGTAGGCGTTGCGGTTTGGGTTGCGGTTGGCGTCGGCGTGGGTACGCTCAATTTATGCGGCACGCCTGTGGCGAGCGCTTCGCCGCCTTGGTCGAGCAGTTCGGTTTGTACAGTGTAATCGCCTGGGCCAGGCAGCATGATGATGGCCGACCAAGCCCCATCGAGCGCTACAGTCGCCGTATAGACAGCCCCGTCATCCACAGTGATGCGTATAGCAGCCCCTGGCTGCGCACTACCGCGTAATTCTATCTCGCCGCCGCGCAACGGCTGCGCCAGCAAGTCCCGATCCAAGCTAGGCGGAATGGCCGTATAGGTGGCGGTTGCCGTAAGTGTCGCTGTCGGCATAGGCGTGAAAGTCGACGTTGGCACAGGCGTTTCCGTTGGCGTAATGGTCGGCGGGCGAGTTGCTGTCACAGTTGCCGTGGCCGTCGGCGTGTGCGTCGGAGTGCTGGTCGCAGTCGCAGTTTGAGTTGGCGTCGGGATGGGCGTCATCGTCGGCGTAGCGGTAGCCGTAAGTGTCGCTGTAGGTGTAGGCGTCTGTGTCGCCGTCGCAGTAGGAACAGGCGTCACTGTAGGCGTGGCTGTAGCGGTGCTTGTCGCCGTAGGAACAGGCGTCA
>CAZYSJ010000208.1:0-4881 GCA_964649875.1 uncultured Caldilineaceae bacterium
GGCGATATTCCTGGGCATGGCCGCGCAGCCAGCGCACCGCCGCCTTGCAGTCCTCGATCTGCGCGGGGAAGAGGGCGTGCTGGCTGAGCCGGTAGTTGATGGAGGCCAGCGCATAGCCCGCGGCCAGGCACTCCAGGGGAAGGGGGTCGCCTTTGTCGCCGATCTTGAAGGCGCCGCCGTGTATCCAGATAATGAGCGGGGTCGCGCTGTCCGCCGGCGGCAGGTAAAGGTCGAGCTTCTGGCGCTCGTGCCCGCCGCTGACATAGGGCACGTCGCGGTGGATAACGATTCCCTTGGGAATTCCAGCCGGCGCAGAGTGGGGAAGCGTCATAGGGGCTATGCCTTTCGTTGCATTCGATGGAAAATGGGTGGCAGAATGGAAGGTGTGTGAACGTTAGCAGAAACCGCACATCAACCCTGGAGCGAAGCGCTATGGACGTGCCAGAGTACCCGGATTATGCCGAACGAAATCGAGAAGCCTGGAACGAGGTGGCGCCGATCCACCAGCAGCACTGGAAGACCGACCTGCGCCAGGCCGTGCAGTCTGAGTCCTTCTCGACGCTCAGCGATATCGAACGCGACATCTTCGCCAAGCTGTCTATTCGGGGCAAGACCGTCGCCCAGTTGTGCTGCAACAACGGCAGGGAGCTCATCTCCGTGCTCAAGCTGGGCGCTGAGAGCGGTACCGGCTTCGACATCTCCGACGAGATGATCAAGGAGGCGACGCTCCTCGGCTCATTGTCGCACACGCGCTGCGAATTCGTCAGAACGCACATCTACGATATCGCCGAGGCCTATTCCGGCCGTTTCGACATCGTCTACATCACCATCGGTTCGCTGGGCTGGTTCCACGATCTGGACCGCTTCTTTGGCGTTGTCCACCGCATCCTGCGGCCGGGCGGGCATCTGTTCATCTACGAAATGCACCCGATACTCGACATGCTGGCTCTGCCGGGAGAAGACGCCTACGATCCGGAGCATGAGCTGCGCATCGCCTATTCCTACTTCAAATCGGACCCGTTTGTCGAGACGAATGGGCTAGATTATGTTGGCAACACGCAGTACGCGGCCAAGCCGGCCTACTCCTTCCCGCACACCATTTCCGCAGTCCTGACCGCTCTGCTACACAGCGGGCTAACCCTGCGCCAATTCACCGAGTACGGCCACGACATCTCCAACTCCTTCGCCTTCCTGGAGAAGTACCGGATGCTGCCCATGTGCTACACGCTGCTGGCGGAGAAGTGAGCCGGCTGCCCGGCGGCCCGCTGCGCAGCCGGTGGAGTGCGTGCTCACCTCATCTGTTCTTAATGGTTTTCCCATCTTGCTCTAATATGGCAGGCAAATTGTGGCTTCCGTGTTTGACTTTCGGATCAGACAAGGAGGAGAACAATGTCTGCTACACAGAAGCAAAATGGGGAGGCGTTCCGGAAGGTGATAGAGGAGGGCTTCAACAAGGGCAATCTTGAGGCTCTGGACAACCTGGTAACGCCGGGCTTTATCGAACACCAGGATGGTTTCGACCCGCCGAACCTCGAAGGATTGAAGGGGGCAATCCGTTTTCTGCGAACTGCCTTCCCTGACCTGACGCTCACCATCGAAGATATGATCACCGATCAAGACCATGTCTGGGCCAGGCTCAAGGGACGGGGAACCCATCTCGGCCCGATAATGGGATTCCCGCCCAGCGGCAAACGTATGGAGATTGATGTGATCGACATCTGTCGCATGGAAAATGGGAGACTCGCCGAACACTGGGGTGTGGCGGACCGCATGCACATGCTGCAGCAGATTGGAGTGATGCCGGGTCCGCCGCAGGCCGCTCAAGGCAGACCTGCGGCGTAGGTCGTTGATCTCCTCTGCAGATACGAGAGATTGCGCCGAAAACAAGAAGCAGCCCGCGCAGGCTGCTTCTTATGATCAGATCACTCCTTCACCTTCTGAACCTCTACGCCAACAGCGGCAAGGCACGCCTGCAGCAGCTCTGGACGGCTGCGGCAATCGTGCGGCGAATTCGCACGCAGCCCCGTACTTGACATGCCACGCGGCGGCTTGTAGAATTCACAGAGTTATTTAGCCGTCTAAGTATTTTGATGGAGTATTTTCATAGAAGGCAGCCATGTCTCCGCCGTTCAACACCGAATCCCCCGGCTTCTTGCTGGCCCAAGTATGCCGGCTGCACCATACGCGGGCGCGGGCCGCGCTGGATTCTCTCGGCCTTTTCCGCGGACAGCCGCCCGTGCTCCATCTGCTGCACGAGGAAGACGGGTTGGCCCACGGCGCGTTGGCTACGCGGCTGGGCGTAACCCCGGCCACCGTCACCAAGATGTTACGCCGTATGGAGAAGGCGGGATGGGTAATCCGCCGCCCAGACCCTGCCGACCAGCGTGTCTCGCGCGCGTACCTTACCGAGGCCGGCCGCGCCATTATCGTGGAAATGGACGCCGCCCTGCAGCGGCTGGACGAAGAAGCTATTTCCGGGTTCACGCTCGAAGAACGGCTTCTCTTCCGCCGCTTTCTCCTGCAGGCGCGCGATAATCTGCTCGCCGCCGGTGACGCAGCGTCGCGCCAGTGACCCTATTCACCACTGAAATCGTATACGTCGGGACAGCCGTCTTAGTAAGCCGGCTAATTAATTCGGGAGCCTTATGTGCGTGCAACAATCAGACTCTTCTCATTTCTAAAGCCCTATTGGGTGTGGGCAACCCTGGCGCCCCTGCTCATGCTGCTCGAAGTGGCGATGGACCTCATGCAGCCGCGGTTCCTGCAGCGCATCATTGATGTGGGCATCGCCAACTCAGACCTGACCGTCATCCTCCATACCGGACTGTGGATGGTTGGGCTAGCCGTAGTCGGCATCATCGGCGGGGTGGGGTGCTCCTTCTTCGCCGTCCTCGCCGCCCAGGGCTTCGGCGCGGACCTGCGCAGCGCGCTCTTCGGCCGGGTGCAGATTCTCTCCTTTGCCAACGTCGACGAGTTGGAGACCGGTAAGCTCATCACACGCCTGACCAATGACGTCACCCAGGTGCAGGAGGTGGTGCTGATCCTGCTGCGCATCATGGTACGCGCGCCGATGATGCTGGTGGGCAGCCTGCTCATGGCCGTGATCACCGCGCCACAGTTGGCCCCGCTCTTCGTCATTCTCATACCGGTGGTCATCATCGGGCTGGTTTTGATTATCAACCGGGCCTTCCCGCTCTTTAGTCAAGTGCAAGCACGGCTCGACGCGCTGAACACAGTGATGCAGGAAAGCCTGGCCGGGGTTCGCGTGGTCAAGGCCTTTGTACGCGAGGCCCACCAGATTATGCGCTTCGGCGAGGCCAACAACCGCCTGATGGCGCAGAACATCACCGCGGTGCGCACCGTCGCCGTGACTATGCCCTTTATGATGATCGCCCTGGACAGCGGCGTTGTGGCCGCGCTGTGGTTTGGCGGCGTCCAGGTCAGCGCCGGCGGCATGCATGTCGGCCAGGTTATCGCCTTTATCAACTACCTGATGCAGACGCTCATGTCTCTGATGATGGTAAGCATGCTGCTCATGCGCATTTCGCGTTCCGAAGCGTCCGCCGTGCGCATCCAGGAGGTATTCGACAGCGAGCCGAAGGTGCGCAACAAGCCGGATGCACTGACGGAGTTCACGTCGCAGGGAAGGGTGGCTTTTGAAGACGTGATGTTCAGCTACCCCGGCAGCGAAGATGACCCCGTCCTGTGCGACGTCAGCTTCGTGGCCGAGCCAGGCCAAACCGTGGCCCTTCTCGGCGCGACCGGTTCGGGCAAATCCAGCCTGGTCCACCTCATCCCCCGCTTCTATGACGTGACGGGCGGGCGCGTCACCATTGACGGCGTAGACGTGCGCGACATTGGCGAGGCCACGCTGCGCCGGCAGATCGGCACGGCGCTGCAGGAGTCGGTGCTCTTCTCGGGCACGATCCGTGACAACATTCGCTACGGCCGGCCCGACGCCAGCGACGAGCAAGTCATCGCCGCGGCCAAGCTGGCCCAAGCGCACGGCTTTATCAGCGCGCTCCCCGACGGCTACGACGCCATGGTCGGCCAGCGCGGAGTCAACCTCTCCGGCGGCCAGAAGCAACGCCTGTCCATCGCCCGCGCCCTGCTCATCCGGCCTGCGATCCTCATCCTGGACGACAGCACCAGCGCCGTCGACGTGGAGACCGAGGGCCGCATCCAAGAGGCGCTGGAGGCGCTGAGCGAGAACCGCACGACGTTTGTCGTCGCCCAGCGCATCAGTTCTGTGCTGGCCGCAGACAAGATCTTGGTGCTGGACGACGGGCGCATTGCCGCGCAAGGCACTCACGCCGAGCTGCTCGCCGCCAGCCCGATCTACCGCGAGATCTACGCCTCTCAACTGGACGACGGAGCCTTGAGCCATGCCGCCAACTAACCCACGCAGCAGCCAGCCGCAACAGCCCGCTCCGATGCCTCCCATGGGACGCGGCCCCGGCCGTGGTCCAGGACCTGGCCCCGGCATGATGGCCGAGATCCAACGCGCCGAGGATGTGCGCGGCACCGTCCTGCGCTTGTGGTCCTATCTACGCCGGCAGAAGTGGGCGCTGATCACCGTGGCGCTGATGACAGTGATCGCGACCGGGCTGCAGTTGGCGGGGCCGTATCTGTTGGGCAGGGCCATCGACGACTACATCCTGCCTGGAGACCTGCCGGGGCTAGCGCGCATCGCCCTGGTCATGCTGGCGCTCTATTGGCTGCATGCCGCCTTCAACTGGCTTGTCATCTTTGTCATGGCCGGCGCGGCCCAGCGCATGCTACGCGACCTGCGCAACGACCTCTTTACCAAGCTGCAGACCCTGTCGCTGCGTTACTTCGACGCCCATGCCCACGGCGACCTGATGAGCCGCCTGACCAACG
>CAZYSJ010000209.1:0-389 GCA_964649875.1 uncultured Caldilineaceae bacterium
GGCAATCGGCTCCATTGTAGGCGTCACCTCCGGCTATTACGGCGGCATGGTGGACGGAGTGATGCAGCGCTTCGTCGAATTCGTCAACGCTTTCCCGCAATTGCCGCTTTGGATGTCCCTGGCGGCTGTGATTCCGTCCACGTGGGATTCGTTCAAGGTGTTTATGGTGATGTCCGCGATCTTCGCCTTGTTATCTTGGACGGTTCTTGCCCGTGAGGTGCGCGGTAAGGTGCTCGCCTATCGCGAGACGGACTTTGTGCTGGCGGCCAAGGAAATGGGGGCATCGGATGCCCGCATCATCTTTATGCGCCGGTTCCCCGATACTATCTGCCACGTCATCGTCGTGCTGTCGTTGACCAGGCCTGGCGGCGTTTTGGCCGAGGCCGTCC
>CAZYSJ010000209.1:399-1007 GCA_964649875.1 uncultured Caldilineaceae bacterium
CATTCCTGAGTTTCTTGGGCATCGGCATCCAGGAGCCACTGACAAGTTGGGGCCTGTTGATGCGACATGCCCAGAACCTGCAGTCGCTCGGCCAGTATCCCTGGATGTTGATGCCTGTCTTCTTCATCATCGGCGCTGTGCTGGGCTTCAACTTCCTGGGCGATGGTCTGCGTGACGCGGCCGATCCATATTCTGGCGAATAGGCGCAGTGAGTTCCGGTGGATAAGGATCTTTCTTCATGCTGAAAGCAGGAAAGGCGTCCTGGATCGCCATAGCCGTCATCCTAGCTAGCGCGGCCGCCGCCGCGACTATTTGGACACGGGGCACTGCAACTCAACTTGTACCGGCTACGATCTCCGGCGTTGTCCAGGGCCCACATGGCGCGATCGCCGAAGCACGCGTGCGTGTTCATGTCACCGACAACCTGACCGTCTCCGATCAGACCGGGCGATTTGCCCTGCAGTTGCCGGACGCTTCGAAGCCGGTGACTGTCACGGCTGCGGCTGAGGGATATTACATGGATGCCGCTTACGACGTGCTGCCAGGCGAGGCAGTGACCATTACGTTGAAACCGCATTTCGTAACGGACAACTTCGAATATGGTTGGT
>CAZYSJ010000209.1:1017-1680 GCA_964649875.1 uncultured Caldilineaceae bacterium
GGCTCGGCGACGTGCGCCATGTGCCATACCGAAGCCATGTACAAGGAATGGCAGAAGGACGCGCACGGCCAGGCGGCCGTGAATGAGCGTTTTGTCACCCTCTATCAGGGCACTGATGTCCATGGCAACAAGAGCCCCAAGACGATCACCGATTTTAAGGGCAACGTCCTCCCTCGAGACCCCAGTGAACCCTACTTTGGGCCTGGCTTCAAGCTGGATTACGCCGACCGCGCCGGTAATTGCGCCAGTTGTCACACCCCAGCCGCCGCTAAGCTGGACAACAAAACGAACTGCGGTTGGTCCGGCTGCCATACATCGGCGACGGCTGAGCGAGCTAAGGAAGTGCCCGATGGCGTGAGTCCTCTATACCTGACAGGCGCGGCCGCGGAGGGCATCTCGTGCGAGTTCTGTCACAAGATCGGCGACGTGATCCTCGACGAGGAAACGAACCTGCCGCTGCCTGATATGCCGGGAATCCTCTCCTACCGCCTCTACCGGCCGGAGGAGGGCCAGGATATCTTCTTCGGGACTCTGGACGACGTACCCGGCAAAGATGTCTACTTGCCGCTCATGGGGGAGAGCGCATTCTGCGCCGGATGTCATTACGGCGTGTTCGGCGGCGTGGTGGGCGTCGGCACCGTCGCCGGTGGAACGGTGATCTAT
>CAZYSJ010000209.1:1690-4830 GCA_964649875.1 uncultured Caldilineaceae bacterium
TGGATAGCCCCTACAGCGACCCGCAAACCGGCCAGACCTGCCAGGACTGCCATATGCCGGGTGGGGCCGCCGAGTACTTCGTCTATCCGGACGCTGGGGGCATGCAACGCCCTCCGGACCAGGTGCACACGCACCTCATGCCCGGCGCCTCGGACGAAGAACTGCTCCAGAACTCTGCAACGCTGACGGCCACTGCCGAAATCGCAGACGGGCAGCTCGTGGTCGACGTGGAGGTCATTAACGACCAGACCGGCCACCACCTGCCGACAGATGCCCCAATCCGCTCTGTGATGCTGGTCGTGCAGGCTGTGGACGCCCAGGGCGAGGCGTTGTCGCTGCACAGCGGGCCGGTCTTGCCGGACTGGACCGGCAACTACGCCGGCGTACCGGGGCGGGCATACGCCAAACTGCTGCGTGATGATTGGACAGGCGAGATGCCGACCGCTGCCTACTGGCGTCCGGTGACTATTGTAGAAGACACCCGCCTGGCTGCCATGCAGTCGGACGTGAGCCGCTACGTGTTTGCAGCGCCGGATGGGGCCGCAACTGTGGATGTGCAACTCATTTTCCGTCGCGCCTTCCAAGAGCTTGCGGAGCAGAAGGGGTGGAACGATCCCGATATTCTGATGGAGCGCTCCGCCATAGAACTTCCCGCAGCGGAATGACACAACGGATGCGCCGCACATGCGGACTGGAGTGCGACGAGGCTGGACAACGCAGACATGGGTAGCAAAGCAAACAGTGAGCAGGACACTCGCGGACCGGTGCAGTTCAAATGGGACAGATATGACGACATGACTGGCGAAGATTACATCCTGGAGGTCAAGGACCTCAAACAGCATTTCCCGATCTATCGAGGCTTCTTCCAGCGTGTGGTCGGGCACACGAAGGCTGTAGACGGGGTGACCTTCTTCTTGCGCGAGCAAGAGGTGCTGGGATTGGTCGGCGAGAGCGGTTGCGGCAAGACCACCACGGGCCGGTCGATCTTGCGTCTCTATGACCCCACGGGCGGCGAGGTCTGGTATCGGCGCGCGAACGGAGAGCGTGTCAACGTTGCGGCCATCAGCAAGCGTGAGATGAAGGAACTGCGCAGAGAAATGCGCATGATCTTCCAAGACCCGTTTAGCTCGCTGAACCCGCGCCTGACTGTCAAGGATCTCATCGGCGAGCCGCTGGTGATCCACAAAGAAGCGCGCGGCAAGCAGCTCGAGGAGCGCGTATCCGATTTGATGCGCAGCGTCGGGCTGGACCCGAACTATATGAGCCGCTATCCGCACGAGTTCTCCGGCGGCCAGCGCCAGCGTATCGGCCTGGCGCGCACGCTCGCACTGAGCCCGCGCCTGATCATCGCCGATGAGCCGGTCTCCGCCCTGGATGTGTCGATCCAGGCGCAGGTCCTCAACCTGTTGCAGCAGTTGAAAGAGGACCTCGGCCTGACGCTGATTTTCATTGCCCATGACCTGTCTGTGGTGGAGCATGTCTGCGACCGTATCGCCGTGATGTATGTGGGCAAGATCGTGGAGCTGGCCCGATCCGAGGAACTGCTGCGCCGGCCCATGCACCCGTATACCGAAGCGTTGGTGTCGGCCGTACCGCCCGCCGATCCGGATATTCGACTCAAGCGAATCGTCTTGGAAGGGGATGTGCCTAGTCCTGCCAATCCTCCGTCAGGCTGCGTGTTCCACCCGCGATGCCGCTATGCCAAGGATGTGTGCAGCCGGGAGGAGCCGAAGCTGGCTGAGGTGGAACCGGACCATTTTGTGAGTTGCCACTTTGCGGCGGAGCTGTCGCTCGTCGGAATCGGAGGCTGACGGTGCAGAAACCCAATCGCGTGCTCGCCTTCATCTCCTATCTGATCCCCTTTCTCGGATCGATCATCACCATAGGCGCCGCCCGTCGCAACGCTTTTGCGCTGTATCACGCCTGCCAGGCCTTGGTCCTGTTTCTGGCGGCCGCGCTGTTGCCCATTGGTTGGCTGGTTGTGGCATGGTCGGCGGCCTGGATACCGATCGCCGGCCCGACCTTTAGCGCTGCCTCGTTCTCCGTCGTGATGTTCGGCTCTGTGGCGCTCGTGCTCATATGGTTGGCGGGACTTGCCAACACTCTTCGATCCGACCAGTTGAAGCGGCTATTCATTGTGGGAAAATGGGGAGAGCGTCTCTTCGCCCAGCTCTATCCTGTCCGGTAACGCCGCAATGTGCTGTATGAGCGGTGTGCTTCACCGAGACCCGTAAGGCAGTCCCATCTTACGCTGTGACCCAGTGCGGCCTCCATCCGGGTAGGCCGCATTCTCCGTATTTGGCAAGCACTCTAGAAGGACATCGAGCATGATCCAAATCGCCGAGGCGCTTCCTCCCTACCCGTCTCCGCTCTGGAAAATGTTGCGCCAGTGCGGCGTCACCCATGCGGTCGGCACTATGGATCTCGGGTTGCTTCAGACTGCGTCAAGCAAAGACGAGCTGCCGTGGGGCATGATGACCCTGGCGCGCTTGAAAAGTGCGTATGAAGACGCCGGCTTCGAGTTGGCCGTCATCGAGAGCCGTCCGCCCATGAACAAGATCAAGCTGGGCCTGCCCGGCGCCGATGAAGAGCTAGAATGGGTCTGCGACCTTATCCGTAACATGGGCGCGCTGGGCATCCCTGTTTGGTGCTATGAGTGGATGCCCGTGATGAACTGGATGCGCACCACTGTCACGGCGCCGGCCCGCGGCGGGGCAATGGCCACCGGGTATGACCACGATATGCTGCGCCATGCGCCGCTCACCGATTATGGTGAAGTGGACGAGGACCGTCTGTGGGCGACGCTGCAAGGGTTCCTGGAGCGAGTGTTGCCTGTGGCGGAGAAGGCGAACGTCAGGCTGGCGATGCATCCGGACGACCCGCCGCTTTCGCCCATTCGTGGGCTGGGGCGCATTATGCGCAGTGTAGACAACTATCAGCGGCTGCTCGACCTGGTTCCCAGCGAGGCTAACGGCATCTGCCTCTGCCAGGGCAACTTCACGATGATGACCGATGACCTTCCCAGCGTGATCCGCCATTTCGGGAGCCAAGGCAAGATCTACTTCGTCCATTTTCGTGATGTGCGTGGCACGCCTGAGAAGTTCGTGGAGACCTTCCACGACGAAGGGCAGACCGATATG
>CAZYSJ010000210.1:0-4828 GCA_964649875.1 uncultured Caldilineaceae bacterium
TCTTCGACACCGCGCCGGCCGCGACCGTGACCGACGCCGTACTGGTCGCCCCCCAAGTGGACGCGGTGTTGCAGGTCGTCCAGGCCCGCGGCACGCGGCGCGACCTCGTGCGCCGTTGCAAGACCCTGCTGGAACGATCAGGGGCGCGGCTCTTAGGCCCTGTGCTCAATCGCGTCGAGGCCGACGATCTTGGCTACTACACGAATTACTACAACTACGGCGGCTATTACCACGAGGACGGCAAGAAGCCGTCAAGGCTGCGCCGTCTCTTCGGCGGGGAGCGCAAACGCGCAGCGCGCGCCGCATCTGCAGCGCCGGCGCGACGTTCTCGCGGCAGCAACGGCAGCGCGCCAGGTACGCACATGGCGGACGCAAATGAAAGACGACAGGACATGGATGCCGGCTAACCAGGCCGCACCCTACGCCGATCCGCAGTTTGCAGCGCCTCCCGTCCGTCGTAGCCGCACGCGCCCCGTCTGGTCGGCGGACCAGTTCCTCGATCCCCTGGCCCTGGCCGTCGCCGCGCCGCTGGTTCTCTTCCCGGAACGCTTTCCGCGCGAGGCCTTTCTCGTCGCCGCAACACTGCTGGCCGTTCCCTACGCCGTGCGCCTATCCAACCGAGGGCGGCTGAGCGCGCCCATCCCCCTGGCCTGGCCGCTTCTCTTGCTGCTCGCCGTGATCCTCCCCCTCAACGTCTGGCGTTCATCCGATTTCTGGGCCGTCAGTTGGCCGGAAGCCGTGCGCTTTGTGTGGGGCGCGGCCGTGCTGATGGGCGTTGCCAACTGGTGCGCGACCGACACCTACCCTGTGCATCACGACGGCGCGCAAAGCCGCATCGGCGCTCACATCGCCGTCGCCCTGGTCGCCTACTTTGCGCTCGGCCTGGCGTTCTCGGCCGTGGGGCTGCTGGCGCTGCAAGCATCCAACAAAGTCCCCCTGCTCGCCGACTTGGCCGAACGCATACCCGGCCTGGCGCAGTTGCCGTTGGGCCTTTCGACGGGCTTCAACGCCAACCGCGTTGCCGGACTCGCCGTGCTCTTTGTGCCTTTGACGCTTGCCCTCCTGATCAGCCCAAACCGTACGGGAAGCAGCCTCGCCGCCATGTTACCGCTCAAGGCCGCCCTATTGCTTAGCCTGGCTTTCTTCGGCGGCCTGCTGCTGCTCACGCAATCGCGCGGGGCGCTGCTGGCCGCGGCGGTTGCCGTCGTGCTGGTCAGCCTGCTGGCCGGACGTCGCGGCTGGCTGCCGCTGGCGCTGCTGGTCCTCATGGCCCTGGCCGCGCTCGACGTGTTCGGCGCAGGCGGGCTGGTCGACGCGTTTGCGGTGCAGGACGAGGCCGGGGCAGTCGAGGGCGGGCTATGGCAGCGCATCACCGCCGACCGCAACGTCGCCGGACGCGTGGTCATCTGGCAGCGGGCGCTGCACGGCATCGCCGACGAGCCGCTGACCGGCATGGGCCTCGCCGAGTTTCAGCGCCGCGCCCAGCAAGCGTACCCGCCGATGCCCCAGTGGCAGCCGGACCCGGACATCACCCACGCCCACAACCTGTTCCTTCAGACCGCTTTGGACCTGGGCTTGCCCGGGCTGGCCGCGCTGTTGGCGCTGCTGGCGCTTGTGCTGCGCGATGCGACTGCGCTCTTTCTGGGGTCGCGCCCGGACAGTCCGGCGCGCTTCCTGGCGATCGGCCTGGCGGGCGCGTTGGCCGCCTTCCTGGTCTACAACATGCTCGACGCCATGACGGTGGGCGCGCGGCCGGCGGTATCGTACTGGTATCTGTTTGGCCTGACCGGCGGGGCCGCAACGGCCCTGCGCGTCGGCGGGCGGCGGCAGTAGCATGGCAAGCCACTCGCCTCACTCTATCGCGCAACTGACAGCAGACCGACATACCTATCGCTTTCGTCCCGCGCTATAATGACTGCGCGGGTGCGGCGAAGCGCTTGCCGGCGTCATTTGCGCTGTACGCATACGCGATTTAGTCTCGCGGTTCAGTTGTCTTGGCTAGAGAGGCGATTTTGTAACAATGGAGCAAAGCCTGGCCGAAAGCCGGAGAGTATCAGCCGGTGCGCCGCCGCCCGCCGGCGACGAGTGGACGATGATCATCCGGCCCAAGCGCCCCTGGCTGGATCTGCGCCTGGACGAGTTGTGGCGCGCCCGCGACCTCATCCAACTGTTCGTGCGCCGCGATTTCGTCGCCGGCTACAAACAGACCGTACTCGGCCCGCTTTGGTATCTGATTCAACCGCTGTTGACGACGGTCGTCTTTACCCTCGTCTTCGGCCGCATTGCCAGCCTGCCCACCGACGGCTTGCCCGACTTCCTGTTCTACATGTCGGGCACGGTGATCTGGAGCTATTTCGCCGCGTGCCTGACCAAGACATCCAACACGTTTACGGCCAACGCGGGGCTGTTCGGCAAGGTCTATTTCCCGCGCTTGGCCGTGCCGATCTCGGTCGTGATCTCGGCCCTGATCTCGTTCGGCATCCAGTTTCTGCTGTTCCTCGGCTTTGTCCTCTATTTCGGGCTGAGCGGGGCGGCGGTGCGCCCGAACGCAACCGTGCTGTTGCTGCCGCTTTTGCTGCTGATGATGGCCGGGCTGGGGCTGGGCTTCGGCATCATCGTCTCGTCGCTGACGACGCGTTACCGGGATCTGCAGCACTTGGTGGCGTTCGGAGTGCAGTTGCTGATGTACGCCACGCCGGTGATCTATCCGGTCTCGTCCATCCCGGCCCCGTATGACGTGCTGATCCGCGCCAACCCGCTCACGCCCATCGTCGAGGCGTTTCGCTACGCCTTCCTGGGCGCGGGCATGGCCGGCTGGGGGGGGCTGGCGTACAGCTTCGGCTTCATGGTCGCGGTGCTGTTTGCCGGGCTGGTGCTCTTTAACCGCATCGAGCAAACATTCATGGACACCGTGTAGCAAAGTTGTGGGGCTGACACGTAACAGGGGACGCAGATGACACGGATCGAATCGATGCGCGCAGATACGGCAAACGGCCAAAGCATCCGTGCATATCCCTGTTTCAGCGTCCTATCAAATAACCTATGTCTGACGTCGTAATCTCTGTCGAAAACCTATCCAAGCAATACCGCCTCGGCACAATCAGCAGGCGCACGCTGCGCGCCGACCTGGCCAGTTGGTGGGCCAGACGCCGCGGGCTGCCGGACCCCAATCTGCGCATCGGCCAAGAGGAGCGCGCCCAGCGCGCCGGCGAGACGATCTGGGCGCTGCGCGATATCAACCTGGAGGTGCGGCGCGGCGAAATCCTGGGCATCATCGGGCGCAACGGCGCGGGCAAGAGCACGCTGCTCAAGATCCTGTCGCGCATCACCGCGCCGACGTCAGGTCAGATCAAGGTAAAGGGACGCATCGGCTCGCTGCTGGAGGTCGGCACCGGCTTCCATCCTGAATTGACCGGCCGCGAGAACGTCTACCTGAACGGCGCCATCCTGGGCATGACCAAGGCGGAGGTAGCGAGCAAGTTCGACGAAATCGTAGACTTCGCCGGCATCGAGCAGTTCATCGACACGCCGGTCAAGCGCTACAGCAGCGGCATGTATGTGCGTCTAGCCTTCGCCGTCGCCGCCCACTTGGACCCGGAAATCCTGGTGGTGGACGAAGTCCTGGCCGTGGGCGACGCCGAGTTTCAGAAAAAGTGCCTGGGCAAGATGGGCGAGGTGGCGCAAGGAGGCCGGACGGTGTTGTTCGTGAGCCATAATATGGCGGCGGTCGAACGCCTTTGTCATAAGGCTGTTGTCATTAAGAATGGCGAGATCGTGTTCAGGGGCCTCACCCGCAATGCCACGGAATATTATATCGGGTACAAAAACCTAGTAAATGAAGCGGCGTTTGATGGCCCAGTGCAATCCGTGCACGTTGGACAGACTGCGAATGGGCTAGAGATCTTGCTGGAATATGCAGTAGAGGCGCCGTTACGAATGCCCGGCCTAGGTTTTGTAATCAGCGATGTTTTCGGGACGCCAATCTGCGGCGCCAGCCCAATGGCGGACGGAGTCGAACCGTTGAAGGAACCGCGCAAGTCGGGAACAGTTCGCGTCGAGATGTTACAACCTAAGCTTCGCAGCGGCGCTTATATTCTCTCTATTTGGTTTGGCGACGGAACGCGAGACTTTTTTATTGCCAAAGACCTGCTGCGCTTCGAGATTGCCAACGCAGAGACAATCCGACAGCAGCAGGCTACTGTCGCTGGGCCTGTGGTTCCGCAATGCGCGTGGACTTTTTCCTCTTAGTCCAGCCTACAAGGACGGCCCACAATTTGTTAGGCTACTCAAAATGCCCCCTAACGTTAGCGTGATCTTGCCCGTACACAATGGCGAACGTTACCTGCGCACGGCGATAGAAAGCATACTCGGCCAAACTCTTACGGACCTAGAACTGATCGTCATCGACGACGCCTCGGTGGACAGGACTGCCGAGATTGTCTATGCCATCAACGATGAGCGAATCGTTTATCTGCGCTGCAACTGGAACAGGGGGCAAGGAGTCGCCCGGAACATAGGCATTCAGACAGCGCAAGGTGAATTCGTGGCCATTCAAGACTCAGACGATCTGTCTGCACCTGAGCGTCTTGAGAAACAGGTATCGTTTCTGCGTTCCAATCCGGATGTCGGCGTTGTCGGGACTGCATTTAGACGAATTCGCAGTGGTGGCAAGGAACTCGGTGTAACGTCTCCGCCGATGTCTGACACCGAGCTAAGATGGCGACTGCTCTTTGACACAACATTTTGTCACGCATCGGTGATGATCCCCCGGCATCTACTCATAGAGAACGGCATTCAATATCGCCTGTCGCCGCCGGTCGAGGACTAC
>CAZYSJ010000211.1:0-4772 GCA_964649875.1 uncultured Caldilineaceae bacterium
AGAAGCCTTCCCAGCGCGCGATCAGAGAGCCGGTGAAGAAGATGGGCAGGCAGGCAAGCGCCACCGCCACCATAACCGGCAAGTCGAAGTTGATCGCAGCCGCGTTCACGTGCAGCGGCACGGGCGCCGCCAGCGCGCTCAGACCCAGCACCGCCAGCAGGTTGAAAATGTTGCTGCCGACCGCGTTGCCCACGGCGATGTCACGCTCTCCCCGCAGGCCGGCGATGATGGACGTCGCCACCTCAGGCAACGACGTGCCGAGCGCCACGATGGTCAGCCCGATGATCAGCTGGCTCACCCCCAGCAGTTCGGCGATGGCTGTGGCGGACTGCACAAGCCAACGGCTGCCCAACAGCAACAAAGCCAGCCCCCCCACGACAAAGCCGATGTTGATCACCCATGAGCGCGCCGACATGTCCACAGCCCGTCGATACTTCGCATCGTACTGGGCTTCCACCTCCGTACCACGCTCCTTGCGCAGTTGGTTGAAGAGGAAGCCCGTATACGCGATCAAGCCGGCAAAGAGCAGCGCTCCCTCCAGCCGGTTGATCTGCCCGTCGAGAGCGAACAGCCACGTCGCCACGGACGCCGCAATCAGGATCGGCACGTCCAAACGCACAAGTTGGCGCTGCACCACGAGCGGGACGAGCGCGGCGGACACGCCCAGAATGAAGAGCACGTTGAGGATGTTGCTGCCGATCACATTGCCCACGGTGATATCCGGCCGGCCGGTCAGACTCGCACCGAGGGACACGGCCAGTTCCGGCGAACTGGTGCCCACGGCAACGACCGTCAGTCCGATGATCAGCGGCGGGATGCCAAGCGCCAATGCAATGCGCGACGCGCCGCGCACCAACGTCTCCGCCCCAACGATCAACAATGCAAACCCTGCAACCAACTGGAATACAACTGCCGCGCTCATCGTCCGCTCCTACGCCTAGCCGGACCTTGCAAATCCGGCGTCTCTTGAACGGCGAGGCCCTACCCCCACGGGTCGAGGATGACCTTGGCGCATTCGCCGGAGGCTTGCAACTCGAACGCCTCCTGAATGCGGCTCATCGGGAAGGTGTGGCTCACCAACAGATCGATCAGCGGCGAATTTTGGATCACTTGCAGCACTTTGGCAATATCTTTGAGGTTGTAGTGCCAGGCGCCGATCAGCGTCAGTCCCTTACGGATCATGTCCGGGCTGATGCGGATCGCCAGGTCGTCGTTGCACTCGCCGACGAAAGCGACCTTGCCCTTGCGCCGCGTGGCGTCGATGCACAGCCGCTCCGCCTGCACCGTGCCGGAACAGTCGATAGCGCAATCCACCCCGCGCCCATTGGTCAGCGCCCTAATTTGGCCTAACGCATCGTCCGAACGCGGGTCGATCACCGCGGCGACGCCCATCTCCTGTGCGCGCCGGACGCGCCACGGGTGCGACTCCACCGCGATCACCCGCGCCCCGCGGTAACGCGCGTTGACCACCGCGCCCAGGCCCACCGGCCCCAAGCCCGTAATCAGCACGGTGTCGAAGGCGCTCACGTTCATCGCCTGCATCGCCCCGAACGAAGGCCCCAGCGCGCAACAGGTCAACCCGCCATGCGCATAAGACATGTCGTCGGGGAGCTTAGGCAGCAGCCAGTCCGGCTTGAGCGCATATTGGGCCATGGTCGAATAGCCCGTCTCCTGCCCGGTCAGCCCCGCGAAATCGAAGGCGCGGGCACAGTGAATGAAATCGCCGGAGAGACAATACTCGCATTCGCCGCAGCCGACCAAGGGCATCAGCGCCACGCGGTCGCCAACCTTGACCCGGCACGGCTGCGCCACCGCCACAACTTCGCCCGCCGCCTCGTGCCCCATCAGCGACGGGTTATGCCCGGCGATGAACGACTTGTACTCCGTACACATGGGTGCAGCGTGGATCTTGACCACAGCCCAGTTCTCGAACGGGCGCGGCTCGGCCACGTCCGTCAGCTCGGCCTGCCGCACGCCGGTAATCACCGCTTGTTTCATGACCCGCTTCCTATTCTATTGTTCTATCGGATCGGTTGCCGGTTTGATCGCTAAATACGCACGATGTCATGTTGAGCGGAGCGAAACATCTCTGCCTCTGATACGACGAGATTCTTCAGCTCGCTAACGCTCGCTTCAGAATGACAGGCGCTTAACGAGCAAACCGGTTAGTTACGCTAGTCTGTTGTAGATGCGAGTACGGGTTTGGCCGCCGGGCGGGCGCGCACGGCGGCCAAGATAGACTCTCTACTGGCGCATCAGCCACGCCAGCCGGTCATACGAAGCGAGATAGTGAAGCACAGTCAGCAGGCCGAAGATCGACGCCGCCGTCCACCGCTCCGATGCGGCCAGCGCCGTCGTCGCCGCCACAAACAACGTCGCCTCCAACGCCAGGCGCAGCGGCCCGGAGACGCGCACCGGCGCATTGCCCGGATCGCCGGGCACGCGGAATACGCCCCACAGGGCCGCAGCCGCAAGCGGCAGCCCTACGACCCACACAACGCGCCAGATGCCGGCGTGCTGCGTCCAGCCCCAGACGCCCAGCGCAGCCAGCATCGCCAGCTCCAGGGCGAAACGCAGCGCCAGATTGAGCGGGTGTTGGCTCATGCGTTACGCCTCCGCGCCCAGCGTCGCGCGCAGTTGCGCCATCAGCCCGTCCGGCGGATCAACCGGCAGTTGCACGGGCGCGTGTTGCAGCGCGCTCATGTAGGCGCCCAGCACAATGCCGAAGTCGCTCAGCGCGGCGTGGATGTTGAGCGGATGCAGCGCGCGGCCATCTCCCAGCCAGTCGAACATAGCCTCGGTCATCGCCGCCTGGCCCAAGATGTCCTCGGCATAATAGTCATGCCGCCCCCCAGCCGCCCGCCCGTCCGAGTTTGTCTCCCACGACCACATTGTCCACGTCACATGCCCGCGCGTCCCGTAGACGGCGACCCGCTTGTGCAGATGCACCGGCCCGTCGATCACGTGCGGCGCGTTCAGCCCGCAGCGCAGCAGGCCGCTCACGCCGTTGTCATAGTCGATGGCGGCGAGACACCGGTCCGGCGCATAGTGATGCTTCGGCGTCTCCTGCAAGCCCTGTGCGCCGGACGCCTGGCCGAAGACCGACGCCGGCGTCACGCCCGGGTTGAACGCGCCGATGGCCTGCAGCGAATGCGTGCCCTGGTAGGCCATGTTCATGCGCGCGCTGGCCTCGATGAAGCGCACCTCGCCGATCTTGCCGTCCTGCACAAAGCGCTGCAAGTACTGTCGCCGCGGGTGAAAATGGAGCTGATGGTTGATGGCGATCTTGACCTTGCACGACTGCGCAAAAGCGCGGATGGCGCGGAAGTCCTCGCCCTGCACGGCTAGCGGCTTCTCCACCAGTACGGCGGGCACGCCCGCCTCCTCTGCAGCCTGGAACACCTCAAGGCGCACGGTCGGCGGCGTGTTGACGTGCACCAGGTCGGGTTTTTCCTTCTCGAACATCTCGCGGTAATCGGCATAGCGCGCAGCTACGCCGAAGCGCTCCCCAAAGGCGTCCAGCTTATCCGGCGTGCGCGCCGAGACGGCGGCCAGACGCCCGCGGCGTACATGCCGGTAGGCCTCCGCCAAGCCGTCGGCGCGGCTCCCGCTCACGCCGACGATGGCACATTTATACATCTGTGCGCCTCCGCTACCACGAATAGGCTTCGGGGGCCGGTCCCGGCCGCAGCGGGCGTCCCCGGTTGATGTTGAAGACCTCCTCCAAGCGCGCCATCGCCTCTGCATCCAAAGCCAGCTCCGAGGCGCGCTCCAGCCCGTCGAGATGCTCCAGCTTGCGCACGCCGACGATGGCCGAGGCGACAGCCGGGTTCGCCAGCGTCCAGGCGATGGCGACGACATGCGCGGGCTCGCCGATCTCTTGGCACAGCGCGGCGAAGTCGTCGAGTTGCCGGTTCTCGCTCAGGTCCATCTCATACTCTTGTTCCACCTCGCGCGTGCGCGACCCGGCGGGCGTCTGGCGCGCCTTGCCGCTCAACAGCCCGCCCGCCAGCGGCATATAGGCCAGCACGCCGATGCCCAGGTCCAGCGCCGCGGGCAGCACTTCCAGTTCCGGCGTGCGGTTCAGCAGGTTGTACATGGTCTGCTCGGAGACAAGGCCCAGAGAGCCGCGCTGTAACGCCTGCATCTGGAACTTCGCCAGCCCCCAGCCGGGGAAGTTGCTCGTGCCCACA
This sequence comes from uncultured Caldilineaceae bacterium, assembly GCA_964649875.1. Classification (GTDB taxonomy): domain Bacteria; phylum Chloroflexota; class Anaerolineae; order Caldilineales; family Caldilineaceae; genus JASGTU01. Next base: position 4,194 of record CAZYSJ010000211.1, read on the forward strand.
TAGAGCACGTCGCCCTGCGCCGTCAACCGCTCGAAGGTTTCCCAAAACTCTTCGCCCGTAATGCGTCGGTCGATGTGGTGAACCTGGTAGAGATCGATGTGGTCGGTCTGCAGCCGCCGCAGCGAGTCGGCCGCGTGCTTGCGCACCTTGTAGGCGGAGATGCCGGGACGGCTGTTCGTCACGTCCGGCTCGGGCATCTCGCCGTAGACCTTGGTCGCCAGCACAACGCGGTCGCGACGCGCTTTGTCTTGCTGGAACCACTGGCCGATGATCTCCTCCGTGCGCCCACGCCCGCCCGAGCGGCCATAGACGTTGGCCGTGTCGAAGAAGTTGATGCCCATCTCCAGGGCGCGGTCCATGATGCGGAAGGCCTCCTCTTGCGAGGTGGCGTCGCCGAAGTGCATCGTGCCCAGACAAATATTGCTGACAAGAAGGTTTGATTTTCCAAGATAGTTGTATTTCATCACTCGTTGTCTCCTTACTACTGATTGACGGCGTTCGCCGCCTTGTGTGCCGCTCAGCAGTTTAGTGCTCTGTTAACATATTTTGTGCAGTTGTCATTCTGAGCCGAAGGCGAAG
>CAZYSJ010000212.1:0-2104 GCA_964649875.1 uncultured Caldilineaceae bacterium
GGCCACTTCTCGCCGTCCGGAACGGGCGTCTTGTCCATTACGCCTTGCCAACCACAGCCGCCAATAGGGCCATACGAATATACATACCATTGCGCATCTGCCGAAAATACGCAGCGCGCGGGTCTTCGTCCACACCATAGCTGATCTCATTGACGCGTGGCAGAGGGTGCATGACGATCATGCGTTTCTTCGCCTTGGCCATCAAGGCCTCGTCCACAACGTACTGGTCCTTCATTCGATCGTATTCAGCCAAGTCGGTGAATCGCTCCTTCTGAACGCGTGTCACATACAGAACGTCGGCGTCGGCGATTACCTCATGCGCGTCTTCGATTTCCTTGAATTGATGCCCGCTCGCCCGCACCACATCCAGCACATCGCCTGGCATGCGCAGAATGTCCGGGCTGACAAACGAAAACTCGACATCATAGTTCACGAGCAGCTTGGTGAGGCTGTGCACCGTCCGGCCGTATTTAAGGTCGCCGACCATGGCGATCTTCAGTCCGTCGACCGCACCTAGTTCCTCAACGATCGTGAAATGGTCCAGCAACGCCTGCGTTGGATGCTCGCCCACGCCGTCGCCGGCGTTAATGACCGGCTTTCGGGCATAGTGAGCAGCAGTCGCCGCTGCCCCGACCTCAGGGTGGCGTAGCACGATAAGGTCAGAGTAGCTTTCAAGCGTGCGAATGGTATCCGGTAGACTCTCGCCCTTGGTCACTGAGCTATACTGCACGTTGTTAATCGGTATTACCTGGCCACCCAACCGCAACATGGCCGCCATAAAGCTGGAGCTCGTTCGGGTGCTTGGCTCATAAAACAGGTTCGCCAGAATCTTACCCTGTAGCAGATCGGCGCTACCGAACCGCTCCACCAGCACACGCATTTCGTGCGCCACGCCGAAAATGTAGTCCAGATTGTCACGATTGAATTGGCTGACGCTAATGATGTCTTGCCCATAGAACCCATTGTCCATGTGGTCCGATGGCACCTTGCCGACGTTCTTAATCTGCATTGTCTTCTCCCAGTTGTGGCGTCAGAATTGCCAGGATGCCGTACCTAGACGTTGATGCAACGAGCTTTTCCATGTTTCGGTTCGCGCCGCGACTGCCCCGCTTATTGAAACAGCAGTATGCCATCTCCAGGCGACGCCAACACGCTTCCGCCCTCAAAGACGACCTTTCCTCTCAACGTGACACGTTCGACGCGTCCAGTCACCGTCCTGCCCGCATAGGGTGTCCATCCGCACTTGCTGTGAACGTCGCTGTGCGCCAACATATAGCGGGCATCTGTGTCTACCTCGACAAACGTGTCCAGTTGCGCCGGCAGTCCGAAGATCCGGCGCGGCGCATTCACGCAGCGTTCGACAATATCGTCCAGTGTTAGTCGGTCCTCGGCTACAGCGGTGAGCAGCAGAGGAAGCATAGTCTCCACGCCCGGCACGCCTGGAGGCGGTTTGTCCGCCGGTTCCGCAATCCCCTTTTCGGCCAGCGTGTGCGGTGCATGATCAGTCGCAAACACATCCACGGCGTCGAGATGCTCCCATAAAGCCTTGACGTCATCAGGGGTCGCAAGCTTTGGCCGCATGTCCCCCAGCGAACCGAGGCGGGCGGCATCCTCAGTGCTGAGAAACAGGTGGTGGGGCGTCGCCTCACACGTCACGTTGACGCCCATGTCCTTCGCCTTCACAATCAACTCTATCTCGCTGCGCCGGCTTACGTGCACCACATGCAGCGGCGTTCCATACAGGTCTGCCAAGCACAAGCAGACCGGAAGCATGAGTTCCTCCGCGTGGACCGCCACAGGCCCAATCCCGCCAGGGTTCCCTTCGCTACGATAGCCTATCTGGGAAGCAGTCTCAGCCCACGAAGCGAACAGCCGATGCATCAGGCGCAGGTCGTCAATGCGCAAGCTGCCGAAGGTCTCACTTACGTAAATCTTCAGCCCACACGCCTGCGGCGCCACCGGCAGATACGCGTCCTCCCATGTGGAAGTGGCCCCCACATACAGGCCCAAATCGCACACGATCTTGCCCGCAGCCAGCTCGGCCTTCTGCCTGAAATGCTCTGGGGTTGCTGTGGGAGGTTGCGTGTTCGGCATGTCTAGCGCC
>CAZYSJ010000212.1:2114-2776 GCA_964649875.1 uncultured Caldilineaceae bacterium
CGCCCTCCAGCACCGGGCGGGGGCGTTCGTCGCCCCGTCGATCGAGGCGACCACCGCCGCGCCCGAGGGCTCCGAGCTGGCCGAGGACCTGACCTACGACCCGCTCGACGCCCCCGGCGAGGGCAGCGGCAGTGCCAGTGTATAGGTCCTCTTTGCGCTCGTAACCTGGCTCCCGGAAGTGCACGTGGACATCTGTAAGGCCAGGGAGTTTGAGAGTCGGCATGGGGCTGCTCCCTAAAGTGATGGAGTCTCGATACGCCCTCGTGGCGCAGTCCCATTTTACGTCGCGTCCACACCCCCGCCAAATGTATGGCCGGATATCGTGGATGCCACCATTTCATCAACGCAACAATACGAGTAAAATGGATCTCGGCAACAGACCGCACATACACCCGAAAGGAGACGCCTGTGCAAACTGTCAGACGGTCAAATCTGCCGGTGCGAATCGTCGTCATTGCCCTGGCGCTGGCCCTGGTCGCGATCTTCGTGTTCAGCTTCAGCAGCCAGTTCTTCTATTTTCTCGAACGCGTCGAAGCATCCGAGGTCGGCGTACAGTTCGTGAGCGGTCGCATCAAGAACGTCGTTGGCCCAGGTGTGTATAGTGATGCCGGGCCATTCGTGGACATGAAGCGGGTGTCGAGTCAGGCCGTCGCATTTGCCGT
>CAZYSJ010000212.1:2786-4689 GCA_964649875.1 uncultured Caldilineaceae bacterium
TCACCGATGCCGAGCTCATTACACGTGACAAGCAGCGCATCGGGTTGACGGTCACCGGCGACATCTTCCGGCCTGGCTTGACGGACGCCGACGTAATCCGGTCGCTGTGGGCAGAATACAACCAGCTTTACATCAACGACGAAGCGGCTCAGCGGCGCATCGAGGACCGCGCTCGCCAGGCGATGAAAGTCTGTGTCGGCAACCGCACCTTTGATGACTCCGTAATCGGCACCGCGCGCGATGAGCTGCGAAACTGCATTGACGACGGTGTGAACGAGCAGGCGGCCAACTTCGGGCTCCGTGTTGACAACGTCGCCGTGCCCGAAGTGATGGTTTCGCCAGACGTGCAGGCCGGGCTGGACGCCATCGTTAAGAGCCGGCTCGAGACGGAGAAGGCAGCACAGGATAAGCTCAAGGCGCAAGCGGAGGCTTCTGCCGAGCAGGCCCGCCAGGAAGGCGAGATTCGTGTCGAACAAAGTAGGATCCAGGAGGAGTCCCGCCAACAGAAAACCCTGGCAGACCTAGAGCGCCAGAAGATCGAAGCGCAAAAATTCGTCATCGAGGCTGAACGCGCCAATGAGCTGGCCCGGGTCGAAGCCCAGCGAGCCATTATTGACGCCGAAAAAGCAAATGCTCTGCTTGCAGCCGAAAGGGACTTGGAGATCCAGAAGGCCAAAGCAATGGCGGCCACCGAGAAGGCAAAGGCCGACGTAGCTGTCGAGTTGGCCTTCGCTCAGATGTATGCGGCCAACCCTGGCTATCTGCAGCTTCAAATGGTCCAGGCCAATGCCGACGCCATCAGCCCCAGTGACAAGATCATCTTCACACCCGAGGGCACAATCCCCACACTCGTCCTGCCTGGCCCTGGCATCGTACCCACCGTTGAAACCGGCCCCGCCGGGTCCCAGCCAGCCAGTGTGGCTCCTTGACACGCGGGGTAGGCTTTGTTGCAGCCCGCAACATTGCCCGGTACACCTGATGCTCTGCGGAACATCGAATTAAGCTCGCGTGCCCGTCGTTGGCACGCGGACCTGGCGCCGGGTATCATGCGAATCGCTCGCGTAGCCGGTCATACGGGTCAATTCGTCGGCATCGACATGGCGGTATTTTGTTGCGTTGCCGCACGAAGTGCTGCGTTGCTCCTTTTGCCTCCGTGGGCCAGTTGAAGATACCCGCGTTCATCACTGGAATAGACAATCGTTGTCTTTGCCAACAAAGCCCGGAGGCCGCCACGAGGCGGCCTCCTCTTGTCTGTTGCGCCATGCACGGTTCCTGTTACCGGCCAAATAGCCACCGCATGAACTCGTTCCAAGCATTCTCACTGCCCAGATCATCGGTCCGATCTGGTGTCGCATCTTCCGGCTCGAATGCCTGAGGTGAAGGAGCGGGATAGGCCGCAGTCTCTTCCCCCGTGCTCGTAATTCGTATCGCCGAATCCCCGATGACGACAAGCAGTTCCGGTGAGATCGCCATGATCTCGGCCATAGCCGGGTCAGCGGCAAGTTCAAAATAGCGGTCGCTGGCGAATGCGACGGTCTCCACTGCCATCTCTGTAGTATAGGCAGTGTCCACCCACAGCTCCGCACTGCGACCCGCTTCGAGGGATACACGTCCTTGAAGCACGAAGGCTCGCCCTCCTGCGTACCTGACCTCGCTTTGCTCCGCTACGACAGACGCCGACTGCATCTTCGCACGTTCCTGGCTGGCTACGACCGCTTCCTCGCCGCTAGCAGGCGCTGCTGCCGCCTCCGCCGCTCCCATCATGATCGAATCGCGAGCGGCCTGCTCCATCGGCTGAGGCGCCGGTACTGCTGTTGCGCTGCCGGTCAGCCCTCCGGGCCCGTCAACAACGGGCGAGATCGGAAGAGCACACGTCTGAACTCCAGTCACGAGATTCCATCTC
>CAZYSJ010000213.1:0-2258 GCA_964649875.1 uncultured Caldilineaceae bacterium
CCCCCCCCCCCCCCTATCCTACACTCTTTTCCCTACACGACGCTCTTCCGATCTGACAACGAGCAAACCAAGCGCCAGAAGCAGCCGGTTTGCCCGTCGTCGTTGCAGAGCAGGTGTGATGATCAGTCTCCCGTGATTGTCGGGATAATGTGCTCGTCGATGGTCTGCTCGTCCATACCATAGATTACGCCGAAGAAATCCCTGACCTCTTGCTGCATGTCTACATCGGCCATGAGGTCGGGATGGAGCTTCTGCCCCAACCAGGTTACGCCCAGAATCCAGCGCGGGTCGGGCGAATCCCAACTAAAGATGTCTGCCGGGAAACCGTACACTTCACCGTTCTTGACGGCGTCGAGGGCCTGCCACTCAGGGCTTTGGATCAGCTCGTCAACGACCGCACCGGCGTCTGTTTGGTAGGCCACGACGAAGATCTTGTCAGGGTTCCAGGCAGCAACCTGCTCGAAGTTGACGGTATTCCAGCCGCCTCCAGTGGTCGCGTCTTTCCACACAGGTACGCCGCCGGCCAGCTCGACTTGCCGCGTCTGAAGCCAGTTCGCGGCTGGAACTTCGAAGGCAATCGTATCCCCTTCTTCGCTGTATTGGATGAGGAGAGCGGTAGGCTTGTCCGCTTCGCCCATGCCTGCCAACACTGCGTCGATGCGGTCAAGCCGCGCTTGGAAGAAGTCGATGATCTCCTGGGCGCGAGCCGTGTCGCCGAACAACTGCCCGAGGGTCATGACGTCGTTGAAGTACTGCTCAACCGATTCCATCTCAACATAGACAATGGGCACGCCGAGCGCTTCAAGAGGATCGCCCAGGGTGTCTTTCGCAGTCGTCTTGAGCACAATCGCGTCCGGGTTGACGGGAGCAATTTGCTCTGGGCCTGCGTCTCGCTCCAGCACGGTCTTGGCTTCGAAATTCGGATCGATGAGAGGGATGAAGGTGGCAGGATCATTGAACCGCCCGCCTTCAAATGCAGCCAGACGCGTCTGGGCCTCCGGGAACATGAACAGCGCGCCTGTCACCATATAGGTGCCGCGCCCTGCCACGACAATACGTTCCGGCGCCTGGCCGAAAGCCACCTCGCGGCCGAGCGCGTCCGTTACCTGGAGCGCCTCTGCCGCGGTGGAAGGTGCTGCCCCTGCTTCCGATTCAGGCGGCACTACCGGTTGACAGGCAGCCAAAACCAGCGCCAGCAGAACAGCCAAAGACAGCCAGAAGCTCCGCATGATCTGCTCTATCCTTTCCTAGTAGGGCGTGACAGTAGGGTGCGCCAAACCGCACAGGGGGCAGGTCCGGCGCACGTCGTATCCCCAATGCTATCATGAAAGGAGGGGCCAAACAAAGATACGGGCACGAATGGAAAATGTTCGTTCGAGCGCCGCCAAGAGGGAGTCTGGCGGCGCTTCACACCGTGATAGGAGGAACTGCGCTGGGGTCTAGTTCGGAAAGACGTACCCGGTCGGACCGCCGCTCATCGCCTGCACATCGGCCTGCGTCTGCACCATGTGCCGCAGCAGTATGGTCTCCAGCGACAGCAGGTGCCGCTCACGCGCAAGCATCTGGGGCACGTGGGACATCTCTAGGAGCGCCTGCTTTTCCTCATTATCGACCTGCAACGCTATGGCGACAAGCAGGGCAAGGGTCGTCGGATCCTCAGGCAGCCGATCCAGGCGCAGACGGGTCTTGCTGGCCTCGCTCAACAGCTCCACATACTCGATGATCTTCGGTCGCAGACCATGTGCCAGCTTTGTGGCCAGGCGCGTTGCACCGTTGGCTACCGGGTACTGCCGTACCTTGGCCGTCAAATACGCCAGGCCGCGATCTAGCTCTAGGATACGAAAACGCTTGGTACCGATGGTTGTGATATCCATGCGGCCATCGCCCAGCCGCTCAACGCGGGTAATGCGCGCAGCCGTCCCTACCTTGCGCGGCCTGGCAAGACCTTCGACGTCTGAACCGTCGCTGGCAAGGACCACACCGAAGGGTTCGTCCGCATCGATGCAGCGGTTGATCATTTCCTGGTAACGAGGTTCGAAGATGTGGAGAGGCAGCACCATCCCAGGGAACAGCACCACGTTGAGGGGAAAAAGGGGCATTTCCATTGTCACTGTCCCTTGCTCCTCAGCCTGTTCATCCTGAGCGTCCTGGCTTTGCGTATCGCGCTGGTCAAATTTCATAAGTCCACCTGGCATATCGGGCAAGGTCGTGCCCGGCCAATAATTGCATCTATGCGTCAAATACCTCGGCGTCTGCAG
>CAZYSJ010000213.1:2268-4678 GCA_964649875.1 uncultured Caldilineaceae bacterium
GTCGTTGACGAGCAGACGCCCTATCCTACGCGTCCCGCTCGCGCGGACGCGTGCGAAATCTTCCACTGACAGCCCAGACTCCTCCAGAATCCTAGTTTCCAGCGCGCCGGCGTCAAGCTTTGCGGCCCACATCTTTGGTCCGTAGATTGGCGCCGTGAAGCTAATCTCGTGTGCTGCATAGCGCGGCTGCTCGCTGTCCAGATCGACGACATCAAACATGCCGCCGGTGGCGTATTTCTTGGCGACGTCACCCGAGAGCAGCTTGTCATAGGCCCCCATCGTCACCCGCTCAGCGAGATAGCGATTGCACAGATAGCTCTGCACACTCGAAACCAGAAACTGGCGCAGCCATTTGTCCTGCTTGCGCACGGTGCCCTGCAAAATCGCCAGGCCCTGCGCCACGTTCACATCATTCTTCCCCATGCGCTGCGGCCCAAAGTAGTTGGGCAGCCCACGGGCGACCAACTGCTCTGAGATCCGCCGGCAGCGGTCCAGGCATTCCGCCGGCTCGCATTGCGGCGCGCTCACGACGATCTCGAAGCGGTTGCCGATCAGGTGACCGATCTTCAGCCTGTTGCGATGACGCCGCGCCCAGTTGACCTGGACGCCCAATTCGCCTTCGAGCCGCTCTGTGACAGTGGCCGCGTCAATTCCGGCATGAGCGCCAAGGTCAATGCTGAAGGTCTGCGTCGTGCGCGCTTCTTTATCCTTCAGGCCAGCATAGCCAACGTGCTCGCGCCGCAAACCAAACAACCGCATACACGAGTTCTCTACGTCTTTCGTCGTCAGGCCGGCGCGCGTTATGTTTACGTACAGATGCTGTCCCTCGCCCTGCGGCTCATAGAGCGGGATCTCCTCGACGACGAAGTGATCCGGTTGACCGCGTAGGATTCCTCCGATTCCGGGCAGTTCTGCCGTTGCGTAGGGCAGCGTCGTTTCTATGGGTGACTGTAACATGGTTGCGTGCTCCAGGAAGGAAGGCGGGTTCCAATGGAGCGGAAGCGAGGCGCGCTTGCGCCCGGCGCGCCCCGGCAAGCCGTCGTATTAGGGATGCTTGTGGAACACGAGGTGGTAGGACAGCCCGGCTCCGCTTTTGCCGCCGAACAGGAGGCCTGCGGCCTCGGCTGCGCGACGCACGTAGCCGGCGGACAGATAGGACGGGTTGAGCAGTTCATCGCTGACCGCCAGCCGGCCATCCGGCTTCAAGACGCGCTTGACCTCGGCGAGCGCACCTACCCGGTCCGGGATTTCGCCCAGGCTAGAGATGATCACAGCCAGGTCGACCGAGTCGTCATCCAGGGGCAGGCGGGCTGCGCCGCTGTGATGCAGTTGGACTCGCTCGGCGACGCCTGCCTCTGCCAGCCTTGTCGCCGCCATATCCAACAAAGGGCGCTGCACATCCACTGCATGCACCACGCCCTTTGGCCCGACCATGCGCGCCATTTCCGCAGTGAATAGGCCGCTCCCACAACACAGGTCCAACACGGTCATGCCTGCGCGAAAACCATATAGTCCCAGAGTCTCGCCTGGGTTTCGGTAGGCCAAACGCAGCGGGTTGTCGAGCGTAAAGGCGAGCTGGCGCGGCATCGGTCTCGGTTGTCGCAGCCATCCGCTCCGGAGGCCTACCTGCAGGCCAGTTGCATAGCCGGCCCCGGCCGCGATGACGTTTGTCAGGACTCTCAATGCGCTGTTCATTTCTTGTTATGCCTGTTGTTCGACTGGCGGCGGAAACCGGATCTTCAATGCGCCGTTGGAAAAGACCGCACCGCTGGCGTCGCGCTGGGCGAGGATGCTGGGCAGCAGCAGTTCGCGCTTGAAATTGCCAATGGTGACAAAAAGCTCATCGCCCCGCTTGATCAGCTTCACCTTGTGCAGTTCAACTTGAGGGAGCGGAAGCTTGAGCACGAAGTCGTCGCCTTCTTCCTCAATCGACTGCGCCTGACCTACGAAGAATATCTCCCCAGGATCGCGGTCCGCGAATAGACTGGCTGCCAGTTCCTCCAGCCGGTCGATGCCGACCATCTCAGCGTCGAACCAGGGGGAACGGAAAATGGGCAGCGGAAAGAACTCGCGCTCGATGTCGGCCAAGTAGCGCGCCTGGATCTCCTGCAGCCGGTGCAGGTAGGCGTCATCGCTTGGCCTGTCCACTCGCACATCGCCCGTTCCCGTACTGACTATGCCGGGCAGGATGCGATTGACGACGACTGCGTCGACCGGATAGCCGAAGAGGGAGAGATAGGTGACGGCGCGCGCCCCCTCCTTCAGCACCATTTTCTCCGGATTCAACACCACCCGGTAGCTGGTGATCTGGGGGTCGCTAAGCACGCCTTGCAGTTCGCGTACGCCAGCCACAAGGTTGTTCAGCCCGGAAGATCGGAAGAGCGTCGTGTAGGGAAAGAGTGTAGGATGG
>CAZYSJ010000214.1:0-4668 GCA_964649875.1 uncultured Caldilineaceae bacterium
CTGTCGAAGAGCCTGGCCTGGTGGATCTCACCAAGGGCGACGAACTGCCTGAGGTGATCACGGCGGACATGCTGCGCGCACGCAAGAACCTGAACGTCGACATGGACAGCTTCGAGATCCCTGCGGAACTGCTGGCCGGGTTGGACGAAGAGGAGTGGGAAGACGAGGAAGAGGAAGAAGAGATTCCGGCCAAGAAGGGCAAGACCAAGGTCAAGGCCAAGCCCAAGAAGGCGGTCAAGCCTGAGGCGCGGCCCAAGGCGAAGAAGCGCCGGCGCACGTTTGGCGATGAGGACGAGAGGTACTTCTAGCCAGTAGGTGCGGGGGCGAGGGGTCGGGATCACGGCAAGGGATGCTTCGCTGCGCTCAGCATGACAGTGCTCAGCATGACAGTGCGCTGGGGACCTGAGATGGAGCGGTGGAGTTGACCCGGTTCGCAGGGATGGACTCTCTTTGATAGGAAGATGGATGTGTCGCACAAGACCCACGGCCCGCGGCGACGGCATGTGCCTCAGCGCACATGCATCGCCTGCCGGCAGGCGGAAGGCAAACGGAGCTTGACGCGGCTGGTGCGGACAGAGACGGGGGTCGTGGTTGACCCCACGGGTAAGCTGGATGGCCGCGGCGCGTATCTGCATCCGTACCGGGAATGCTGGGAAATGGCTTTGCGCAGCAACCGCATTGAGCAGGCGCTGCGCACCAAGTTGAGCCAGGAGGACCGGCAGCGGCTGTCAGATTATATGGGGACGCTGCCTTCTGCGCAAGAGGATGGGTCTGATGACACGCAGGCGGGCGTTTCGCCAGTGAAAGCGGCGCCGGCAGAATAGCGCTAAGCGCTTGACCGGCTTGGAGAGTGGGCAATGATGCGCTGCGCCGGAGGCGAGCGGCAGACGAACAGGCAGTACTAGGGTGCGCCATGTGGGCTAGGCATGTGGTGTTTCGGGGTGGTGAGCAGTTGCACTGCCCGGATCCAACCGGTCCGCGCGTGACGCCGAGCGATGTGCGGAGGACGGCCATGTAGGGTTTTCGTTGACCTGCCGCCCCGTTTTTCCTCGCCCGTCACCCCGAACAAGACTTCCCTTCATGCCGTTCATCCATACTGCGTGGGCAGGCCGTGTTGTAACAGGACCTGGCTTGCCATTGCGCCTGCAGACAGAACGCCGGTCGCGTCGCCGAGCCACGGTTGGGGAGAGCGCCGCATCAGCGCCGTGCAGGCCGTACGGCGAGGGCATGTTGGACCAGGAGACCGCGTCGAGCAGACGCTCACGCAAAAAGGGGGTACAGTCAATGACAAAAGCAAAGACCAAGACTCGTGGCCGGGAAGAAGAACCAGAAGAGGCCGTCGTCCGAGGCAAGGCAAAAAGCGGCCCTAAGGTTGTGGAGGAGCGGGAGGACAAGCAGGAGGCGCGTCGCGAGCCGGTGGAAGCCGTTGTCGTCGAGGACCACATTACGGTGCGGAACTTGGCGAAGTTGATGGACCGCAGCCCGATTGATCTGATCAAGGTGCTGATGCAGTATGGGATTATGGCGCCCATTACGCACAGCATTGACCACGATACGGCCGTCATCTTGGGCGAGGAGCTGGGCATTACGGTCAACTGGCCGAAGCGCGATGAGCCGGAGGTCAAGGCAGAGGAGCAGGCGGCCGCAGTAGAGCCGGCGCGTCGCGCCCAAAACTTTGTGGAACAGGTCCTGGCGGATGAGAAGTCCGACAATCTTGTAGAACGACCTCCGGTGGTGGCGGTGTTGGGGCACGTAGACCACGGCAAGACCACGCTGCTTGACGCCATCCGCCATACAGACGTGGCGGGCGGCGAGGCCGGCGGCATTACCCAGCGCACCGGCGCGTATCAGGTGATGGTGGATGGGCGCAGGATTACGTTCCTCGACACGCCGGGCCATGAGGCCTTCACGGCGATGCGGGCGCGTGGGGCGCAGGTGACGGACATTGTCGTGCTGGTTGTGGCGGCGGACGACGGCGTGATGCCCCAGACGCGGGAGGCCATCAGCCATGCCAAGGCTGCGGGCGTGATTATCATCGTGGCGCTGAACAAGATTGACCGGCCCAACGCCAATCCGCAGCGTGTGATGGATGAGTTGGCGCAGGAAGGCTTGCAGCCCGAGGAGTGGGGCGGGGATACGATCGTTGTGCCCGTAAGCGCGCTGAACAAGACCGGGATCGACGATTTGCTGGCGAATATCCTGGTGGTGGCCGAGCTGGAGCAGTTTAAGGCGAACCCCAAGGGCCGTTGCGTCGGCACTGTGGTTGAATCCGAACTGGACCGCTTCCGTGGGGTGACGGCGACTCTGCTTGTGCAGAACGGCACGCTCAACCGCGGCGACGCCATCATCGTAGGCCCCACCTGGGGCCGCATCAAGGCTATGGTCGATTATGAGGGCAAGGCGCTGAAGCAGGCAGGTCCCAGCACTCCTGTAGTGGTGTTGGGGCTGCACGAGGCGCCTGACGCCGGCGATGTGTTCGAGGTCGTTGCCAGCGACCGCGAGGCTAAGCAGATCGCCGAGGAGCGGCAGGATCGCATTGACCGGGCGGAGGTCGCGCCGGTACGCCGCCAGATGTCGCTGGAAGAGGTGTTTGCTCGCTTTGAGGGCGGCGAAACCAAGACGCTGAACCTGATTGTCCGCGCGGATATGCAGGGGACGCTGGAGCCGGTGATACACAGTTTGGAGGAACTTGGCAACGAGGAGATCTCGGTCAAGATTCTGCAGGCGGCGATCGGCGACATCTCCGAGTCGGACGTGATGTTGGCGGAGGCCAGCGATGCGGTGATCATCGGCTTCAGCGTGGGCGTGGACAAGGCCGCCCAGCAGCGAGCTGAGCAGTCGGGCGTTGACATTCGTCTGTATGACATCATCTACAAGATGATCGAGGATGTCGAGGCGGCGTTGACGGGTATGCTGGAGCCCATCTACGAGAATGCCGTTGTGGGCCATGCCGAGGTTCTGACCTTGTTTAAGCTCCGCCGCGGCGTTATCGCGGGCTGCAATGTCACCGACGGCGTGGTGAAACGCAATGCGCTGGCCCGTGTGGTGCGCAACGGTGAAGAGATCGTCCCGTCCGCTCGTATCAGCACCTTGCGCCGCTTTACGGAAGACGTGGCCGAAGTGCGCACCGGTTTTGAGTGCGGCATCAAGCTGTAGGCGGGGGATGAGCTGCTGCAGGAAGGCGACGTGATCGAGATCTTGGAGCGTCGCCGCGTGCGGTAAGCGACCCTATCGGCCCGCAGAGCGCTGCTGAGAAATGCGGCGCCCTGCGGGTGGGACAGGGTAAAACGTAACTGGAGGAAATGATGCCAACCGTCCGGCGCCAACGTGTCGCCGAGATGCTCTTTCAAGAGCTGAGTATTCTGATCGCCAACGAACTAGATGACCCTCGGGTAAGCCTCGTTGCGGTGACGGCCGTAGACGTGAGCCCGGACTTGCGCAGCGTTAAGGTTTTTGTCAGCCATGACGATGAAGAGGTGTCGCGGCGCGATGTGCTGCAGGGCTTGAAGCACGCGATTCCGTACCTAAGGCGGGAAATCGCGACACGCGTCAGTCTGCGTGTCGTGCCGGAGTTGCTATTCTATTACGATGAGACTCCTGAACGGGCGGCGCGGATTGAGGAACTGCTGCGCCAGATCGCTGAGGAGCGCGAGCAGCGTGCGGAGTCGCAAAGTCCGGAGATGCCTGGTCCGTCTGAGAGCGCATAGGGTCACGCAGTCTGCGGCCGCGCTCCTATAGAAGATCACAAGGTCAAGAATGGGGTTGCCCTGTTCTTGACCTTCTCATTTGTTGATGGTTCAATCGCAAGATGGGGGTGCGTCCGCTGGCCGATGCGTGCGGGAGGATTTCGGGCCGGCAGTGAGCAGCGTACTTCCTGAGGCCGTGCGACCGACATGGCGCTACCGCCGCCCACGCATAGAGAAGAAGGCGAAATGTCCGATTTGATCGATCCGGCCGTGCTTCACGCCATTTCCCAGGGGCGCGATATTCTCTGTGTCAGCCATGTCGCGCCGGACGGCGATGCGCTGGGAAGCCTGCTGGGGATGGGTTGGCTGCTGCGCAGGTTGGGAAAGGAGCCGGCGCTGGCCTTACAGGACCCTGTGCCGGTTGAGCATCGTGTGCTGCCCGGCGCAGGCGACATTCTGACCGGGGAGATGCCGGAGTTTGAGAGCGCGGTCCGGCAGCGCCACTTCGACCTGATCATCTGTTTGGACTCTTCTAGCCCCGACAGGATGGGCACGGCGTACCATGCGCCGGTGCATGAGACGGCTACGCTGGTGGTCATCGATCACCACGTCACGAACACGGGGTTTGGCCGCATCAACTGGGTAGATCCGGCTTCGGCCGCGGTCTGCCAAATGCTGACCCGGCTGGCGGAAGCGATAGGCGTGACGCTGGATGGCGAACTGGCTGAGTGTCTGTTAACCGGCATCGTGACGGACACCCTTTGTTTTCGCACGAGCAACACGACGCCCGCGGTGCTGGGCGCGGCCATGCGCCTGATGGAGGGGGGCGCGAATCTAGCGACAATTACGGCCCGGACAGTCAACCGCCGGCCCTTCAGCGTGATGCGGCTGTGGGGCCATGCTCTGGCTGAGGTCCGCTTGGAAGATGGCGTGATTTGGGCGGCGGTGAACCGGAATGATCTGGAAGCGGTGGGGAACGGGG
>CAZYSJ010000215.1:0-4632 GCA_964649875.1 uncultured Caldilineaceae bacterium
TGCAGACCTTCCAGGCTGATCGTCTCGCCCTCGAAGGTGGTGAAGGTAAACGGCGGCGCCATGCCCGACGCCCGATGTTCGGAGCGGTTGGTGTCCCACAGACGCCAGGCCAACAGGGCGACAAACAGGACCAAAATGCCCACAAAGACCGCACGCCACACGACCATCATGCCCGATGCTGGGACTGGGGCTTGGGCGTCCGGCGTCTCGGAACGGATGTCGGAGAGATCAGCCATACTTTGCCAGCTCCTCGTCCAGCTTACGTGCGTATTCATCGTCCGTCCGCTGTTCCGCGCCGGGAGGCGAAGGCCCCTGGTCTGCGGCGGACGCATCCGCCGCCGGGCGCATCATACGCGCCGTCTGCCGCCACAAAAAAACGCCGCCTAGCGCCAGCGCCACAAAGGGCAATATCCACGCCAACCAATTGAACCCCTCGCGCGGCGGCTCGCCCAATACCTGCGGCCCGTACTGCTCGATGAAATAGTCTTTGATCGACTCTGCGTCCTCGCCTTCGGCCAGCTTGATGGCGATCACGTCTTTCATTTGATCGCACGCCTTGAGTTCGCAGGCGTCCAGGCGCACGCCGCTGCACAGCGGACACCATAGATCGCGCGCCACCTCGTTCACGTCGTTCAGCGTCACCTCTTCAGCCGGTTCGGCTGTGGGCGCGTCCTGGGCGGCGACGGTGACGGCGGCGATGGCGCCCAGCCATACGAAGGCCGCCAAGAACACAAGCAACGCAACGCCGATTTGGTTCATCCTGGATTTCATGGTCAGCAACTCATTCAGAAACCTGTTCCGCACCGCCGGTGCGGCCTATGGGGAAACGCCAACGAAACGCTGCCGGACAGGCGCTTCGTAGTTTGTTCGCCAAATAAGCACGATGTCATGTTGAGCGGAGCGAAACATCTCTGCCGCTGGTGCGACGAGATTCTTCGGCTCGCTAACGCTCGCTTCAGAATGACAGACGCTTGGCGAACGAACCACTTAGGCTTGCCGGCGTAAGCGTTGCATGATTATAGCATAAGACGCGCTTCCCAACCCTTAGAGGAATCTTAATCGGGGGTCCTTCACTGCACCCGGCCCGGAAAACAGATGCGGGACGTCGGGCGACGTCCCGCATCGTGTCTGCTTGCTTGTTAACCTAACGCGCAGCGCCTACGGCCGGATCATGCCCGACACGTCGCCGCCCAGATCCTCGATGCTGTCTTGCAGCACTTGGATGATGTACGGCCCGTTATGCACATAGGCGCCGGGGTCCTTCGACGCGTACTGATAGTTGTAAGCGCCTCGCAGCAAGCGCGGCGTCCACGAGTTGAAGCCGTTCGTTCGATCCAGTTCTTCCGGATCGGCCGCGCCGTTGCCGTTCGTATCGCTGAAGAAGTACGGATACGAATGTGAGTCGTACACGATGCCGACGCCCGCCTGGCTGGTCGCATAGGCCTGCATCGCCGCGTACAACGTCTCGATCAGCGTGTCCACCTCGCCCGCCAAACCTTCCACGTCGTCGCCGTCGCCATCCCAATCGTCGAAGTAGTAGCGAATGTTCGCCAGGTCCTCCGCCGATTCGATCTCGATGTCGTCGTGGCAGTCGGCGCACAGCACGTAATCGACCTCCAGGCTATGCGTGCCGTGGCAGTCGTTGCACTGGTTCGCCATTCTGGAATGCTCGAAGAAGCCCGCATATTCCTTCCCGGCATATTCATATGCGCCCTTGGCCTCGGTCCCGAAACGGGTGGCCCCGGCAGCGAAGTAATGCACGTTCAGGAAACGCAAGCTCTCGGACGTCGCGTCGTCGGGCGTGTCGCCGATCAGGCGATTGACGCTCACCGTTGACTCGCGTCCCTGGTGGCAGTTCAGGCACAGGTTAGACTCCGGGTCGCCGCTGTCGATCACCGCGCCGGAGGGGAAGGTGACGGACGCAACTTCGTGCAGCGTGAATTCCTGCACGTCGTTGTGGCAAGTGGCGCACTGCAGCCCGTTCGACGGCGGCTGCGAGATCGTCACGCCTTCCTCCAGGAACATGGGCAAGCCCGTGCCCGTATGACACTTAACACAACTGCCCGGAACCGATCCTTCCGCATCCCAATGACGGAACGCCTCTTCGGAACCGGCGAAGTGCCCGGCGTCGATGCGCCGCGCAGCCGCCATGTCCACAGGCTCAGCCAGGGCCGTGTTCAGATCGGCAATCGAATCATGCAGAAGCTGGATGATGTACTTGCCGCCGTGCGCATACTGACCCGGGTCCTTGACCGAAACCTGGTAGTTATACGCCGCCCGCAGCAAGCGCGGGGTCCACGATGCGTAGGCGTTGCCCCCGCCGACCTCATCCTCGTCGACCTCGCCGTTGCCGTTGAGATCGCCCACGAAATACGGGTAGTTGTGGGCGTCATACGCAATCGGAGCGCCCGCCACATCGGCGGCATAAATCTGGAGCGATTGGTACAACGTCTCCTGCAGGCCCGCAATCTCGTAGTAGATGCCCTCATCCACATCGCCGTCGCCGTCGTAGTCGACAGTAGAACCGGCCATGCGCACATCGCGCAGGTCCTCGACCGTTTCCACGTCCACATGGCATTCGGCGCAGGCTTCGATCTTCACCTCAAGCGTATGCGGGCTGTGACAGCCGACGCATGTCTCGTAGCCTTCCACATGGTCGAAATTGGCGTCATACGTATTGCCTTCGTACTCATACCCGCCCTGCGCCAGCGTGCCGTACTTGGTGGCCGCCGCGGCATAGTAGTGGATGTTGCGGAAGCCTAAATCCGCGCTGACCGCATCGTCGTCCACCGCAGCCTCGGCGATGGCGGCGTCTACGCTCACCTTGGACTCGCGCCCCTGATGGCATTCCATACAGCGCGCTTCGTCGCCTAGGCCCGTCAGCTCAATGCCCGAAGGCATGACGACGCTGTCTTTGACGGCAGTCGCACTGTTATGGCAGGCTACGCAGTCCACCACGGTGTTGACGGGCGCCGCGCTGTCCACCACGCCGGCTTCGCTGCCGTCTACGCCCAGGAAGTCCTGATAACCCGCCGAGCTATGACACTTGGCGCAACTCGTCGGCACTTCCGCCGGGTCATCTCCATCCCAGTGACGGAAAGCCTCGGTCTCGAAAGCGGCATGGGCGGAAGACTGCCACTGTTCGAGGTAGGGAATAGTCGGACTGATCGTGGGGTCTTCCACATCCTCCTGCGCCGCCACAGGTTGGGCAATGAGCGCCAACCCCAGCATCACAGTCAGACATGCGAGAACGAACACAAGGTTTCGTCTCATAGAACCTCCTCCCCAAAGACTTGGCTCATCGCATGCTGCACGATGAACTACATGTGGATCTGATAGTCAACCCGATAGTCGATCTCAAATAGCCGATCTCAAATAGCCGATCTCAAAATCGATCTGACGGTCCTGCACGCTATGCCTAACTTTCCGGATGTCGCCCGTCCGGTCGGCCTTGTCTCTTTCGTGGGGGCAACCTCCTCTCTAGCCATGGCTAACTGGCTGGAGCCGGCCAAATAACCTGCCATACAAGAGACGCCTGTTGAGATCTACTGCCTGATTCTGCGGAAACGCCGCCGGGGGAGTTTGCGCCGTCTCTAGCCTCATACAGCCGCACCGGCTCATGCGCCGGCGATGACATTCGGAGACCGTTCAACCTCTTAGGGCGACGCAGTCAGAGCGCTAAACTCGCTCGCCGTGGGCGGCCCGACAAAAAACGCCGATGCGGCGCGAAACCGATGAGACACGGATAAGAGCGGCTGTTGTCACGACTGTTACAGAGGCGGCACCTTCGGTTCAAACGAGTTGAACCTGCCCCTATCCTACTATGACTAACCCATAATTACAACCCTATCGCCGGCCAATTTGGAATCAATCAAAACTCTCGCGGCAAAAAAGCCGCAACGGGCCACATTACCCGCCCTCCGGCGTGGGCGTGACCGGCACAAAGACCGGCGTATCCTGGCGCGGGATCGTCGTGATCGCCGTCTCCTCCAGCGTCACAAACCAATAGACCGCGGCCAGCAGCGTCACGGAGATGACGACTGCTGCCGGATAGAAGACCAACAACCGGCGGCGCATCACTGCCGGCGGGATCGGCTGCTCCTCGACGCCCGCCTCGATCTGCTCCAGCTCCAGCGCGTGTTCTTCTTCCATCTGCTCATGCGTCAGCGAACCGGTGAACATGCTCTTGTTGAACCACTTTAGATGCACATGATAGGCGTGCCACGTAATGATCGAAAGCGCAGCCAGCACCGCTTCGGCCCCATGCGCCGCTTTCGCCGCGGGGACGACCTGCCCCGGCAAGAACTTGGTCGTCGCAATCGGGTTCCACAGCATGAAGCCCGTGAGGACCATGATCGCCGTGCCCCAGATCACCGCCCAATATTCGACCTTCTCTCCGAAGTTATAACGGCCCATGCGCGGCGGCGACTTCAACAGGCCCACGTTATAGCCCATCGCCTGCAAGCCGTCCTTCACGTCCTGCAAGCCCGGCATCATGGTCAGCCGCACCCGCTTCACGAAGATGCGATAAGTCACCGCGCCGCCGTGATAGATGGTCGCCAGCATCAGCAAGACCGCGGCGACATGATGGATCTGGCGCGTGAGTTCAATGCCGCCCATCAGCCCGATGGC
>CAZYSJ010000216.1:0-4614 GCA_964649875.1 uncultured Caldilineaceae bacterium
CAACTCCGTAGTCAGGCTCACCTAGCGCTCCCAGCGCCCTTGGCGCCAGCAGATCAGCCGAATCCGCCGACGCGAGGTCCACATACCACACGCCGCCGGCATAGGACAGGCTCTGAATCCCAGTCAAACACGGAAATCCGGTTACCGTTTACGTTCCAAATTATGATAATATGGTTGACAAACTGATCATCTCCCCCCAAACCCAGCAAGAAACAAAAGGTCTATGGATTCCGCAACGGATCGGCCCAACGTTCTCTTGATCATGGCAGACCAGCATCGCTGGGACTGCGTCGGCTTTAACGGCAACCGCCAGATACAGACGCCCCACCTCGACGCGCTGGCCTCCGACGGCGTCAACTACCCCAACACCATCTGCCCCTTCCCGGTTTGCACGCCTTCCCGCTATTCGCTCGTAAGCGGGCTATATGTGCACCAGCATGGGGGGTGGAACAACCACTGCACGCTTGACGCCAACATCGACACCTTCCCCAAGGTTCTGCGCGCCAATGGCTATGCCACAAAAGCCGTCGGCAAAATGCACTACACGCCCACCTATCTGGATGTCGGTTACGACCAGATGGCCTTATGCGAACAGGATGGCGATGGCCGCTTCGACGACGACTACCATCGCGCACTGATGGCTGCCGGCCTGATCGACGCCATCGACCTCTACGATCAGCGCCGCGAATACCGCCGGTCAGCGCCGCAGAAGTACTGGGACGCCTTCGGCGCGCTGACCTCGGACCTGCCCGAAGCTTGGCACTCTACCACCTGGATCGGCGACCGTGCCGTGGAGACCCTGGAAGCGTGGAGCGAGGGAGGCAACCTGCTCACCGCCAGCTTCGTCAAGCCGCACCACCCCTTCGACCCGCCCGCCCCGTGGGACGCGCTTTACGAGCCGGAAGCGCTTGACCCGCTGCCCGGCTGGACCCCAACGGTCCCCGCCGCGGACAGCTATCCCGCCTACTTCGACAACGCCAAACTCGACCAATGGTCATTGCGTCGCATCATGGCTCTCTATTATGGGACCATTAGCCACATCGACCGCCAGGTGGGACGCATGATCGAGATGCTGCGCCGCCGCGGCCTCTACGACAAGACTCTGATCATCTACCTGTCGGACCACGGCGAGTACATGGGCTATCACCACATGATTCTGAAGCAGGGACACGCCTACGAACCGTTAGCTAAGGTTCCCCTACTCATCAAGTACCCGCATAACGAAGGGAAAGGCACGCAGAGTGACGTGCTGTCGAATCTGGTGGATGTTGCGCCGACGATCTTGGGACAGACCGGACTGCCCGTACCCGACGGCATGAAGGGGCTGAACCTAGCCGACCCGGCGGCGACACGCGAGATCGCTTTCCTGGAGAACCATCCCGCCGGCTACTACATGGCGCGGTCGCGTACCCACAAGCTGATCTGGGATCGCGACCCGGCCAAGAGCCAGTTTTTCGACCTGGAGAATGACCCGCTCGAGACGCGCAACATCATCCATGAGCCGTCAGCGCAAAACCTGGTCGCGGAATTTCGCGATGCCATCTCGCGCTGGCTGCTGTTCGACTCGCCCGTTGCGCTCCGGCTGAACCCGAGCACGACCCAGATCGACCAGCCCAACGTGCCGGACGCCGCCGGCAGTCAAGAGGTTCGTGAGTATCTACATCGGATGGTACAGTCCCATTTGACGCCGACCGCCTAGGTGAATACAGGCGCGTTGCGTTGCACGCAACACGCCTGCAAGTCGCCTAACTAGCCAGCCGTTGCAGCGCATTTTTGTCGACGCCACGGCAGTTGCGACTTCGTCCTTCTGTTATGTTCGCCCGTGACCCGAATGGAGGAGAATCCAATGAGCAAACAGAGATTAACCCGCCGGTCATTCTTACAGTCAAGCGCCATCTTCAGCACAGGAGTCCTTTTAGCGGCCTGTACACCCGCTCCCAGCGCTGTCCCACAAGCCGGCGTCGCGGAGCAAGAAGCCGCGCAGCCCTCCACAGACGTAACAACGATTGACTATTGGAGCCCGATTAGCCCTTCGGGCGGCGCCGGCGAAGCGAAACAGCAGCTGGTTGACGAGTTTAACGCGTCGCAGGGTGCGATTCAGGTTCAGCTCACCTATGTTCCCATGAGCGGTCAGACTCAACTTTCGGAAAAGTTGATGACCTCCATCGCTGCCGGCGCCCCGCCTGACTGCGCCTACTTCGACCGTTTCCTCACTGCTACCTGGGCGGAGGAAGAATCATTCACCGATCTGACTGATCTCGCTGCGGCTTCCGGGATAACCGAGGACAGCTACTATCCCTTCGCCTGGAAAGAAGCTATCTACAAAGACAAGCTGTGGGGCGTCCCGTTCCAGACCGGCGTGCGCGCTTTCTACTGGCGCAAGGATCTCTTCGAGGATGCCGGTCTTGACCCCGAAACCCCGCCCGTCTACATCGACGAACTGGATGCCATGGCTGAGAAACTCTTCAAAATCGAAGGGCCGCGCATGGTGCAGATGGGCTTTGTCCCTTGGCTATTCCAGGGCTTCATCTATACGTACGGCTGGGCTTGGGACGGGCAATTCTACAACCCAGAGACCCTGGAAGTCACCGTCAACGAACCGCGCATCGTTGCCGCCACCGAGTGGTTAGCGAGCTACGCCAAGAAATACGACGTAACTTCCGTCGAGAGTTTCTCCCAGGCCTTCGGCCAGGAAGCGCAGGACCCGTTCATCGCCGGGCTATTGGCCATGAAGGTCGACGGCACTTGGGTCGCCAATGATATCGAACGCTTCGGACCGGATGTCCCCTATGGCGCATCCGTCATTCCCTACCCGCGCGATGGTGGACGGGAGTCAAGTTGGGCCGGCGGTTTTGCACTAGTTATGCCACGCGGCGCCGCCCATGTCGAAGAAACCTGGGAATGGTTCCTCTTCATGGACCGGCCAGAGAGCGAGGTGCTTTACTGCACCATGGCCGGCCAACTGCCTGTTCGCCCCACAGCGGCTGAAGACCCATGGTTTAATCGCGACGAGGTGCGCTCTCTATATGTAGACCTTCTCGCCTTCTCCGACTCACGACCGCCGCTTCCTATCGGGCAGCTACTGTGGAACGGCTTAAACGATGCGCGTGATGCCGTGATCCACGACAAAGCCACGCCGCAAGAGGCGCTTGATAAGCTGAACGATGAAGCCAACGCCGCGATGCAAAAGGCTCTTGCCGGCTGAGGCAAGAGGGCTGTGATAGGCTCCTTCCGCTTACGTGCTGGAGGAGCCTGTTTTTTCTCGCACGGGCTAACGCCCACGCGTAACCTGCCTGCAACAGGGGACTAACATGGGTAAATTGACAGAACCGCTTAGACGCCAACTCGCGACCCGGACCGGCCGCCAAGATCAGATCAACGGCATATTGTTTGCCCTGCCTTGGCTTCTCGGTCTTAGCATACTCATCCTGTATCCCATTGGCGCATCTATCTACTACAGCTTCACCGAATACAGCGTTCTGCGACCGCCGAGATGGGTGGGCCTTGCCAACTATATCAAGATGTTCACCGCTGATGATGTGTTCTGGCTCGCGCTGTACAACACCGTGTACTTCGCAGTCTTCTCGGTGCCGCTCGGTATTATCGTCGGAGTGGGCATCGCCTTGATGCTGAACATGAAGATCAAGGGGCTGCCCGTCTACCGCACCATCTATTTCTTGCCTGTACTGGTGCCGGAGGTGGCCCTCTCCATCCTGTGGCTATGGGTCCTGAACTCGCAGTTCGGCATCCTGAACGCCATCCTCTGGGAGGTCTTCGGCATCGTCGGACCAGGCTGGCTAGCCGATGAGCATTGGTCGAAGCCATCGGTGATTCTTATGGCGCTCTGGGGCGTCGGCCAAGCTGTCGTTATCTATCTGGCGGGATTACAAGATGTGCCCAAAGAGCTGTACGACGCAGCCGCTATCGACGGAGCGAACGCCGTAAAGCGGATACGTCATGTGACCATCCCCATGATTACACCCGTCATTTTCTTCAACCTGATCATGGGCTTAATAGGCGCATTCCAGTACTTCACAATTCCTTACGTGCTTACCGGCGGTGACGGCAAGCCGGCTCAGTCGTTGATGTTCTATTCTATGTATCTTTACCGTCGCGCCTTCGTGATGCTCGAGATGGGCTACGCATCGGCATTGGCGTGGCTGCTCTTTATCATCGTTCTTGTCTGCACTCTATTGGTCTTCCGCTCGTCGAACCGGTGGGTCTACTATGCCGGGCGCTAGACTCAGCGCTCGGCATATGGAGGGCATTTCCAGCGACTTTAGATAATGAGGAGAATCGTCTGATTATGCAGCAGCAGGCGTTTGCAGTAGAGCGACCGTTAGCCCGGCCCATGTGGCAACGGACGGCCATCAAGACGATCGGCGAGCTGGCCAAACATCTCGTCTTGGTTCCTCTCGCCATCATCTTCATGATCCCGTTTTTTTGGATGCTTTCCACGTCTCTTAAGCCGGATGCACAAATCTTCAAATGGCCGCCTGTCTGGATTCCGAGTCCGATTCAATGGTCCAACTACGTTGACGCGGTTACAACAATTCCTTTCTTCCACTACGTCTGGAACACGTTAATCATCTGCGGGCTTTCAATGCTGGGAGT
>CAZYSJ010000217.1:0-508 GCA_964649875.1 uncultured Caldilineaceae bacterium
GGCGTAGGCGAGCAGGTTGATAAGCTGCAAAGCGAACTCGTCGGGCATGCGCTCGTGGTCGGTGGATAGCCGCCAGTGCGGGCCGAGCGTGTCGCCGTCATAGAGGCCGAGCATGATGTTGGTGTTGCCGATGTCAATACAGAGCAGCATAGGTTCTCCGAGCGGGCAACGAGAATAGAACACGGATAACACGGATTGGGCGGATGAACGCGGATGCTCTATGGCTGAGCAGCGTTTGATCTTCGCTACCTGCATTCTATCGCAAAGCGGCAGGGAATGGGACGCAGATGACACGGATAACACGGATTGACGCAAATAGAGCGCCGATCTGTCTCGAAAAATCCGTGTTCATCCGCCATATCCCTGGTATCCGCTTTCTATTCCAGCATTGTGTACGAATTGATGCTTGCGTACAGACGATGTGGCAGGCGCGCCGCTATCCTCATGCCACGCCCATTGGACCGGACGTACCCGGACGCGCGGGCGCAAAGGAGAAACACTGGCAGAG
>CAZYSJ010000217.1:518-4608 GCA_964649875.1 uncultured Caldilineaceae bacterium
GCCCTGCTCACCGTGGTCATGCTGGCGTCTTTGATGCCGGCAACGGCTCAGGCGCAGGGCGCGGCCTGCGAACAGCCGGTCGTGGTGCAGGCCGGGGACACGCTGTCCACGTTGGCGGCGCGCTATTTGGGCAGTCCGCTGGCCTATAGCCGCATTGTGACGGCCACCAACGAAGCCGCGGCGCTGGACGCATCCTATGTGGCCATTCAGAATCCGAATGTGATCGCCGTGGGCTGGAAGCTGTGCGTGCCCGCAGCCGATGCCAATGCGCAGGCTGCCGCGCCCACTGCGCCCGCCCAGCCTACGCCGGCTGCGACCGAAGCTGCAGGGAACGCGGACGTGGCGGATCCTGTCGAGGACGAACTGCCTCTGTGGCACAGCCGGCTGCAGGAAGGCGGGCCGCACCCGCTGACCATTGATTACCTGCGCAGCCAGGAGTACCCCGGCAGCGAGATTGTCGTGGAGCAGACGCTGGAACCGGGGAGCAACTACAACCGCTACCTCGTTTCGTATCGCTCCGAGGGGCTGAAGATCTACGCGTTGATGACCGTGCCGCAGGGTGGAAAGCTGGCGACAGGCTGGCCCGCCATCGTCTTCAACCACGGCTACATCCCGCCGGAGGTCTACCGCCCAACGGAGCGCTACATCGCCTACGTGGATGGCTTCGCCCGCAGCGGCTATGTCGTCTTGCGCCCGGACTACCGCGGCCATGCCGATTCGGAGGGCGAGGCGACAGGGGCCTACGGCACGCCGGACTACACCATCGACGTGCTCAATGCGCTGGCCTCGGTGCGCCAACATCCCGATGTGGACCCGGATCGGCTGGGCATGTGGGGCCACTCGCTAGGCGGCTTCATCACTCTGCGCGCCATGGTCACTGCGAGCGACATCAAGGCGGGCGTGATCTGGGCGGGCGTCGTCGCCTCGTACCCGGACATGCTGGAAGGCTGGCGCAACCGCCGCCCGCCCTCCACTATCCCGCAGCGTTCGCGGCGGTGGCGCGACCAGTTGACCGAGGAGTTCGGCACGCCGCAGGAAAACCCGGCCTTCTGGGCCTCGATCTCGGCCAACTCGTATGTGGCTGACCTCTCTGGGCCGGTGCAGCTCCATCACGGCACAGCCGACGCCGATGTGCCGCTGGCCTTCTCCGAGCTGCTCAACCAGGAAATCCTGGACGCGGGGGGCAGCGTGGAGATCTACACCTACGAGGGCGACGACCACAATCTGTCCGGCTACTTCTCAACCGCGATGCAGCGCTCGATAGCATTCTTCGACACGCATGTGAAGGGGCAGTAGGCGTCGTAACGTCATGCGTCACGAGTCAGGGTGAGGCGGCGCCAAAGAGGAATCGGACGCGCTGTGCTATAGTTTGCTCATTGGCACATTCACTATCGTGATCACACGCCTTAGGAGAGCAGACGTATGCAAGCCAGCAACCAACCGCCCACCCTCGTCCAGGAGAAGGTGGCCCAGGCCATCACCATCCTGCGCGAAAAAGAGATTGACCTGTGGATGACATTCGTGCGCGAGACCTCGGCCGTGGCCGATCCCGTGCTGCCCTTCATCTACGGCCACGACGCTACGTGGCAGACGGCCCTGATCCTGACGCGCACGGGCAAGCGCGTGATCATCCTCGGCCATTTCGACGCTGAGACAGCCCGCCGCACCGGCGCCTATGATGAGGTGATCCCCTATCACGAGGACTTCCGAGCCCCGCTGCTGGAAACGCTGAACAAGCTATCGCCGCAACGGATTGCGCTCAACTATTCGCTCCACGACGCGCACGCCGACGGGCTGACCCACGGCCTCTATGAGCTGCTGATGGGCTATCTGGCGGACACGCCTTTTGCCGGGCGCGTCATGTCCGCCGAGCCGGTGCTGATGGCCCTGCGCGGGCGCAAGACGCCCGTCGAAATCGAGCGTATCCGCACTGCGGTGAAGACCACGCTCGACATCTTCGACAAGACGTATGAGTACGCCAAGCCGGGCATGACCGAAAAGCAGATCGGCCAGTTCATGCATGACGAGGTGACTGCGCTTGGCCTGACTACCTCTTGGGAATGGGCGAGCTGCCCGGCGGTCAATGCCGGCCCCGACACCGTAGTGGGCCATGCCGGCCCGACCGATATGGTGCTGGAGCGCGGCCATATCCTTCACTTCGACTTTGGTGTGCTGCAAGACGAGTATGCATCCGACCTGCAGCGCGTAGTCTATTACCTACGCCCGGGCGAGACGGCCGCGCCAGCCGAGGTGCAGCGTGGCTTCGACGTGGTGGTGCAGGCGACGCAGGCGGCTGCGGATGCGCTCAAGCCTGGCGTGCCGGGCCGCGAGGTGGACGCCATCACGCGCAAGGTCATCACTGATGCGGGCTATCCCGCCTTCAACTATGCTACGGGCCATCAGATGGGCCGTGCCTGCCATGATGGCGGCGCGCTGCTCGGCCCGCTGTGGAAGCGTTACGGCAATCTGCCCAACCTACCGATTGAGCCGGGCCAGGTCTTTACGATTGAGCCGGCAGTTGTCGTGCCCGGCTACGGCTACCTCGGCCTGGAGGAAGATGTGCTGGTGACGGATAACGGCGCGGTCTTCCTCGGCCCGCCGCAGACGGAGCTAGTGCTGCGGTAATCACGGAGTCCCAGGCGCAACCGCAAAAGACACGTACGGACACGAGCGGTCGTGTCCGTACGTTATTGGATCCCCGGCGCGGCTCAGAAGAGGGCGATGGCGCACACGGGGGATCTGCACATGCCGGTCAACCCCCGGCGGGCGTACTTGCCTCTCCGAGGCTTTTCCTCTGCCTCCCTTCCAGTGGTAAACTGCGCACTCCAACCGGATCTGGGCCATTGCAGAGGAGAAGCGAAAAGATATGTCAAAGGCTGGAGATGTCTTTGAAAACCCTGTGACGGGTGAATTCGGGTACATTCGTGTCGGAACCGAAGAGACGGACGGCAGATTTCTTGTGGCGGATCTGCGAGTCCGTCCCGGTGGGGCAGTGCTGGGCGCACACATCCACCCGACAGTTGACGAGCGATTCACGGTGCTGAACGGGAAAATCGGCTACATGCGGGGCAATCAGAGAGGAATTCTCCAACCGGGCGACTCCGCCGATTTGCCGCGGGGCATCGCACATGATTGGTGGAATGCGGGAGAAGAAGAAGCCCGCGTGACCGTGGAGATGAGGCCGGCCACACGCATGGAGCAGATGATCACGACGCTGTTTTGGCTGGCGAGAGAGGGCAAGACCAACAAGGAAGGGGCGCCTAATCCCCTGCAGATGGCCGTGATCGCGCAAGAGTTCGCGGATGTCGTCGTGTTCCTAAGCCCGCCGCGGTGGATTCAGCGATTCCTCTTCGCGGTTCTGGCGCCTTTGGCCCGGCTGCTGGGCTATCGGGCCCTCTATCCGCGCTACTTCGAGATGCCGGTTGAATCAGTGGAGGTCGAGCCCTTGCCGGCGTGGGTCACGATCCCAGGGGTGTAGGCCGGCGCTCCGGATCGGTGGACCGCCGCCTCGCAACCGGGAAGGTCCGAGAGGGACAAATGTCCCGTGCGGGCGAGGATATTTGTCCCTTTTGCGTTTGGCCGAATTCTGGTAGGATTATCGTTACCCTCTCGGGTTGAACTTCGAAGGAAGGGTAACCGGAAAGGGACGGAGGAGCCCCGAGGAATTGGAGCGCCCGTCTCGCAGTCTGTGCAAACCCCATGTTGGTGCACGCGTTCGGGAAGAAGACAACCGGCGCCGAAGCCCAACCCGGGGAAAGCGCAGCGTCTCTGGGCCTCATCTGCCGCGGTGAAGTCGCTTTCTCCAAAGCGCCTTTTCGGTGGCAGGGGAAACGCCAGGAGAGTGAGAGGCCGGCGGGTCACTGCTGCTGCACTGGCCGTGAAGACGGCATGCAGCGTAGAGTATCCGGCCGGCTGGATACGGGACGTGGCAGCGAAGGTTACTTGGGGCCCCCTGAATGCACTAGCGCCCTCATGCACATTGGCGCGTACCTCCTGGGACAGGTCGCCGGAGAAGCCGGCGGCCTGTTTCCATTGGGAGCCGTTCCGCATTGAACACAGATAACGCGGATCGGGCGGATTCACGCGGATC
>CAZYSJ010000218.1:0-3378 GCA_964649875.1 uncultured Caldilineaceae bacterium
CCACACAGAAAGGAGAAACACAAGGAGAGGAACCGTTAATCACCCAACATGCAGACTGTATGAGGGTGGAAGTTAGTGCTTTCCTGGTAAGCTACGCGTGTCCGCCGACCAGCTTCCGGTCTGGCAATGAACTGACTGTATTGTAGGGTATTCCCCGGTGCAATAACAGGGACAAACGTCCTAAAGAATTCGGGACATTTATCATGTGTCTCGACATCGGCTGGCGGCTGCCTCCTGGGCTGAGTTGGACGCGACTCCGCCAGACTACCTAGCGCATCTGGAGAGATTGGGGAGCCGAGCCGTGGCAAACTGCGCAGCAGGCAGGTTCCGATTTTGGCTTCCTGCGACATGGGATCGGCGGGTGGTATAATTGGAGTTATGGCCGGGGCCCCGCCGTGCTGGGGCGGGCTGCTGCCAGATGCGCTTCGCTGCCGCCTGTTCCCTGCGCTGATAGTCCGTTTGCTGTGCCCCCCACCCGTGCCGATTGTGTGTTCGCCCGTTGGCTGTAAATCGCAGCGACGGTCGAGCACGGCGGGTACATATCCCGGCTCCAGGACGCACAAGGCCCGCATCTAGCATGTAGAGCGCAGGCCCGCGGCAAGGCGGAGTTATGCAGGAGAGCGGTGCGACAGCGGTTCAACAGATGGCAGATGGCCGACAGAATGGCCGCTTCAGCCTGCGCCGCAAGATATTGCTTGGCTTCTTTGCTGTGTTGGCGCTGCTGGTGGTGGTATGGGCGTGGGCGATCTTTGCTCTGTGGCAGTTGGGCAACGCCAGCGATCAGATTCTGCAGGAAAACTTCCGCTCGATCCTCGCTGCGGAGAACATGATCGATGTGCTGGAACGGCAGAACAGCACGGCCTTTGTCGCCCTGCTAAGCGAGCACGAGAGCGAAAGCGACCACTTCCTCCAGTCAGAGGTCGAGTTCCTCCTGTGGTTGGGCCGCGCCAAGGACAACATCACCGTTGAGGGCGAAGCCGACGCGTTGGCTGCCCTGGAGCAGGAGTATGCGGCCTTTCTCCAGGCTGCTGCAGACCTGCGCGCGGCCAAGGCGGTCGGGGATGCGGAAACGGCCGGCGTCATCTATGAGCAGCGGGTCCTGCCCAGCTACGAACAGGTGCGCAGCCACGCCATCCATCTGCGCGAGCTAAACCGGACGGCGATGCTCTCCGCTTCGGCCAATGCGCGCCGTATTGCAGAGAGGGCGATTGCTGTTACTTTGTTGGGGGGCGCTGTGATTGCACTGGTTGGCCTTGGCCTAAGCCTGTGGCTGTCCAGTGTGCTGGTGCGCCCGCTGCAGGACATGACGGCAGTCACAGGGCGCATTGCCCAGGGCGACTACGATGTGGCCCTAACGGTGAAGTCACGCGACGAGCTGGGCCGACTGGCGGACGAGATCATGACCTTGAGCCGGAAGCTCAAGGAGTTCCATCAACTCAACGTGACGGAGCTGATGACCGAGCGCCGGCGCAGTGAGGCGGTGATCCGCAGCATCGCCGACGGCTTACTCGTGGTAGATCAGGAATGTATGGTCGTGGCGCTTAACCCGGCCGCATCCGAGATCTTCGGCGTAGACCCTGACGTCGTGCGCGGCAAGCACCTCTTTGACGTGTTGGACAATACCACGCTGTACGAACGCGTGCGTGCCAGCGCGGAGAGCGGCCTGACCTCCAGTCTGGACGACGAGCAGGCAATCCTCCCAGTACGGCATAACAATCATACGGCCTATTACCGCTATGCTATAGCGCCCGTCAAGACGAATGGCGGCTCGGTTTTGGGGGTGGTGCTGCTTCTGCAGGACGTGACTAAGCTCAAAGAGATCGACCAACTGAAGAGCGACTTCGTGATGACGGCGTCGCATGAACTGCGCACGCCGCTGACCAGTATGTCCATGAGTCTTGATCTGCTGCTGGAGAGCGCAGCGACTAAGTTGACCGAGGATGAGCGGCATCTGGTGCAGACAGCGGAGGAGGATGTGGCTCGCCTGCGGGCCTTGGTCAACGATCTGCTCGATCTGTCCAAGATTGAATCGGGCCATATGCCCATGGAGTTCGATCGGGTCGTGGTGGATCGCTTGATCGCACATGTGATCGGGCTGCTGGCGGACCAGGCGCACGAGCGGCAGGTCGAGCTGGTCACTTGCCTGGATGAGCCAGTCGCTGACATCTGGGCGGACGCCAACAAGATCGCCTGGGTACTGACCAACCTAATCGGGAATGCACTGCGCTATTCGCCGGCAGGAGGGCGAGTCGAGGTTTCCGGCCGGGAGATCGGGCGGTTCGTCCACTTCTCAGTGACGGACCAGGGGCCGGGCGTGCCATTGGAATATCAGACTAGGATATTCGACAAGTTCGTGCAGGTGCGCGACGATCAATCTGCGGGCGGCACCGGCCTTGGCCTAGCCATTTGCCGGGAGATCGTCAAGGCGCACGGCGGCACGATTTGGGTAGATTCTGTCGAGGGCGAAGGCAGTTGCTTCACGTTCACAGCCCCGTTGGCAAGCCAAGAACCTGGACAGGGTAGAGGAGAGTCGAATGGCAACGCAAAAGCCGCGCATTCTTATCGCAGATGATGAGAAGAACATTCGCTTTACGCTGGCGCACGCGCTGGAGCGCTCCGGGTACGAGATCGCTACGGCGGTCAACGGGGAAGACGCACTGAAGCAGATGGACGCAGAGGAGTACGATCTGCTGCTGCTCGACTTGCGCATGCCGGGCATGGACGGCATGGATGTATTGAAGGAGACGGCAAAGCGTTTTCCGGCCACGCGTGTGGTGATCGTGACCGCCCACGGCACCGTGGAGAACGCAGTCGAGGCAGTGAAACTGGGCGCCGTAGACTTCATCCAGAAGCCTTTCTCTCCTACAGAGATACGTGACCTGGTGGGACAGGTGCTCGACCGCGATCATATCCGTAGCGCGGAAGCGCACGACTATGCCACGCATCTGGCGCTCGCCAAGCGCAGCATCAACCAGCGCCGTTTTGTCCAGGCTATGGAGTATATCAAGCAGGCGGTCGCCGTGGATCCGGGACGCCCGGAGGCGTTCAATCTGTTAGGCGTCTTGCAAGAGATCGACGGGGACCGGCACGATGCACTGAAAAACTACCGCATCGCGCTGGACTTGGATCCGAACTACGAACCGGCGCTGCGTAACCTAAGCCGGTCGGGGGATTTTCATGCGCCGGGAGCGTTGAGCCTTGGGTAGACCCATGAATGCCTTGAAAGAAATCGCGGAGATAGACAAGTCGGACCTCTATATTATTGTCGCCGGCTGTGGGCGGCTGGGCGCGAATTTGGCCAGCGAATTGAGCCAGAAGGGCAGCAGAGAGATGGACATCGATAGCGAACCATCCAATAACTCTACCTAGAGAACGGAG
>CAZYSJ010000218.1:3388-4530 GCA_964649875.1 uncultured Caldilineaceae bacterium
AGGTAGTCTATGGCGTTCCCCTCGTCATTGCGCGTATTTTCGACCCGCTCCGCCGGCCTGTGTATGAGCGTTTGGGGATTGATACCATCAGCCCCACGGAGTTATCAGCGCAGGAGTTCCTGCGCACCATCTCGGCGCGGGCCGGCGGCCGGAAGTTGCACTCTATGCGTGACAGGCGATAGCTATGCGCGTCATCCTTGTGGGTGAAGGCAAGCCGCTCTACTTTCTGGCCCGGCAGTTTGTCGCCAAAGGCCATCAAATCACGATCATCGACCGGGACGCCGGCGAGTGCGAATCGCTGGCGCGCCGCTTGGAGAAATGTGTGACTGTGTTAGGCGACGGCAGTGATCCAGGTGTACTGGAGGATGCCGGTGCACGCCAGGCGGATGTGCTGGTTGCGCTGACGTCTGAGGATCAGGACAACTTGATCGCCTGCCAAATCGCGCAGCAGATGTTCGCCGTGCCGCGGGTGATCGCACTGGTCAACGATCCTGACAATGAACAGGTGTTCAAGCAATTAGGTGTGACCGAAGCCATCTCTGCTACGCGCATCGTGGCGACGCTCCTGGAGGAGCAGGCTGAGTTGGAGGAGGTGATCAACCTGCTGCCCATCGCCGAGGGGCGCATTCAGGTGGCGGAGGTGGTGATCGGTGAGGGAGCTCCTGCGCGCGACAAGACGCTGCGCGAGCTGAGCCTGCCCGAAGATACGTTGATCGCGGGTATCATCCGCGATGGCGATGTCCATGTGCCGCGTGGAAGCACCCGTCTGCATGCAGGAGACACGGTGATCCTCATGGCGCGTCCTGCCAGTTTTGGCGACGCCCTTCGCGCGGTGGCCGGCGAGGAAGCATGACAGTCGCCGCCGGCCGCTATGCCGGTTTCCTGCGCCATCGTTACCGGATCATCGCGGGCTATACTGGCCTGATCTGTATGATCGTGGGCGCCATCATCTTGCTGCCACTGCCGTTGCTGGCAATATACCGGCAAGAGACGAGCTTGGCGTTTGCCTTTGCGCTGCCCGGCGGTTTGCTGGCGGCGGGCGGGTTCGTGTTGTGGCGTTGGCTGGTGGCGAGGGCAAATTCCGGCCTGACCTTCCAGGAGGGGGCAGTTGTGGTCGTGCTTTCCTGGGTGGTGGCGATCGT
>CAZYSJ010000219.1:0-1661 GCA_964649875.1 uncultured Caldilineaceae bacterium
GCATCACCGCGTGTCCGGCTGCGGAAAGAGGTCCCCTCAATTGCGCTCTCGCCAACCAGGGCCAGATTGGCGTGATGCCCGGCAAACACGACGCGCGGAATGGCCGCGTGATCTTGAATGCTCGACTCCTGCAGATAGCTCAACGCACGCCGCTCATTCTCCAGGCGATCGTTGAATGCAGGGTTACGCACCATCTTCACGATGTAGCGCGAAGCCGGATCGTCAGACGAGCGGGCGCGGTCGAACAGGAAGAAGAGCAGCTTGCGCGAGCTGTAATCAGCCGGCGCAACCAAGCCCCACGCATAGCCGTCAATGTTGATGCCGGCCTCCTGCGCAAGCGCTCTCAGATACTGCGGCGGGTGCTCATTCAGCGTGCCCGCCGCCCCGGCCGCAAGAACCCCGGTCCGCCGCAGCATGCGGCTGCGCACACCCTGGCGTTCCACCGCCGCCCCTGCCTGATCTAGCGCGTCCAGTACCCAGACGCCTGTGCGCCTGAACGCCGACTTCACGCGGGAAGGCGCCGGGCCGCGCCGTTTGGCGGAGCGGGCCATCCCCCCGCCTGTAGCCTCGGCCCGGCCCGGTTGTTGCGGCGGCAATCGCCGCCCCCCATTCAGGACGCGCGCAGCCCGCTTCAAACTGGGGCTTACCACAAGGGCCGGACGGAACAGCCCACGTTCGGTGAAGTACTGGATAGTCTTGTCGTCTTCGAGAAGCGTCACGGTAGAGACCTCGCCCGCAAGTGGCGTCAGCCACAACCGCGCCTGGCGCTCACAATCGGCGGAAGCGCCGCTCCCCTGGTCGAGACCGCTCAGCGGATCGAGCGGCGCGTAATACTCATAGTGGATCATGCCCGCCGGCTTCAGAAGCCGCCGGATCTCCTCTTGCAGCCAGCGCTCACGGCCAAGCCGCCACGCGCTTCGCCAGCCGACCGCCATCACCAGGTCCACCGACTGATCCGCCCATTGCATCAATGTCTGTTCATTGAGCGCGCACCAGTCCACATTCAGTAGGTCGGGGTTCTGGTAGGCCACCCGGGCAGATTGTGGAGCGGGCAACAACACACTCACCTCTCGATTGAAGTCCGCCAGCGACGCTAGCGTTGTACGTGACGGCGCCCCAAGGCAAATGGTTCGCTCCAGGGGAAGCGTAGGTAGCAAGAACAACCAGTTTGCCCCCGCCGCCTTCCCCTTTAGATTAGCGCCGGGCACGAATCTGGCGGACAGCGTGGTATTGAGCACGCCCCATCGCTCGCTGTTGACGTTTTCCATTAACGTAAGATCCATCCTACTATAGGTACTCGCAGCAATTCTGGGAATGTCCCCTCGATGTTGAGCGCTCGGCGATTAAGCCTGACAACCAGCAAGGATGCCAACGCAGCCAGAAGGATATTGAAGTAGATCGGCGCATCGATCCACCACTGAACCACCAGCAGGGCAGTGGCGCAGACGGCGATGATGACATACACCCGCAGATACTGCCGCTCGAATAAGTTGATGCCGGTCCCGAACCGCAGCCCGGCCTGCTTCAGAATGTTGTGTAGGATCAGGGTGGCCGTCGTCCCGATGGCGGCGCCCAGCGCGCCGTATCGTGGAATGAGCAGGAGATTGACGCCCAGGTTAGATCGGAAGAGCACACGTCTGAACTCCAGTCACCGCTCATTA
>CAZYSJ010000219.1:1671-3604 GCA_964649875.1 uncultured Caldilineaceae bacterium
CTGCCAGCACATTGATCACCACGATATAGCGGACCTTGCCGAACACCTTCAGAGTCAGACCATTTTGCCCCAGCGCCGCATTGAAGTAATAGGCAAGCGACAGCAGCGCCAGGATGGCGGCGGAACTCTCATATCGTTCCCCATACAGCAGCACCGTCAGCGAGCGCGCCACAGAGAAGGTCAAAACAAAGACAGGAAAAGACCCTACGGCAGTCCAAATGGCATTCTGCCAATAGAGGTTGTTGATGCCCTCACGGTCATTGCGCGCGAACATCCGTGCAGCCGCCGGCGTAAACAGGATGGCGAAGCTTGCCAGCACCATCTGATTCATCTTGGCAGTAGGCTGTACCGCCCGTAGCGCGGCCACATTCTCTGTGCCGTGGAAATGCTCGAGCAGGATCGCGTCCATGCTGTTCATCACCACATACACCAGATCGGAAGTCAGCAAAGGCAGAGTGAACGCCAGCACTTCGCGCCAAGGGATCACCAGGGCCGTTCGGTCAAAGTGCTGGAAAAGTCCCTGCGCGCGCATCAAGTTGATCAGCAGGACAACGTAAAACGCCACACCGGCAAGCCCTACCAACACGTAGCCGCTCGCCAAGAAGACAACTGTGCTCTGGCTCAGAATGAGAGCCAGCACGACCAGAAGCTTAAGACCAGGGGCGAGGATATGCTTGCGAAAGAAGATGGAGCGCGCGCCGCTGAACACGGAGAACATGCCGAGCAGCAGGTCGTCCATTGCCTGCACGGGGGCCAGAAAGATCAGAACCAACAGCAGAGTCCGCGCCAGATCATCACTGATATAGGCCCGGAGAAGCGTATTTTCCAGCCCATAGAACAGCAGCACGATCGCCAGGCCCAGCGAAATGATCGTCCCGAACACCATCACGAGCGTGCCGAACATCCGGTTGTAGTCGCGCTGCTCATGATAGATCGACACATAGCGCGTCACGGCCCGGTCGAGTCCGAATATCGTCAGACTGGTGGCGAGCGTAACAATCGAAAGCGCGTAGGCGAATGCCCCATAGTCCGCCTGCGACAAATAGCGCACAATCAGAATCTGCGTGGCGAAGTTCGCCCCGCGCGAGAAGACCTGCCCCGTCAGCAACAGGGTGGAGCCGCGCAACTGGCGTCGTGTCCCCCCCTTGCTGGCCTTGACAGTCGTCTCGCCTGGGGCGACGAGCGCTTCGACCGATGCCGGTGCAGTCTGGCTCATCGGGAGTCTCCGCCGGCGCCGCCAACGGCCGATTCGATCCGGAGCGGAGCCATCTCCTGGAGTCGCCTGGCCGGGATCGCTCCCCCATCCCCCGCGCCTTGTCCATAGATCTGCACGGCAGCTCCAGCTAAGGCCAAGATCACCCAGTAGTAGCGAACGTAGGACAGATGCAGGAATACCGCGGTGCTCATATAGGCAATGATTGCCACCAAGAGACCCGCCAGAAGATAGCCGGCATTCGGGTCAACTGCCGACCAGCGACGCCGCGTCTGAGCCAGTTCCTTGAGTGTCAAACCCAAAATGCTCATAAAAACGGCAAACCCGATGAGGCCGGTGTCGGCCAGTTCTTCGAGATACATATTGTGCGCCCTACGTTCCCCTTCGAGCCGTCGAAAACCAATCGCATTGCCGTACTCAAGCATGTAGTCGCTGGTCTGTCCCGGACCAACCCCCAACAACGGGTGGTCAACGAAGATATAGAAGGCCGCCAGATTGACCGTCGCGCGTCCTCGTACCGAGCCACTGGCATCTTCTGCATTTCCCGTGGCCAAATCAGTTACTTGGACCGCTGTGGACAGCCGATACACATAATCTGGAATCACCAGCGACACAAAGAGAAAGCCGGCCACACCCACAACTAACAGATGTCGCAGCTTCAAGATCCGCATGAAGGCAACCGCGATCAGGACAAGGATGAGAGAAATCCCAGCGCCACGC
>CAZYSJ010000219.1:3614-4461 GCA_964649875.1 uncultured Caldilineaceae bacterium
GCAGAACAACCATGACCTGCGCATAGCGGTTCTTCGAGCCTAGAGGTCCGGAAAGACGCAGGCGCTTGACATCATGTCCCAGGTTGTCCACCTGCCCTGTGTCCATGACTCCGGAATCCTTCACCACGGCAAATCCGCCAAAATCGTTGTCGTAAGAACCGGTCAATTCCTGATAGAGCGAAACGCTCCCCATCAGCACTCCAGCCAGGATCAGCGCCCACATTGCGTTGCGCAGGATGCTTGGCGTACGAACGGTGTTGATGATCAGCACATAGAGAATCAGCCCTTCCGTCACAAAGCTGATCACCCGGTCGAGGGACGCCTGTACATCTGCCGAATTGACGGCGGAGATGAGCAATACCCCCAAATAGACCACCATCAAGAGCAGTACGTGGTTGATCACGAAGGGCTGGCGAGCGACCGTGATGTAATATGCAACCGGGATGATCAGAAGCAGGAAGAAGGACGCTGCCACCAGTTCGGGCACCCCAGAGCGGATCAACACCACCGTCACATTGGCATACAGCACAAACAGCACCACCACCGTCGTGACCGCGGCCTGCACGAACATCAGCACGAGCAGAATCAACGCAATCATGCCCGCCAATGCGATCCGAATGTCGAATCCCGCGTACATCAACAGCCCCACCACCAGCGGCGGGACCAGCAGCACCAGGCCGGCTTGAATAAGTCGGCTGCCTAACCATGATTCTGCTCTAACCTGCGATCCTGCAACTGACACGATTTTGCGTTTCTCCGTAACCGTGTGCTCAATATCCCGATGCCGGGGCTGCGCCCAAGAGATCGGAAGAGCGTCGTGTAGGGAAAGAGTGTAGGATAGGGTGTA
>CAZYSJ010000220.1:0-4368 GCA_964649875.1 uncultured Caldilineaceae bacterium
CCGCGAAGGCGGCCGCACCGTCGGCGCCGGCGTGATTACCGAAATCTTGAAGTAGCGAGACTGTCCAGGGGCGCGGCCAAGCCAGTGCGCGCCCCTGCCATAGAGGCGAGTAGCTCAATCTGGCAGAGCAGCGGTCTCCAAAACCGCAGGTTGCGGGTTCGAATCCTGCCTCGCCTGCCTGGCCTAACCACCGGCTTGCATGAGCCGGTGGTTATTTTCGACAGAGAACGCCGCATTCCGGCGAAACAAAAGCGCCGGGCGGGAAAGCCTGCGGCGGCTGACCCGTGATTGTTCACAACAGATGGAAATTAGGTGAATGATGAGTCATTCCGCTTCAGCTAAGCCAAAGTCAGAGAACGCCCTGGTCCGTTACTTCCGCGATACGCGGGCGGAAGTGGCGAAGGTGACCTGGCCGACGCGCGAGACCGGTCTGCGTCTCACGGGCATCGTCCTGGCCGTCACCGTGGTGTCGGGCATCTTTCTCTGGGTCGTGGACTCGGCGTTCAACCTGGTCGTCGCCGCGCTGATCGGCGCTTTGTAGCGCCCGGCGATGGGTTGTGGTGAAGAGAGTGTGCGGGCGCGCGAGCCGTCGGCTCGCCTTTTACCGCGCAGATGAAGGAGAGGGACATGGAGGCTGAGGAAAAAGATCTGGCGCTGCAGCCCGACGCGGACGAAGATTTGCCGATGTCGGAATACGACGAACCTGCGGCCACGGACGACGAGAAGGTCGAAGACTCCGGTCCGCAAACGGAGTGGTTTGTCATTCACAGCTACTCCGGCATGGAAAACAAGGTCAAGAAAAATATCGAACACCGCGCCGAGTCTATGGGCATGTCGGACAAAATCCTGCAGGTGGTCGTGCCGACGGAGACCGAGATCGAGATTCGCAAGGGCGCGCGCAAGGAAGTGGAGCGCAAAGTCTTTCCGGGCTATATCTTGGTCAACATGATCATGGACGAGGACAGTTGGTATGTCGTGCGCAACACGCCGGGCGTCACCGGCTTCGTGGGCATGGGCAACAAGCCGACGCCGCTGCGCCAAGAAGAAGTCGACAAGATCATGAAGCGCATCGAGTCGGACGAGCCGCGCATCAAGGTCAGCTTCCAGCCCGGCGAGCACGTACGCATCATGAGCGGACCTTTTGCCGAGTTCAGCGGTACGGTCGACGAGATCTACCCGGACAAGGGCAAAGCCAAGGTATTGGTCAGCTTCTTCAACCGCGAAACGCCGGTTGAAGTAGACTTTTTGCAGTTGGAGCGCGACGCCTAGCCGCCGGCGGCGGGCTAACGCTCGAACCTTTTTGTATCTGTTCGGTGTACCATTGCTGGCCTCTGGGAGCCGATAGCCGGTCGCCAGCCGGATGAAGGCGCACACCAGAACCAGAAGGAGTTGAGAAATGGCAAAGAAAGTCAAAGCAGTCGTCGGATTGCAGTTGAACGCAGGCAAGGCAACGCCTGCGCCGCCCGTGGGCACCGCCCTTGGCCCGCATGGCGTCAACATTATGGGGTTCTGCAAAGAGTACAACGCTCGCACACAGGGCCAGATCGGGCAGGTCATTCCGGTCGTCATCACGATCTTCTCGGATAATTCGTTCACGTTTATCACGAAGACGCCGCCTGCGCCGGAACTGATCAAGAAAGCCGCCGGCCTGACCAGCGGCAGCGCCGAGCCGAATAAGGAAAAAGTCGGCAAGCTCACCAAGCAGCAGGTGCGCGAGATCGCCGAAATCAAGCTCAAGGACCTGACCGGCGTCAGCGTGGAAAGCGCCATGCGCATGGTCGAAGGCACGGCGCGCAGCATGGGCGTCACCATTGTCGACTGAGGCCGCGGACTGAAACAAAGTGGAAGGGAGCCATGCTCCCGCTAAGACCACGGAGGAATTGAAATGCCAAAACACAGCAGACGTTTTAACGAGATCAAGACCCGCGTCGACTCGACCGAGGTGCACGAGCCGGCGGAAGCCGTCCGCCTGGTGAAAGAACTGGCGACGGCCAAGTTCGACGAGACCGTCGAAGTCCATCTGCGCACCGGCGTCGACCCGCGCTACGCCGAACAGCAGGTGCGCGGCGTCGTCACCTTGCCCGCGGGCACGGGGCGCGAGGTCCGCATCCTCGTCTTTGCCGGGCCGGACGGGCAGGAGCTCGCCCGCAACGCCGGCGCCGATTTTGTCGGCGGCGAAGACCTGGCGGAACGCATTCAGGGCGGTTGGCTGGACTTCGACGTTGTGCTGGCGACGCCCGACATGATGCGCATCGTCGGCCGTCTCGGCCGCATCTTGGGCCCGCGCGGCATGATGCCCACGCCCAAGACCGGCACAATCCTTCCTGCCGAGGACCTGCCGCGCGTCATCGAAGAGACCCGGCTGGGCCGCGTCGAGTTCCGCGTCGACAAGACCTCGAACATCCACGCGCCCATCGGCAAAGCGTCGTTTGACGAAGGCAAGCTGATGAAGAACTTCGCCGCGCTGATGGAGGCGATCGTCGCCGCCAAGCCCGCGGCGCTCAAGGGCAACTATCTGCACCGGGTAACCTTGGCCAGCACGATGGGGCCGGGCGTGAAGGTGGACGTGGGCGCGGCCAGTTCGCTGCAGGCCGACGAGTTCTAGAAGAATCGGATACGCGGCGCCGGCAGAAATTTGGCAGCAGGCCGCGGACTGCGTATAATCTTGTTTTGCAACTGAATAGGCTTTCTGGGGAAATGGCTGCATGGCCTATACCCCTAATGCTGAAGACAGCAGGCGGTTTCCTTAATTGTGTCTGCGCACAGACACGGCCTGCCGAGGCGCACGATATGAGCCGGCCGGTGCAGCTTGTACACGTTTGTACACTGTGCCGGATTCCGACCTGTGCCTATGAGCGGCGTCTTCTGCAAAAATCGGAAGACGCCGCTTTTGATTCTGAAGGAAAGGAGGAATCCGAACTTGGCTATTACCAAACAGAAGAAAGAAGAACTGCTGGAGCGTTATAAAGAGCAGATCGAGAACGCCCCGGCCATCGTCTTCACCGACTACCGCGGCACATCCGTCAGCAAGATCCAGTCGCTGCGCGCCAAACTCGGCGAGACCGGCACGACCTATATGGTCGTAAAGAATTCCCTGCTCGCCCTGGCGCTCCAGCAAACAGGCCGGAACTTCACGGACGATATGTTGACCGGCCCCAAGGCCGTAGCGTTTGTGGGCGAAGACATCGGCAAGGGCGTCACCGCGCTCAAGGACTGGATCAAAGCCGAGAGGATCGTCGAGATCACCGGCGCGCTGCTCGAGTCTTCCGTACTAGACGCCACCGGCGCCGAGTCGCTGTCCGACCTGCCCACCAAGGAGCAGACGTTGGCTTCGATTCTGGGCGCGCTGAACGCGCCGGCCGGCAGCCTTGCCCGTATCCTGAACGCCCCGAGCAGCAGCCTCGCCCGCGTGATCAACGCCTACGTGGAGAAGCAGCAGCAAGGGGAAGAAGCGGCCTAACAAACGCCGCGCTTTGCCGCAGATTGTCTTGCCGGGCGATGACGCCCAAACGAGAGTTCGCACGAGAATTGGCCCCTGTGTTGTGCAGGGCGATACAACCTTAATCGGGAGGAAAAACTACAATGGCTGATCTGTCAGCAATCAAGGAACAGTTGGACGGCCTGACGCTGCTTGAGGCGGCGGAGCTGGTCAAGATGTTGGAAGAGGCCTGGGGCGTCAGCGCAGCGGCGCCGGTCGCCATGGCCGCAGCAGGCGCAGCCGGCGGCGGCGCAGCAGCAGCCGAGGCCGAAGAAGAGCAGACCGAGTTTGACGTCGTTCTGGCCGATGTCGGCGCCAAGAAGATCAACGTCATTAAGGCAGTGCGCGCCATCACCAACCTGGGCCTGAAAGAGGCCAAGGAAGTCGTCGAGAGCGCCCCTTCCACAATCTTGCAGGCTATCAGCAAGGACGCAGCCGCCGATGCCAAGGCCAAGCTCGAGGCCGAAGGCGCGACAGTGCAGTTGAAGTAGGTGCAGTTGAGGTAAGCGCCGCCCAGCCGCAGCGGTTGGAGCGACGGACAGCAGAACAGAGAACGGGGAGACGCCGGAACGAACCGGCATCTCCCCGTTTTTTTTACACTGTGTATTGCACGCATTTCTCGATGGCGGCGTAACAGTCGCCCTGTCTATAACCAGGGATGCTTTACTCCGGCCCGCGCACAATCTGAACGGCGTCTTGCGGCGTGATCTCGCCGAGCACGACCCCGCGCTGCGCATCCTGCACGCGGTGTGCAAAGTCGGCAAAGGCGCGGCCATTGGGCAGGGCGACGGCGACATCCAACTGCCGGCTGAGGAATTCATAATAGGGGTTCGGGTTGGCCCAGGCCTGCATGGCGCTGCGCCGCGTGGGCAGGCGATGGCTGTATTGGC
>CAZYSJ010000221.1:0-4319 GCA_964649875.1 uncultured Caldilineaceae bacterium
AACCCGGCGCACAGATAGTTGAGACCCAGCTCGCCGTCCGGCGTCAGGATGAAGCGGTTCTTGGGGCACTCGCCGTGGCAGGCAAAGCGCACGTCACACTCCCGGCAATACTTAGGCAGCGTGTCGCGCTTGTCCTGGCCGAACTTGATCTGCGCCGGCGACGACACTAGCTCGATCATATGCCGCTTCTGGATGTTGCCCAGCAGGAAGTCTGGTTCTACAAAATGATCGCACGAGTACAGATCGCCGTTGTGCTCGATGGCCAGCCCAGCGCCGCAGGTCTCGTTGAAGACGCACATCCCCGAAGCGCCCAAGTCCAGCCAGTTGCGCAGCGTCGCCTCGAACGACTGCACGAAGATAGTCCCCACATCGTGACGTACCCACTCGTCAAAGATGGTGCATAGGAAGCGGCCAAACTGCTCCGGCAGCACCGAGCGCTCGGAGACTGTCGTCCCTCGCTGGTATAAAGTCAGCCCATCGGCGTTGATACGTTCCACCACTGGGATGAACTGCATCCAGGTCGCGCCCGCCTCGTCGCGCAGGAAGCGGTAGACCTCCAGCGGGAAGTCGGCATTGACTCGGTTGACGGTGGTCAGCACATTGAAATCGACGCCATGTTTCTGCAACACGCGCAGTCCACGCATCACCTTGTCAAAGGTCGGCCCGCCCCCCTTGTCCACGCGATAGATGTCATGCAGTGGTTGCGGCCCATCGATGCTGACGCCTATCAAGAAGTTGTGCTGTGTAAAGAAATCCCCCCACTCGTCATCCAGCAGCGTGCCGTTGGTCTGCATCGTGTGCAAGAAGGTCATCCCAGGCCGTCGGTATTTTTCCACCAGGTCCATGGTGCGCCGGTAGAAACCCAGTCCCATCAAAGTCGGCTCACCGCCCTGCCAGGCGACGTTCACACTGTTGGTCTGGTGCGACTCAATGAGTTGACGGATATATTGCTCCAGCACAGGCTCGCTCATGCGAAACTTGCTGCCGGGGTAGAAGACTTCCTTGTCCAGGAAGAAGCAGTAGGCGCAGTCCAGATTGCAGGCCGCGCCCGTCGGCTTGGCCAGCAGATGAAACGCAGGCGGCGCCAGATCGGGGCGCTGTCCCATGACCGGCTGGTTCAACTCGGAATAAGTGACTGCAAGCATCACTGGTCTGTCCTCGGACGACGTTCGACCAACAAGATCGGCAAGTTGAGCATATACAAGGTGTTGAGCACGCCGTACAGCGCGGCCTGGTCCGGCAGCATGCCGCTCAGCACGCTAACCAGCGGCTGCCCGGGCTGCTCGTCTACGACAATGACGAGTCCGGCCAGGCATTCTGACCAGGCTGGTTCCATCGCCCCTTCCACAAGTATCCGATAATCATGAGCAGGCTCTGTTCGGGTCATGCGCCATGTCCTAACCGAACGGCCTGTCTTCCGTGCACGGAATCTCAGACCGATCAGCGACGATTTGTCAGATTGTATCGACTCTGGGAGGCGATGGGCAGTACCCAAAAGGGGGTAACTTTGGGGGTAGTCAAACAGATGGAGAGAGTTCCTACTTACTGCTTGCGGATCATACCAGGCCCAGGACGCGAGCCTGCAACGCCGCAGCGCGCCGGTTATGTACGCCCAGCTTACGGTAGATGCTGACCGTGTGCTTCTTCACTGTCTCCGGCGACAGCACAAGCCGTTCAGCAATTTCCTTAT
Organism: uncultured Caldilineaceae bacterium; assembly: GCA_964649875.1. GTDB lineage: Bacteria > Chloroflexota > Anaerolineae > Caldilineales > Caldilineaceae > JASGTU01. The sequence continues at coordinate 1,691 of CAZYSJ010000221.1, forward strand.
CGGACATACGCTGCGCCAGCAAGACGAGCACGTCAATCTCGCGGTTGGTCAGCGTTGCTGCCGGCCCGTCCGAAGTTAACGGTTCGCGACGCAAACCGTTGTCAGACGCCAATGCAAGAGTGGCCGGCGGGTTCAGCACGGCCAGGACTTGCTGCACATAACTTGGGGCCACTCCTGCATCTGCAAGCGTCTGAAGCAAACCAGCCAGCCCTTGCCCGCAGTCTGCTAAAAGCCGAAGCGCTCCCCCCGACGCCGCCGGCTCGACTGCTCGGCGCAGCGAAGCCAGCGCCGATACTTCGTCGCCTTGGGCAGCGTAGACCAGCGCCTGCAGAGTCTCCACTTCGATCAGGGCTCGCAGGGAATAACGCGCCGATGCATTCGCCCGGCAGCCGGCGAGCTCTCTTTCTGCCAGCGACAGCTCGCCTGAAACGCCGCGGGTCAACATAGTACGCACATATGTCAGCGCCGGCTGCTCCCAGAACTCAATGGACACCGGAACCTCCGGAGCCTGGAAATGCGCAGCCAATGCGGCCTGGGGATCATGCTCTAGCAGGATATGCTGATGCAGCGAATCGACGACGGGCGTCAGCGCAAACATGCCCCGCTCGATCACGTGCTGGCGCAGCTCAGCGACCGCAGCCAGCGCCTCGTCTGGCCGTCCCTGCGCCGATAACGTGCGCGCAAGTCCGGTGTAGCCGTCGATCAGCGCCCGACCATGCGCTACCGGCGCGATGGCAGCGAAGTTGCGAAAAGACGCCTCCGCTTCGGCCAGGTCATTACGCTGGTACTGGGGCCAACCCAGTGCGTATTGCGCCCAAGCGATGCTGAGGCCCAACCCCGCCTCGCGCGCCACGTGTACGAAGGTAGCGGCCGCCGCGTGCAAAGCCGGGACATTGGCGTTTTCGTAGTACACATTGCATAGCGCCAGCAGCACGCGCAGCATCACTGCCGGTCTTTCTCGCTGAAGACCAAGCTGCCTGTGTGCAAACTCTGCCGCCTCAGCGGAATGCCCGGTTGTATGAAGCCCGCTGATATAGTAGAACTGCGCCAAGCCCATGACGTACTGCATGTCAGGTCGCAGGCGCGGCAGCGCCTCTTCCGCCCAGCTAAGTACGTGCTCCACGTCATTGACGGTATACGCGATTCCGGAGCGCAGCGCCGCGATCTCGCCGCGCAACATCTCCGCCTTGGCGCCTCTGGTCGCCGCATTCCCGGTCATGGCCTCCTCAGCGGCGTCGATCAGTGCGCCGATTGAGACAGGTTGATATCGAATGAAGTTGAGCCATGCCTGTGCCACCAGTAGGCGTGGGCGCTGCAGCATTTCCGGGGGGAGCAGCCTGATCCATCGCTCTAGCAGCCTCCAGGTTTCCCGGTCCAACGCCTGGTGCACGTGGTCTTCGACGAGCGCCGCCGCGCCCTCGACGTCCCCAGCTTGTAGAGAGTGGCCAATCGCTTCATCCAGCAGCCCCTGTCCGGCAAACCAGGCGCTAGCGCGCACGTGCATGGCGCGTATGTCCGCTTCCCCATACGCCTGCGGCAGCCTCATGCGCAACAGATTGCGGAATAGCGGATGGTAGCGATACCAAACGCCTTCTTCACCGAACGGTACAAGAAACAGGTTCGAGCGGCGAACCGCCTGCAACATCTCGTCGCCCGCCCATGCTGGATCGCTTGTGGCCCGGATCGCATCACACAAAGGAGCGCAGAACCGATCCAGCAGCGATGTTTGGAGCAGAAACGCACGCTGATCATCCGGCAGTCCATGCAGCACCTCGGCGGTCAGGTAATCTATCACCAGTTGGCTGTTGCTCTGGCTGAGCCGCCTGACAGCCGATACAGGATCGCTCTGGCCGCGCAGCGAAAGGGCAGCCAGTTGCAGGCCTGCCGCCCATCCCTCCGTGCCTTCCTCCAGCAGCGCAGCCGTTTCAGGGGTGACCTCTGGCCCCAACATCCGCATGAGCAGCTCGGTCGCTTCCTCTATCGTAAAGCGCAAGTCTGCGCTGCGCAGTTCGACGATTTGCCGTCGGCTGCGTAGCCGCTCCAACGGCCACGACGGGTCGACCCGCGTCACCACGACGAGATGGAAGCCCGCGGGAATGTACTGCGCCAGCCTCGCCATCACAGTGTGCACGTCCAGGGTACGAATCGCGTGGTAGTCGTCTAGCGCCAGTATAAGAGGGCCCGGCAATTCGGCCAGATCGTGGAGTAGCGCATCTGCCAGCCGGCTTGGCGACGGCAGCACAGGCCCTTTAGCCATCAAGCGAGTGATCTCTCCGGCATCTGGATAGACGGTGCGCAGGGCGGCAAGGAAGTAGCCCAGGAAGGTTGCCAGATCGCCGTCGCGTTCGTCGAGCGAGATCCAGGCAATCGGTAGGTCAAGCGAATTGAGCCATTGGTTGACGGCCGTTGTCTTGCCGTATCCGGCCGATGCGGACACCAAAACCAGCGGACAGGTCAGACCGGCGGACAGGCTTTCGAGTAAGCGCGGGCGTGACACTTCCACCGCTGCAGGTCGCGGCCGCTGCAGCTTCGTAAGCAGGAGAAATGGCGTCGGATAAGAACGGACAGAGCGCTCGATCATAGCACCAGACGAAGACGCTAAGCGCAATTACGAGACGAAATAGGCTGC
>CAZYSJ010000222.1:0-4269 GCA_964649875.1 uncultured Caldilineaceae bacterium
GGCAGCACCGCCTCCTTGACGAAGAAGCCGTCCAGTTCCGGCTCCTCCGTGACGCCCAGTTCGGCCAGCGTCTTTCCCGCCATCACCTTGGCCGCCACCTTCGCCAGCGGCAAACCCGTGGCCTTGCTCACGAACGGGACCGTGCGGCTGGCGCGCGGGTTCACCTCCAGCACATACACAACATCATCTTTGATGGCGTACTGCATGTTCATCAACCCGCGCACGCCCAGCGCCAGCCCCATCTTGGTCGTGTACTCGCGGATGATATTGAGGTGGTAGCTGCTGATCTTGTAGGGCGGCAGCACGCAGGCGCTGTCGCCGCTGTGGATGCCCGCCTCCTCGATGTGCTGCATGATGCCGCCCACGACCACGCGCTCCCCGTCGCACAGCGCATCCACGTCGATCTCGAAGGCGTCCTCCAAGAACTGGTCGATCAGGATCGACTTCTGCGACGAGACGGCCATGGCCTCCACCATATAGCGGCGCAGCGCCTCCTCATCGTCGACTATGGCCATCGCACGCCCGCCCAGCACGTAGGACGGGCGCACCACCACCGGGTAGCCGATGCGCCGCGCCACTTCTACGGCTTCCTCGGTCGTGCGCGCCGTACCGTGCGCCGGCGCCGGAATCTCCAGCTTCTCCAAGAGTTCGCCAAAGCGGTCGCGATCCTCGGCCAAGTCGATGGCGTCGGGCGGCGTCCCCAAGATCGGCGCGCCCGCCGCCTGCAAACTCGTCGCCAAATTGAGCGGCGTCTGCCCGCCGAACTGCACCACCAAGCCAAGCAATTCGCCGCTCGCCCGCTCGCGCTCCACAATGTTGAGCACATCCTCCAGCGTCAGCGGCTCGAAATACAACCGGTCGCTGGTGTCATAGTCCGTACTCACTGTCTCCGGGTTGCAGTTGACCATGATCGTCTCGTAGCCGAGGTCTTGCAGCGCGTAGCTGGCATGGCAGCAGCAATAATCAAACTCGATGCCCTGCCCGATGCGGTTCGGCCCGCCGCCCAAAATGATGACCTTCTTGCGGTCTGTCGGCCCGGCCTCGCCCGCGCTTTCATAGCTGCTGTACAGATAGGGCGTGTACGCCTCAAACTCCGCCGCACACGTATCCACCTGATGGTAGGTCGGCAGCAGCCCCAGTTCCGAGCGCAGAGCTCGCACATCCTGCTCCGTCACCGGCGCAGCGCCGTCTTGAGCGGCCTGCGTCTCGCGCACAATGCGCGCAAGCTGGCTATCGCTGAAGCCCATGCGCTTGGCGCGGCGCACCGTCTCCGCATCCAGCGTCCGGATCGACCGTTCCATCTCTGCGATCTCGGCCATCTGCGTCACAAACCAGGGATCGTAGGCCGTAAGCTGGCACACCGTGGCCGGGCTGTCCCCGCACATCAACGCCTCGTATACGGCGAAGAGCCGGTCGCGGTTGGGCACGCGCAACAGGTCATGCAGCGAAACGCCCGGCTCATAACCGCGGAAGTGACCGTCCTCGTCGCGCGCTACAAGCCCCAGACCATCGCGGTCGATCTCCAGGCTGCGCACGCCTTTCTGCAGCGCCTCCTTGAAGGTGCGACCAATCGACATCACCTCGCCCACCGACTTCATCTGCGGCCCCAACTCGCGGTCCACGCCGGGGAACTTCTCGAAGGCCCAGCGCGGAATCTTGACCACCACATAGTCGATGGACGGCTCAAACGCCGCTACCGTCTGCTGCGTAATGTCGTTCTTAAGTTCGTCCAGCGTATAGCCCACGGCCACTTTCGCCGCCAGCTTGGCGATCGCAAAGCCGGTCGCCTTCGACGCCAGCGCGCTCGAACGCGACACGCGCGGGTTCATCTCGATCACCACCACCCGGCCCGACTCCGGATCGACGGCAAACTGGACGTTGCTGCCGCCGGTCTCCACGCCGACCGCGCTCATCACCAGCCGCGCTTGGTCGCGCAGCCGCTGGTACTCCTTGTCGGTCAACGTTTGCGCCGGGGCCACGGTGATGCTGTCGCCCGTATGCACGCCCATCGCGTCCAGGTTTTCGATGGTGCAAACCACCACGAAATTGTCGGCGCGGTCGCGCATCACCTCCAGCTCGAATTCCTTCCAGCCGATCAGCGACTCCTCGATCAACACCGTATGCACGGGACTTTCGCGCAGCCCCCACGCCACCTTCTCATCGAACTCCTGCGGCGTGAAGACCGTGCCCGCGCCGCTGCCGCCCAGCGTAAAGCTTGGCCGCACGAAAATCGGATAGCGCCCGATCAACTCCTGGGCGATGCGCCGCGCCTCCTCCAGGCTGTGGGCGATGCCGCTGCGCGGAGACTCCAGGCCTACTTCTTCCATGGCGCGCTTGAAACGGTCGCGATCCTCGGCCACCTGCATGGCCCGCAGGTTCGCCCCAATCAGTTCCACGCCATACTTGTCGAGCACGCCTGCTTCGGCCAACGCCACGGCCAGGTTCAAGCCGGTCTGCCCGCCCACCGTAGGCAGCAGTGCGTCGGGGCGCTCCTTCTCGATGATCTTCTCGACCACCTCCACGGTCAGCGGCTCGACATACGTCGCATCCGCCATCTCCGGGTCGGTCATGATCGTCGCCGGATTCGAGTTGACGAGAATTACACGGTAGCCCTCTTGGCGCAGCGCCTTGCACGCCTGCGCACCCGAATAGTCGAATTCACAAGCCTGGCCGATCACAATCGGCCCGGACCCGATAATCAAGATCGATGAGATGTCTGTTCGTTTCGGCATATTCGCCCAGTTCTCCGCCCCCTGAAGCCTATCTTCGCTGCGTTACGGCGCGCCGGCGTTATGCAGCGCAGACCGTCCGATGTCGCGCCGGTAATGGCATCCCTCAAACCCAATCTCCGCCGCGCCCGCATAGGCGCGCTCTGCCGCTTCCGCCAAGCCAGCGCCTGTCGCCGATACTGCCAGCACGCGGCCGCCCGCAGTCTGCAACACGCCCTCGCGTACGGCTGTGCCCGCATGGAATACGGTGCAACCCTGCGCCTCCGCCTGCTCGACGCCCTCGATGGGCAGGCCGGTTGCGTACTTGCCCGGATACCCGCCCGACGCTAGCACGACCGTGAGCGCGGCAGCGTCGCTCCAACGAAGCTGCACGTCGGCCAGCCGTCCTTCGACGCAAGCCAGCATCACCTCCGGCAGGTCGCTTTCCAACAGCGGCAAGATCACCTGCGTCTCCGGGTCGCCGAAGCGGCAATTGAACTCCAGCGTCTTTGGGCCGTCCGCGGTCAAGATCAGCCCGGCATAGAGCACGCCCACATACGGCGCGCCGCGCGCGGCCAGCCCGCGCACCGCCGGCAGAAGCACCTCCCGCTCCGCCTGTTCCAGCAACGCCGGCGTCGCCAAAGGCGACGGCGCAAACGCGCCCATGCCACCCGTATTCGGCCCGCGGTCGCCGTCCATCAGCCGCTTGTGATCCTGCGCCGCCGGCATGATGCGCACCGACTCGCCGTCACAAAAGGCCAGCACCGATACCTCCGGCCCGGATAAGCGCTCCTCAATCAGCACGGCATCGCCGGCATCGCCAAACTGGCGGTCGACCAAAATCGACCGCAGCGCGGCCAGCGCCTCCGCCTTGCTCTCCGGCAGGATCACGCCTTTGCCCGCGGCAAGCCCGCTCGCCTTGATCACCGGCAGGTCGTCGAGCGACTCTACGTAGGCCGCAGCTTCAGCCGCATCTCGGAAGATCTCGGCTCGCCCCGTGGGGATGCCCGTTTCCTGCATAAAGCGCTTGGCAAAGACCTTCGACCCCTCGATCTGCGCCGCAGCCTGGGTCGGGCCAAATACGGCCAACCCCGCGGCGTGCAGCGCGTCGACCAGGCCGGCGACGAGCGGCGCTTCCGGCCCGACGACGGTCAGGTCGATGCGCTGCGCTGTCGCGAACGCAACCAGCCCGTCAATGTCCTCGGCGGCCACCGCTACATTCTGCGTCTTGGCGAGCGTGGCGGTCCCGCCATTGCCCGGCGCCGCATAGATCGCGCTCACCCGCGGCGATTGGCTCAGTTTCCACGCCAGCGCATGTTCGCGTCCGCCGTTTCCCACCAACAACACGCGCATGATTTCTTCTCCCCCGCTAGCCCCGCGTTCGGGACATTTCATTTTGGCGCCGGCCCATGCGACTCTGCCCGCGCCACGCCAAGTTTACCGCAAATCCAGGGCAACAAGCTAAACGCGTTCCATCGCCGAGACCGCTTTTGCGATTGTCCGCCCTTCACATCTCGCAGGCCGATTTCTTAGGCATGCGGCTTCCGCTGCAGAAGCGGCG
>CAZYSJ010000223.1:0-4232 GCA_964649875.1 uncultured Caldilineaceae bacterium
ATGCCTGCATCGGCTGCCATGCCTTGGACCCCAACCAGCAGATGACCGGGCCCACATGGTTCCATGTCGGCGACACAGCAGCCAACCGTGTGCCGGGAGAAAGCCCCGCTCACTATCTTTACAACAGCATCGTCAGTCCTAATGCCTTTGTGAATGCCGGATACCCGTCCAACGTGATGCCGCAGAATTATCGCGATATCCTCGATGACCAGGCATTGGCAGATCTCGTCGCCTACTTGCTGTCGCAGCGTGAATAGCATCCCGAGCGACTCCTTCTGGGGTCGAAAGCGGAGACGAATCGCCTAGGAAGCGAAACCGATGGCGGATGGGATACTCCCATCCGCCGTTCTGCCGTAACGGGCAGATCCGACCGGACTAAACTCGTTTCGCCTCGACGAAACATCAGTGCTATAATTCCGTCAATGGCTCAAGAGCAGATGTCGACGGCAGTCGCCGAGCGACGATGTCCCAATTGCGGTACCCGTGTAGCGCGTGACGCAGAGAGTTGCTTCATGTGCGGCCACGATTTGCGCACCCCCCAGCGGCGCAGGCAGCGGGTGTCCTGGATCGATGCACTGCTCGTCCTGGCGGTGCTGGCTGTGCTTGCCTTCTGGTGGCGCATAGCGAGTCAACCGCGCCAAGCAGCGGAATCCGAGCAGGCAGGCGAGCAACTGCTCCCAACCAATATTCCCGTATTGTCCCCGACTTCAGCCGTAACCCTGACTGTCGAGGCTACGTCGGAGCCAGCCCCAACGGCCGTACCTACGCCCGAGGTGCGATCGGACGGCGTGGTCAAACACACGGTGCGTGCGGGCGAGACGTTGCTTGGCATTGCCGGCCTGTACGGTGTAACAGTCGACGAGATTCAGGCCGCGAACAATCTGCAAAACGAGCTGATCCGCGCAGGCGACGAGCTATTCATTCCCATTACTCGCTCCGCAGAAGAGGCCGCCTCCCCGGTGGCATCGCAGTTCGAGTACACCGTCGAGGCTGGGGATACCATTGTTTCTATCGCCACGCGCTTTGGCGGCACGATCGAGGATATTCAGCGCGCCAACGGCCTGTCGGCGAACGCGCTGATCCAGCCCGGCCAGGTGCTGGTGATCCCCGTGCGCCAGGTGCCGGCTGAAGTCCTGGCCTCTTCCGCAGAAGCGACGCCCACGCCGGTCAGTGGGGGAGCCCAGCCCGCCATTCCTCCGGCTGAGACCATCTATATCCAGCCTCGGCTGATAGGCCCGCCTGACAACTCCGTATTGAGCCGGGAGGAGGCCGTGTTGCTGCGTTGGATCAGCGTGGACATACTCGAACCGAATGAGTGGTACGTCCTCTTGGTCTACCCCGTCAGCGGAGCGGCGCAAACCGTCCCCAGCATCTGGACCAAAGCAACCAGCTACCGGCTGGATATCGAGTTGGCTCCGGCTCAGGGCGAGACGGCTGAATACGCCTGGCAAGTCTCCGTAGTGCGCGTCAAGCCCGGCGTCAGCAGCCAGTTCGCACTGGAAGCGGCCAGCCCGCCCAGTGAACTGCGTTCCTTCACCTGGAAATAGGCGACTCAGAAAGGCGAAAACTCCATGAGTCTGGACACGCTGACCCACGTTTGGCGTGAAGTTCCGTTTTTCTCCACGGCACTGGAGCGAATCCCCAGCCACGTCGCCCTGATCGAGGCTGCCCAGCCTCCGGCCGCGCCCTGGTCCAACGCACTCCCCGCACAGGCGCTTTTTGCCCATTCGGTGACGCCCTACGACGCTGCCGTCTTCGAGCAACTGCCAAATCTGCGCATCCTTCAGCGCACCGGCATCGGCGTGGATAACGTCAACCTGGAAGATGCTACACGCTGTGGCGTCGTCGTCTGTAACACGCCGGACGGGCCCACCGAATCGACCGCAGAGCACACCGTCGCTATGTTGTTGAACCTGGCGAAGAGGGTCAAACAGGGCAATGACGCGCTGGCCCAAGGGCGCTTTGGCCCGCGCGGCGGCGTGCTGATCGGCGTGGAGGTGCGCAGCAAGACGCTGGGCCTGATCGGTCTTGGGCGTATTGGGCGGCGTGTGGCGCGGATCTGCCGTGGGGGGTTCGATATGGAGGTCCTCGCCTACGATCCCTTTGTCACGGAGGAGCAGGCGGCTGCGTTCGGCGTCACGCCTGCCACTCTGGAAGACGTTCTTCGCCGCTCTGATTTCGTCAGCCTGCACGCTCCGGTGACCCCGGAGACCTACCGGCTCATCAATCGGGAACGCATCGCGTTGATGAAGCCGGGCGCCTTCCTGCTCAACTTGGCTCGCGGTCCGCTGGTCGATGTCGAGGCTTTGCTTGAAGCCGTCGATTCGGGGAAGCTGGCCGGCGCAGGCATCGATGTCTTCGACCCGGAGCCGCCCCTCGCGGATTCCCGGCTGCGTAACCATCCTTTGATCCTTGCGACTCCTCATAGTGCTACCCTTACCATTGAGGGCCGCGTCCGCATCGAAGAACTGGCAGTGGAGCGCGTGCTGGCCTTTTTCCGCGGGGAGCGGCCGCCGGATGTGGTCAACCCCGCTGTGTGGGATAGTCCATCACGACGTCAATAGCCATTCTTGCGTTCTGCCGCTAACCCTCCAGGTTGTGTCCTGGAGGGTTTCTTTTTGCGACAAATGGACTATTGCAGCGGCGACCTTCGCTCTCCGCAATCCGCGTGGACAACAGGGTCTCTGCCTGCAAAATTCATAGTATCAGAATCGTTCATTTATCGTCAACATTAACAAGTGATGTGGCTAGATTGTTGCTTATTCGCAATCTGTGTGTCGCATCTTGTCGCTGAATGGCCTGAGCCGCCTCGGGAACGCCAGATGCTCGGCTGACTCGCAGGCGGACCGGCGAAGGAGACGAACCAATGGAAATGACGGCACGTCTGCGCGTAGTGCCCACCGAACAAGCGAATACGGTCCAGTTCCAACTCCTCTTCCCTGCTCCTCGTGATGAACGAGCGGGCGCATGTGGGCCTGCCTCTCTTCAAACGGGAGATGGAACAACCATCGAACTTGGCCTTGTCTGTGCGCCGACGATGGATACTTGGGCCTCTGAGCCATCTCTAGTTCTGGCCGAGCACAACTATGCGGGGGAGGGCCCCTATATCGCCACACTGACGTGGGGCGACTGGATGACCTCAACCATCGTCGAAGAGCAAGGGCATGATACGTCCATTATGGACACTTATCCTGTGCTTACGCTGTTCAAGGTGTGGACTACCCCCGAAAAGACCCTGGAGCTCTCCGTAGAGGTCGGCCTCGATGATGTTCGGGATTGGCACCGTGTGCGGGTTGATGGCGGGGCAGGCAACGTCCGATGGTGGACGCCCCAGGACGGCGATCCGGAGTCGGCATCGGCCCACGCTGAATGGCTCTTCGAGTATCGCAAGCCGGGCCCGTACCGCGTCCACGTAGACCTGGTGGACGCCGAGGATTATCGCATCGTGCCGCTGGGCGTCTTCCCCCTTGAGATCGCCCCTCCGGTGAACGATCCGGATAGCGCTGTGACACCACAGCCCCCGGCAAGCGTGACAGCGGGCGCCGTTAGCGCTCCTGTGGAGGCTGGGCAAATCACCTCCGGTCTGCCGCCATGGCTGCCATTTGCCTATGTGCGGCCCATGTGGGCATGGGCGCGCACGTACACCCAGCCGGGTGGAATTACAGTATCCCGCTATCTGGCCTTGGGCGCCTACTTGGCCGTGCGCCAGGAAGTCGAAGTGGGCGGGCAACTCTGGTATCAGACCGGCAGCTACGACTGGATTCCGGCAAGCGCTACGGCGGCTATCACTCCATCCGCCCTGCGCGGCGTCGAGATCGGGGAAGCGACTCCGCCTCCCCCGCCGCCTCCGCCTGAGCCGCCTCCTGCAGACGTGCGACGCGGCGTCGTCGTGGCCAATGTGCTCAACGTGCGCAGCGGGCCTGGAACCAACTATGCCGTGGTTGGGCAGCTTCGCTACAACAGCGAGGTGCTTATCTATGAAGATGTCGCTGTCGCCGGGGCCACCTGGTACCGCATCGGAAGCGGGCGCTGGGTTCACAGCGGCTGGATTCGCCTGCTGGATGTGACTCCTCCCGTCACGCCGCCGGGAAGCGCTCGACGGGGCGTGGTCACTGCCAATGCCCTCAACGTTCGCGCCCGCCCCGGTGTCTCCGCCGGCAACCCGCCCGTGGGCAAACTCCTCTATGGCACGACGGTCGTCATCTACGAGGAGGCTCTGAGCAATGGCGCCA
>CAZYSJ010000224.1:0-4209 GCA_964649875.1 uncultured Caldilineaceae bacterium
TGGCCGAGCTGCTGCAAGCCCCCATCTGCGCCACCTACAACGGACGCGGCATCGTCAGCGACCGCCACGACTACAGTCTCACCCTCACCGGCGGCCATAAGGTGTGGGAGACCGCCGACGCCGTCCTAGCCGTGGGCACGCGGCTGCAATCGCCGCTGCTCAACTGGGGCTACGACGACGACCTGCGCATCGTCCGCATCGACATCGACCCTGAAGAGCATGGCCGCATTACGCCGCCCGCCGTCAGCATCCTAGCCGACGCCAAGGAGGCGCTGGCCGCACTGATCCCCGCCGTGGAGAAGCGCTCGCCCGTCCGCCCCTCGCGCCGCGACGAACTGCGCAGCCTCAAGGCCGAGGTGCAGGCGCGCATGGACCGCCTCGAGCCGCAGATGTCCTACGTGCGGGTCATCCGCGAGGAACTGCCCGACGACGGCTTCTACGTGGAGGAGATGACGCAGATCTCGTATGTGGCGCGCTACGCCATGCCGTTCTACCAGCCTCGCACCTGCGTCACCACCGGCTACCAGGGCACGCTGGGCTGGGGCTTCCCCGCGGCGCTGGGCGTCAAGGTCGCCAACCCGGACAAGCCGGTGCTGTCGGTGACCGGCGACGGCGGCTTCCTCTTCGGGGCCACGGAGCTTGCCACAGCCGTGCAGCACAAGATTCCCGTCGTCACGCTCCTCTTCAACGACGGGGCTTACGGCAACGTGCGCCGCACGCAGAAAGAGAGTTATAATAACCGCATCATCGCCACCGACCTCGCTAACCCGGACTTCGTCAAGCTGGCCGAAGCCTTCGGCGCGCAGGGTTTGCGCGCCCATTCTCCCGAAGAGGTGCGCGCCGCCATCCGCCGGGGTTTTGCCGCCGGCGTCCCCACGCTGATCGACATCCCCGTGGGGGAGATGCCCAACCCGTGGGGCGCGTTCTTTGCTCCCAGAATCCGGCCGCGCCGGACCTGAGCAGCGGGGGATAAGCGGCAGGGGCCACAGAAACCAGGAGATCCCCGATGCTCTCTATCTTGCACCACCGGCAAGCCACTCGCTCCCCCTTCTCCCAAAGAGTTATCGTCCGACGGATTGCGTGTGTCGTGAACGGCTTCCTGCTGATGCTGGCCATAGGGGCCTGTGGTCTTGATGCACCTCCCCCCTTCTACCTGCTGTGCAGTGAATGGGGCGGGCGCATCGAACACCGGTCGCTGCTGGATGGCAGCGATCTGTCAGTAAGCTATTGCGTATTTGCGGACGGCACAGAATGCCATGGACGGCAGTTCTATTACGGCACTTGCGTGCCGCCTGGAGCCAGCGCTCCCCTCAGCCCGCTGCCGACGCCGATCGGCGGGTTTGGGTCACCACTGGGGTCTGGGTTCGCAGGTTTTGCCCCTCCTCCGTCATTGGATGAGTTAGTAGATAAAGCCTCGTTGATTTTCATCGGCGCAGTGGGGCCCGTCGAGCAATATCTCGAGACTGTCGGTGTTTATGGAGAAGAGAGGCAACTAAAATTAACCGGCAAAGACGCTGAGGGCAATCCTTTGCCTGGCTATCCTGTAACAGACTTTATCCTCCAGGTCGAAGAGGTGATCCGCGACGACGGGACGATTGCGCGCGGCGAGCCGATCGTCTTGCGCGTAGTAGGACACGCCACAGAGGAACTGAAGCAGGCGTCCCAAGAGGGCGAGTATCCCGCCACCTTCACCGGCGACCGCTATCTGTTTCTGCTCTCCCCCTATCCCGATGGAGAGACTTACGGCTTCTACTACGGCCCGTGGAGCCGGCTGATCATCGATGGCGAGATGCTGCGCGTCAGCAACGGTGCACAGTCGCCCCTTCAGTTCTGGGACGTCGCCGAGCCGGTCACGCTGGAGGAGTTCATCCAGGCTGTCAAGGGCGAGTAATTACATCGTCACGTTCGGTCACTAATGACAAACAGGATCTCTCTATGTCTATCTGCCTTCTGCGCCAACCCCTTATCAGATTGATGGCTCGCGTCGGTTGGGCTGCATTATTGATGCTGGCATTGACCGCCTGCGACAGCTTTCCTCAAGTTTCGTTACTGTGCAGCGAATGGAATGGGCGTACGGAAGTACGCCCGCTGCTGGATGGTACCAGCCGAGAAGTAGCCTATTGCGTGTTTTCGGACGGCACGGAATGCCATATGCGGCAGCTTTACTACGGCACTTGCACGCCGCCTGGAGCCAGCGCTCCCCTCAGCCCGGTGCCGACGCCGAACGGTGGGCTTGCGAGCAATCCACTGGGGTCGGGTTTCGATGACACGGCCCCCCCTCCGTCAATAGATGAGCTAGTGGACAAAGCCTCATTGATTTTCATCGGCGAAATAGGGCCAGTCGAGCAATATATCGAGGTGTATGGCTACGGGGAAGATGGGCAACTTGAATTCCCCGGTACCGACGACCAGGGCACTGCTCTCCCCGGTTGGCCGGTTACGGACTTTATTCTCCAGGTCGAAAAGGTGATCCGCGACGACGGGACGATTGCGCGTGGCGAGCCGATCGTCTTGCGCTGGCTGGGCCATGCCACAGAGAGGCTGAAGCAGGCGTCCCAAGAGGGCGAGTATCCCGTGAGCTACACCGGCGACCGCTATCTGTTTCTGCTTTCGCCCTATCCCGATGGTGAGACTTACGGCTTCTACTACGGACCCTGGAGCCGGCTGATCATCGATGGCGAGATGCTGCGCGTCAGCAACGGCAAACAGCAGCCTCTTCAGTTTGGCGACAGGGACCAGGCTGTCACACTGGATGAGTTCGTCCAGGCTGTCAAGGGTGAATAGGCTGTATTTCAGGAAGGGCTTACCGAAGAGGACGCAGAATACTGCTGTTTTCTGCGTCCTCTGCCGTTTTCTTGTTGTTTTTCTTTGCGCCCTTGTAGAGAACCGGCAGGCGGCTGGGTCACAGCCGCCAATATCTATAGGAGATTCCCGATGCTCTCTATCTTGCACCACCGGCAAGCCACTCGCTCCCCCTTCTCCCAAAGAGTTATCGTCCGACGGATTGCGCTCGTCCTCTGCGCGACAGCAGTCCTGCTGCTGACGCTGATAAGCAGCGAATTGCTGCCCGTAAGCCGGCTCTTTACGCCGGTTGCTGGGCCGCAATCGCTTGAACAATTGGTGGAACAATCGCCTCTGATTTTCGTCGGCAAGGTAGGTCCGGCCGTTCGCTACCTAGATCTAGGCGGCTACAATGAAGATGGCGGACTAAACGCCGCCCCAATGGATCCATATACCTACTACCCGCATGGCTTGCCGGTGACGGACTTCCAACTCTATGTGGAACAAGTCATTCGCGACGACGGGACCATTGCCGCCGGAAAACCGATCATCGTGCGCGTGCTTGGCGCAATTACAGCCGAGTTTCACCAGTTGGCGCAGTCCACGCATGAATCGACGATTGCGCCAGGCGAACGCTATCTCTTTCTTCTCGCGCCCACTCCTGATCACATGAGCTACGGCTTCCATTATGGGCCGCCGAGTCGCTTTCTGATCGATGAGGAGGGCGTTTTGCGCGTTAGCAATGGGTTGCGCTCGCCCCTACGTTTCGGTGAAAGCGATGACCCGGTTACGCTGGACCAATTGATTCGCTTTGTCGAAGAACACACCCCGGCTGAGTTCACCAGCGGGATAGACCCCACGGCAACCAACCGCCCTGTTGTCCCCTTCACGCCCCTTGTCGATCGCTCATCCATCTGGGCTGGATTCAGGTGGGTTGTCCCCAACAGCTTACAAGAGATCATTGACTGCGCTTCGCTGATTGTCGTCGGCGAGGTAGGCGATGTGCTCGAGCAGTACAATATTGCAGGCGAAGGACAGAACGGGCAGCCGATGGGCGCAGCCTACGGACTCTCTCCGGCGCAGAGCGCGGCGACGGATTTCCGTCTGCACGTTGAGGAGGTAATCCGCGATGATGGCGCGGTTGCCGCTCAAACGCCAATTGTGTTGCGCGTGCCTGGCGTTATCAACGAGTTCATCCAGCGTATCTCGCGGGAAAGCTACTATCCCTACATCCACTCCGGCGACCGCTATCTTTTCCTGCTCACGCGCAACCCCGATGGAACCTATGGCCTCTATCACAGCCCTTGGAGCCGCTTGATCGTTGACGGCGATATCCTGCGCGTCGGCAGCAGTGCAAGAGAGCCGCTTCAGTTTGATGAAGCCGGACCGGTCACGCTGGAGCAGTTCATAGAAGCGGTCGAAAAATCG
>CAZYSJ010000225.1:0-4192 GCA_964649875.1 uncultured Caldilineaceae bacterium
AGATGCTGGATCACATCGGCAGGCAGGCGCTTCCCCAGCAGAAGTGGCAGGTAGAGGATAAGGCTGTCGGAGGGAATCTCCTCGTGGCTGCGCGCGTGCCGCGCGACGAAGTGATCCTCGCGCCAAAAGGCGGTGAGCAATTTCTCTAGTAGATCATCGGCTCGACGGCGCCACTGCTCGGCATCGACGGCGTGGCCAAGCTGCCCGGCGATGTCGGACAGCACATCCATCTGATAGACGAGAAATGCAACCAGGTCTGGCGCTTCAACTGGAACCCCGTGCGCAAAAATCGTGGCATTATCCCACCCTGAGTCGTTGCCATGATTGTACTCTGGCAGCCCATCTCCATCTGAATCGCGATAGTGGAGCCACCAGTTGGTCCAACGGCAGAGCGGGGCGTAGGCTTCGGCGAGATGCTCCTCGCCGAGGGCATGACTTCGTTCGAGTAGCCGCTGCAGCGTCCAGCCGTGGATCGGTGGCTTGAAAAAGTTCCACACGCTTTCTACGTCGTTGACATAGTCGGGCAGGGCGCCGAATTCGTCCTGGGCGTCGAACATCACCATGAACTGATCCCATGCGAGCCTAGGATTCTTATCCGCCAACGCGAGCGCGTTGAAACAGTGGTCCCAACTCCAGACGTTGTCCATCCAGTTCTTGGACATGAACATCGCCGGGCGGCGTAGCACCCCTTCCGGCGCCACGACGCACGACCAATTGACATACGCCGCGTTACGTCGCGCCTCGGTGAGTTCGTCCGGCACGCCAACCTGTTCGGATTCCCACTGCGCAAACTCGCACTCAACTGCCTGCACGCACGCATCGAACGGCTCGGCGTACGCGCGCGGTTCCCAACTCGACCGGTATTCTTCGATGGCGCACTCAAATGTTCCCTGACTCGTTGGCAGAAAGTCGACCTGCACGTAGCGGTTGGCTAAATCATCCCACGGCGCGTCGATAGACAGTGTGCCTTGCAGCGAGGTCAGCATGTATTGGCGAAATGCGCCACGAATATTCACTGACCAGCGGTGTGCTCCGGCCTGTGTAATCGTGTCGTAGACCCAACCTTCGCGCGTTGGCATGGGCTGGCGTGTCAGCCGGAGACCGACTCCTTCACCGCGCACACGGATCACCTTCGGCTCGGCCATGCAGATTTCGACGACGCCTTTCGAGGAGACGAGGCGTAGCAAGGTTGGCGCCGCATCTTCGGTCACCGCGATAGGGGTGCTGCCGTCTAGTACTTCGATACGAAAGAGAATGCGATGGGCCACGCCGCCATGCACCGTGCGCAGGTAAAGCCCCTCGTTGGTGCCGGGCTCTGCTGCCAGATGCGAGAATGCCATATAGGAGCCGTAGCGGCTAAAAGGAACGTGTCGAAGATCGAAAGGCATCATATCCTCACCAGTCAGTTGCTTGATTGCGCAGGGTGTTTTGAGTCGTTAAGTTTTGCTGCTAAGATTTGCACCGGCAGCATACGGTGATGCGCCACTGCTCCCTGAAGCACCTCCAACGGCAGTCTCAGGGAGCAGTGGCTACGTGTCTGCCAGAGGGGGAGAGTGGGCCACAGGAGTCGATCTGCTGGGTCCAATCTACCCCCTCGCACTTGCGCTGAACTACTCGCCCAGCATCGCGGCGATCTGCGGTCCTGCGTTCGAAATCGCGTCGTCCACAGACGCCTGTCCCGTCAGCGCTTCCTGCATCATCAGTTGGACGATTTCAGAAACTTCCGGCCAGTTCGGCAGCGGTCCGCGTGCGCGGGCATACTGCATCTGATCGAGGAAGACGGCCATATTCGGGTCTTCAGTCCAGAAGGTGGTCTGCTCTTCGGGCAAGTCGCGCGAAGGCAAGAAGCCCAACCCGGCGTACCAGTCCACGATGTTCTCGGGGTCCTGCGTGAACGTGATGAAGTCCCACGCGCAGTCCTGAACGTCGCTGTTGGCGAAGATCGAGAAGTTCTCGCCACCCAGGCCGTTAGCCGGTTCGCCGTCCTCAGGATAAGGCACGCCCGCGACGGTATATTCCAGGTCCGGCGTTTCGGCTTCCAGGCTGTTGATCACCCAGGGGCCGTTGATCATCATCGCGGCGTTTCCGGCCATGAACTGCCCCGGGATGTCCCCAAAGCCATAGTTCACAACCTCGGGCGACATGTACCCGTTCTCGACCAGATCGACATACAGTTGCAGCGCGGCGCGACCGCCTTCGCTGTCCAGGCTGTCAATGTCTTCGCCGGTCTGCTGCACGAACGGCAGCCACATGAAGGTTGCGGTCTCGTTGCGCTCGCCGAGGAGCGTGATGCCATACTGGTTATTGTCAGGGTTGGTCAGCGCGGCGGCCCATTCCATGAATTCATCCCAGGTCTGGGGCGGATTGCTGACGTCGAGCCCGGCTTCTTCCGCCAGAGCGTTGTTAATGAACAGGGCCAGCGTGTTGCTGCCGACCGGCACGCCGTAGTTGTGCCCGTCCCACATGGTCGATGACCACGGACCATCATAGTACGCGTCCGCCTCGCTCCATTCCGCGACCCGCTCATCCAGTTCTGCCAGCACACCCTGCGCGGCGAACATGGCGAAGTCGGGGTTGTCGATCACAGCGATGTCGGGCGTGTTCCCGGCGAGTATCGCGGTCGACAGCTCGCGCTTGAAGTCAGCGGTTGGGATCGAGCGAATATTGAGCGTGCACTCGTCCTGGCTCGCTTCCCACAGGTCCTTATAGCGAGCGACCGTTTCGGCGTTCGTACCCGTGTCGCCCCAGTAGTGCCAGATCGTTACTTCCTTAGGGCTATCCTGTGCGCTGGCAAGTGAGGCGCCACCCGTGGCGACCACCAAGAGCGCGACAATGAGAAACAGACTTGCAAATTGTGATTTCATGATTCATATCCTTTGCACTGTCGAGCGTTACCCAACTGAAATTGCATTACGGTACGAGAAGGGACTATCAGACGCGCTGCGCTCCTTTCTCCTCGCGCTATTTCACAGAGCCTGTGGTGAGGCCGGTGACGAAGTAGCGTTGTAAGGCCAAAATAACGATCACGACCGGGATTGCGATGATGGTGGAAAAGGCCATCACGCCTTCCCACCGGATTCGGTAGTAGCCAATGAAGTTGTAGACGCCTAGCGCCAGCGGGTGGAGTTCCTGATCCTGCAAGAACGAGAGCGAAAAGACGAAGTCTCCCCACCCGACGAGGAACGCGAAAAGCGTGACCGCGATCAGGTTCGGGCGGACCATCGGCACAATCACCCGGCGCAGCGCGCCAAGCCGCGATGTTCCGTCGATCAGCGCCGCTTCTTCGAGATCGCGCGGGACTTGCAGAAAGCCGGTGCGCAAGATCAGGATGCAGAAGGGTAGCGTGAGCGCGGCGTCCGCGACGATTACTGAGGTGTAGTTATTCGTGAAGCGCAGTTCTCGGAAGAAGACGAACATCGGAATGACGAGCAGCACTTCGGGCAGCATCTGCGTGACAAGCAAGAGCATCATGAAGATGTTCGAGCCGCGCAGCCGGAACCGCGCCAGCCCGTACGCCGCCGGAACCGCGAAAAGCATGGTCAGGACCATTGTGCCCGCGCCGATAATCAGCGAGTTCTTCATGTACCGCAGGCCGTCCACCGGGATCTGCGTGCCTTCTGGTGGCGAACCGAACATCTCTTTGTAGATCTCAATATTGACGTTGCGCGGCAGGATCAGCGGCGGGTCGCGCATGATGTCGGCAGGGTCTTTAATCGACGTCGATACCATCCAGAAGAGTGGGAAGATGTACACGATGGTGGCGACCAAAGCGATCGTAAAGAGGATGCTCTTGGTCACGCGCTTCCGGGTGCTCTCGGAGCTGTGAAGTCGAATTCGCTCGACGGCCATCACATCTCCTCTTCGTTGGTCGTGCGGACGTAGAACACGGCGACGACCAGCAGCATACCGAGCATGATCACGCTGATGGCGGCGCCCTCACCGAAGTTGAAGCGGTTGAAGGACTCGCGATAGGCCAGGGTGGGCAGCACTTCGGTGGCGTTCACCGGGCCGCCGCCTGTCATGACCCAGATCACATCGAATACGCGCAGAGTGTAGATGAAGCCAAGCATCAGCGTGGCGAGGATCGTCGGCTTCATCAGCGGCA
The DNA here is from genome assembly GCA_964649875.1 of uncultured Caldilineaceae bacterium. Taxonomy (GTDB): domain Bacteria; phylum Chloroflexota; class Anaerolineae; order Caldilineales; family Caldilineaceae; genus JASGTU01. The sequence goes on from CAZYSJ010000225.1 coordinate 4,106, forward strand.
GCGTCATGCGAGTAAGCTTTTGCCAGCGGTTCGCGCCATCCACGGTGGCCGCCTCATAGATGTCTTCCGGCAGGCCCGTCAGGCCGC
>CAZYSJ010000226.1:0-4191 GCA_964649875.1 uncultured Caldilineaceae bacterium
CCACGTGGTCGGTGGCGGGCTGGAGATTGGTGTAGCGATCCATCTTGAAGTAGTGATAGGCTGGCCAGGGCAGGCTATCGAGGTCTGCGATAGGCTCGCGGTCGGGGTTATTGTGAATTTGCCCGTCGCTGGTCTTGTAGGTCAGGCCTAGGCAGTCCGCGAAGATGCCGAGTTGGGGGTCCATGAAGGCTGCGGTCGAAAACTCGGGCTGGTCCTTGAGGTAGGATTCGAGGCGATTGCTGATGTCGATCCAGGCGTCTTCACCTTCGCCGCGCACGATGATGTCGACGTAGGGCTTCTCGCAGCTTTCCTCGGGCAGGACACTGACGTGGGGGCCGCCGAGCACAATGGGGCAGTCGTGCACTTCTTTGATGTGGCGCGCCGTGCGCCAGGCCTGCTTCACCTGCGGCGTATTCGCCGTGATGCCCACCAGATGGGGGCGGAACTCTTGTACAAATTCTGCAATCGTCTGGTCTTCGACATCGGCATCGAAGACCCGCACCTCATCACCGCGGCGTTCGCTCACGGCAGCCAGATAGGCTAGCCCCAGGTGGGCAGTGGTGCGGGTATCAATTGGCAGACGGAATCTCGGATTGATGAGTGCGACACGCTCGATGGCGCCTCCTTCGATCAAAAGTGCGCTTCACAGAACTGCGACCGGCATTCTAGCACGGGGTCTGGTATCGCCCAAATTTATTATGAAGTACTTCATAATAATTGAAAATTGGGCAGGTGCACGTCAGGCGTCACAAGTCACACGGCACACGTCCTGACGGATGACGCCTCACTCGTGACACGTCACGAGGGACTATTCCCGTTTCGCCGGTTGTACAGCGCCGAAATATCAATGTCCGTCACAGCATGAACGCCGCGAATCTCGGTGAAGTTCTCTTTGAGCAGGCGCTGAATGCCCAGCTTCATGGTGAGCAGGCTAATCGGACAGTCAATGCAGGCGCCCAACATCTTGACGTGGGCAATTCCGTCCGGGTCTACTTCGAGCAATTCCACATCACCGCCGTCCATGTATAGGGTGGGCCGATAGCCATCGAGTACGGCCTGGATACGCTGCTCTAGAGGCGTTTCGGTGGGTTGCTCCATGGTAAGCCTTTCTGCTGCCACTCTGTCTCACAGGCTGGGCCGGGCGCGCTGATCCGCCGCTGTGGGATGTGCAGAGGGCGACGAAGGCGAGGGTCTGACTGGCTCCCTCGCCTTCACTGGGATGCGTGCTTGGGTGCGGGCGGCGATTAGGCCGTGTTGACATTTCTAGAGGTAGAAGCGAGCGTCCATACCAGAGGAAATGTCAACGCTACCTAGTGTCCGCAACTGCTTTCGGGCACCTCTTCGCCGGTGTGGGTGTGGGCTGTGCGGAAGCTGTTGCCGCAGCCGCAGCCGCCGACAGCCTGGGGGTTGTCAATGTGGAAGCCGCCGCCCATCAGGTTGTCGATGTAATCGATATTGGAGCCGTCGATGTAAAAGAGGCTGACAGGATCGACCATGACCTTGAGGCCGTTTTGCTCGTAGACCTCGTCGTCCTCACGCGCGTTGTCGTCGAAGGTCATGCCGTACTGCATGCCCCCGCAGCCGCCGCCCTGGACGAAGACGCGCAGGCCATGAGTCTGGGCGAGGCCCTTCTGGTCCATAATGGCGGTGAGCTTCTCGGCGGCCGTTGTAGTAATGGTGATCATTCGTTACGTTCTCCTCGGTAGAATTCGGTTCCTATCACAGTTTCTGTAAGTCTATCTTGCCATCTTAGCACTGCCGGCTGTTGCACAGAAGGAACAATCATCCCCATTGTGAAGTTGTCTAGCCGCCGATTTGGTTCATGGCGCGGTTGTCGGCTATGACACCTTGGGCCAAGCCATGGCCCCAGGGTTTGTGGTAAGCGCCTTCCGCCATCAGCGCCCGCATTTCGTCGAAGGTTGCGCCTTGGCGCAGCGGCGTGAGCAAGTCAACCTCGTCATCGCGCAGCAGACAGAGGCGCAGCTTGCCGTCTGCGGTCAAACGCACGCGGCCGCAGCCCTGGCAGAAAGGCTCGGTCACGCTGCTGATGAAGCCCAACGTGCCCGCGGCGTTGGGGATGCGGAAGGGACGGCTGGGATCGAGGTAGTCGTAGCTGGCCTCTTGCAGCGGGCCAAAGACGCTTTCGACGCGATCACGCATCTCCTGGAAGGTGACCACGTTTTCTTGCTGGAAGCCCGTCACTTCACCGAAGGGCATCATTTCGATGAAGCGCACATCCCACGCGTGGTCCAGGGTCAGGCGCGCCAGCTCGACGATGTCGCTCTCATTGAAGTTGCGCACGACGACGCAGTTAAGCTTGATGGGGGATAGGCCGGCCTCTTGGGCGGCATGGATGCCGCGCCAGACGTCCTCGATGTTGCCCCAGCGTGTGATGTGATGGAACTTGTAGGGTTCCACGGTATCAATGCTGATGTTGACGCGTTTGAGGCCCGCTTCAGCCAGCGGGTGTGCGAGTTTGTCCAGAAGCACGCCATTGGTCGTCATAGCGAGGTCGAGGATGCCGGGCGTGGCGGCAATGGCGCTCACCAGTTGCACGATGTCGGGGCGGATGGTTGGCTCGCCGCCGGTGAGCCGGATCTTGTTAACGCCGAGGCTGGCCCCGACACGGACGAGGAAGAGCAACTCGTCGTGCGTCATGAGGGCGTGGCGCGGCATGAAGGTCATGTGTTCGGGCATACAGTAGACGCAGCGCAAATTGCAGGCATCGGTCAGGCTGATGCGCATGTAGTTGATGCGCCGGCCGAAGCTGTCGTGCATCGGCTCGATGACGAACTGCTCGGGTACGGGGGCTATGGCGATCGAGCCGTATTCGTTTGCGGCGAATGATAGGTTCGGTTTCAAGTCCTTACTCCCCTGCCGAGGCCAGCGCCCTGACCTGAAGCGGAATGTCAAACTCGGGACGCTGCTCAAGCCGGTGACGGGTGATGCGATAGGTGCAGCAAGTCCCGCGTTCGGCCATGGAAACGATGCGCGTACTTGGCTGGCCGACCAGTTCGTTGATCAGCGCCTGGTCCATGAGGCATAGCTCATGGTGGTCGGAGGAAATGGCTGCATAGGGGCAGTTGCACTTGTGCAGCAGGTAGGCGTCTTCTGCCCCGGCGTCTTCCTCCCAGCGAGCGAAATAGCCACGTTGGTTGAGGAAAGCGGCCACCTGGTCGAGTCGTTCTTCGGTGGGCAAGTCCGCCAGTTCGACGGCGACAAATTCTGCACAAAAATCGTGGGCCATGGCCTGGAAGGCCTGTTCGACCTGTTCGGGTGGGAGGATTTGCTTGAGTTGGCGCAACAGGCCTTGAGCCAGGGCGGCGAAGTTGTCTGGAAAATGATCGCCGGCTTCTGGGGTGAGGGCGTAGACCTGCTGAGGTCGCCCGACGGCGCCGCTGCGTTCCACGCGTTCCACGCAGATCAGGTTGTCTGCCTGCAGGATATCGAGATGATGGCGTACGGACACCGGCGCCATTAGCAGGCTATCGGCCAAGTCGGCCACAGTGGCGCACGACCGTTCCTTGAGAATCTCGAGGATATGTTGTCTGACTGCGTGCACGGCTGAAAATCCTCTGTCTGCGAACGGCCGGGAGCCTAGATGCCGGCGGGGGCGTAGGCAATAAGACCGGCTACTGCGCCGCACTATAGCACAGCGGGAGAGCCGTGTCAATTATTATGAAATAGTTGAGAATTATTGCGTGGCCGTCTGATCGCAGGGCTGGCGATCAAACTCCCATACCTGCGCGTCGCCGGTGCGATGGAGCAGTTCGAAATCCTCGCTGCCCTGCAGCCATGCTGACGGAATGAGCTGGGTGTCGCCGAAGCCCACCTGGCCCTGGCGGTCGCCCAGGTAGACGTGCGATATTTCGCCTTGACAGAGGACGACACGCAGCGCGGCGGGATCCCCCTGAGTCGCGGCCACGTCGAGGACCAGTTGGCGTAGAGCGGGCCGGTCCACTCCTGGGCTGAGGCGCTCCATGCTGTAGAGGATAGGGGGGACGTTGCTGGCGCGCTGTGTGTAGTAGGGCAGCCACCAGCCCGCATCTGACCCGACGACGAGGCTGTCGTTATAGGCCAGGAAGCCGTTGACTAGGAAGCGGCTGTCGGGCGGCGTGTTACGGCTGACCCAGGCAAGGGCCGTCTCGTCGGCGACGGTGACCATTTGATAGAAGGGGTCTACAATCGTTG
>CAZYSJ010000227.1:0-4174 GCA_964649875.1 uncultured Caldilineaceae bacterium
CAACCAGGAGCTATACGGCCCGCCGACTACGCTGCCCTGGGGGTTGCGCATCGACGCCGAGCACCGCATCCCCCCCTACAACGACCTGGCTGCCTATCCCGAAAGCGTGCGCTTTCATCCGCTCTTTCTCTACGAGTCGCTCTGGAACTTCGTGGGATTTGGGCTGCTCTTCTGGATATCGCGCCGTTTTGAAGACCGGCTGCGGCCGGGCGATCTCCTGCTGCTTTACCTGATCTGGTACCCGGCGGGCCGCTTCATGATCGAGTTCGTGCGCACGGATTCGTGGTTCTTCCCCGGCACGCCGTTCAACGTGGTGCACTTGCTCTCGGCCATCGCTGTGGCGGTTTCGCTGGCCGTGCTCATCTACCGCCACCGCGGCCGCACCGCCCAGACCGCAGCGCGCTAGAGTCAGCCGGGCGGAAGATATAAGATACAATTGGGGAAACAAAGAAATCTGCGCCCAGGCCGAAGCGGCCTGGGCGTTGCGTTATAGCTGCGCGCCGTCTGCCAGTTCTTGGCGCAGATGGCCGGCGATAGCCTGCAAGGCCTCGTCGTTGCCCAGGATGTTGCGATGAGGAATGCCGGGGAGTAGGACTTGGGCGTAGTCGCCGGCGGCGAGTTCGTGCCAGCGGCGGAAGGGGATGGCCTGGGCGAAGGTTTCGCTGAGGTAGAGGACGAGGCGCGCCTGCACGGGCTGGGCGACGTAGCGGCGGCGCGCTGCCTGGTGAGCGGCGAGGACGGCGGCGTGGTCGGGGGAGAGGCCCTGCTGCGGGTCGGCCCAGAGTTGGCCGCGGCGACGCAGGTAGAGCAGGCGCAGGCGCCGGAGCAGGTGGGGCCAGCCCTTGCGCAGGTGGTCGAGGATCGACTCGGCGCGCGACCAGGAGGGGCCTGCGGCAGGGGGCGCGGCGTCGAGGATGGCGAGCAGGGCGACGGTTTCGCCCTCTTGCTCGAGTTGGCGGGCCATCTCCAGGGCGACGTGCGCGCCGAAGCAACGGCCCCCCAGGCGGTAGGGGCCGTTGGGCTGGATGTGGCGCAGCTCGGCAAGGTAGTGGGCGGCCATAGTCTCGACGCGGTCGTGGGGCGAGCTGTGGCCGTCCATGCCCAGGGGGTCGAAAGCGTAGACGGTCTGCCGGGGGCCGAGGGCGGCGGCGAGGGGTGCGAAGCCGAGCGAGGTGGAGGCGGCGGCGGGGACGAGGAAGAGGGGCGTGAGGCCGTCGCCGGGCTGGACGGTGACGAGCGAGGACCAGGCGGGGGCATACTGGCCGGCCTCGAGCACGGCGGCCAGTTCGCGCACCGTGCCGGCTTCGAGCAGGACGGAGAAGGGCAGTTGGCGCTGGGTGAGTTCGTCGAGGGCGGCGAGGAGGCGGACGGCGGCGAGGGAGTGGCCGCCCAGGTCCGTGAAGCGGTCGGTGACGCCGACCTGCTGCAAGTCGAGGGTCTCGGCCCAGATGGCGGCGAGGCGCGCCTCCAGGGGCGTAGCCGGCGGCGCGTACTCCCCGGCCAACTGCGGCCGCGCCCGCTCCGGCTCCGGCAAGGCCCGGCGATTGACCTTGCCATTGGGCAGATGGGGCAGCGCGTCGAGCATCACGAATGCCGTGGGCAACATGTAGTCCGGGAGTTTGGCGGCCAGGGCGCTCCGCAGCGCACTCGCCGTGACGCCCTCTGCGGCCTCTGCGGCAGGCACGATATAGGCGGCCAGATATTGTTCGCCGTAGGCATCGGCCCAGGGGTGAACCGCGGCGTCGTCCACGGACGGCAGTTCTTGCAGCGCGGACTCCGCCTCTGCGACCTCGACGCGATAGCCGCGGATCTTGACTTGGAAATCCTTGCGCCCCAGGTGAAACAGGCAGCCGTCGGGCGATTGTCGCCCCAAGTCGCCGGTGAAGTACAGGCGGTTCCCCGGTTCGGCTGGGTCGTCGCGGAATTTCTGCAGGGTCAGTTCCGGCTGGTTCCAGTAGCCCAGGGCTAGGTCCGTTCCGCCGATGGCGATCTCGCCCGCCTCGCCCGGCGGCATCGTTTGCCCGGCATCGTCGACAATGCGCACCGTCTTGCCCGCGGCCACATAGCCGACGGGCACGACGCCGTGTTCAGGCAGCGCCGCAGGATCAATATAGTAGCAGGAGACCCAGCCGCCTTCGGACAGAGTGAAGGCGTTCATAAAGACGCAATCGGGCGAAAAGAAGCGCTGCGCTGCGAGGAAGTCGGCGCGCAAGGCCGGCTCGCTGGTGGTTCTCACCATGCGCATGTGCGGGAAGGTCTGTTCTGGGGGAAGCGCAGCGATGAACTGGCGGAAGCCGGTGGCAACCGCGCTGAGGAACGTGATCCGCTCGTCGTTTAGCCACTGGGCAAATTGCCGCAGACCGTATTGGCGAATGGGGAAAGAGAGATGCGCCGCGCCGACCATGGCGCCGATCACAACTCCCAAGCGCAGGCCGATAGACGCGGCCCGATCTTCGGGACAGAGCAGGTCACAGAGGGTGTCGCCGCGAGCGCGTTGCAGGATCGCACGGTGGGTGTTGATGACGCCCTTCGGCTCTCCGGTGGATCCGGAGGTGTAGAGCACCGCGGCGATATCGCCGGGCGAACGCGCTTCTTGGACTGGGGTGTCGTTTTGCGCGGCCATGGCCTCTTCCACGTTCACGACACGGCAGCCGCGCGGGGCCAGCGATTCGGCCAAGGCGAGCGTTCCCGAGTCGGCCAGGATGAGGGGCGTGCGCGTATCTTCGATCACGTAGGCAAGCCGTTCGCGCGGTTCGTTGGCATCCAGCGGCGTATAGGGTCGCCCGGCTTTGAGCGCGCCGAAGATCGCAACAGGATACCAGGCGCCGTCGGAGACCAGGATGGGGGCCGGTTCACGACCTGGGCCGGCAACGCGCAGAACGGCGTGTGCGACTTGGTTTGTGGCGCGGTCCAATTGGCGATAAGTCAGCCGGTGCGCCAGGCTTTGGACAAGCAGCCGGTCGCCATGCGCGGCAACCATGCGGGCGAACTGCTGGGGCAAGGTTTGGTCGACCTCTTCCAGCGTCAATGGCCGCCATGCGCTGCCGGGTAACAGGCTGCGTGCGAGCAAGGCCGCTTGGTCGGGGGGCAGATGGGCGGAAATGTCTGACAAGTTCGTACTCATTTGGGGGGCTTTCTTCCGGGACGAATGGGCTGGGCTAAGCGCTGGGCGCGGGCGGGACAGCCCAGCAGGTTCGATTTGATCAGTCTAGCATGAGCGGCGCTGCTGGGCAACGCGCCGGCTTAACTGTGCAAATCCGCTTCTCCCGGCTATAATCGAATCGGCAGCAGCCGAGGCTGTTGGCGCGCTGTCTATTACGCTCTCCGAGCGTCGGAAGCGGTCAAGGCAAGACCAACATGTCTACGAATGCTGATCTATGGCTGCGCAGGTGGCTCCGCCGCATCGGCGCGCCTTCTTCCGCTGCGCCGATCCTGGAGCTAGGCTGCGGGGACGGCCGCGATACCGCCTACCTGCTGGGCAAGGGTTATCGTGTCATCGCCACGGAACTGACGCACGAGCGGCTGGCGACGTGCGCGCGCCGCGCACCCGGTGCGGTCTTGCTGCAGCATGACTTGCGCCGGCCGCTGCCCTTTGCCGACCGCAGCCTGCCTGCGGTGATCGCCAGCCTCTGCCTGCACTACTTCGAGTGGGAGCAGACCCTCGCCATCGTCGCGGATATTCGCCGCTGTCTTGCCGGCGGCGGGCTGTTACTCTGCCGGCTGAACTCGACCCAGGACGTGAACTTCGGCGCGAGCGGGCACGACGAGATCGCGCCGAGTACCTATCAGGTGGGCGCGCGCCGCAAGCGCTTCTTCGACGTGATCGCGCTTGACGCCCTGTTCGATACGGGCTGGCAGTGCTTGTCCGCCCAAGAGATGACCATCCGCCGCTATCGCCAACCCAAGGTTGTGTGGGAAGTCGTCCTCGCCAAAAGGCCGGTCGCCTTGCCGCGTCCCGTCTCGCCTGATTAGGAGCAGCCATGCCTCATTACAAGAAGCTTGTGGGCGAGAAATGCTATCTCTCGCCGTGCAGCCCGGAAGACGCGGCGTATTGGGCAAAGTGGGAAAACGATCTGTCCGTCGCCATTCCGCTCGGCGACGAGGCCTATACGCCGATCACCCTGGAGAAGGCGCAGGAGATAGCCGAAAGCTTTGTGCGCGATCAGGCGCACGT
>CAZYSJ010000228.1:0-4172 GCA_964649875.1 uncultured Caldilineaceae bacterium
TATAGCTCAGAGAGCTTCCTTTTTCAACTCCCTTCTTCTTAGCTTGATGTGTATTTGGCGGTAATCCCAGCGCCCCCTGTGCCGGCTGCCCCTGCTGCTGCAACTGCCCCGGCTGAAATGCCCTCTGCTGCTATCGTCGAAACGCCGGATGAGCTTCCGGCAGACAGTGTGATCCTGTTCTCAGGCTCGCGCCGCTTGCTCGAAGGCAATCGCGCCTACGAACTTGAAGACATCTACGCCGTATCGCCGCAGCCCGGCTCCACCGCTCAGTTGATCATCCCCAACGCCATGCAGCCCTCTCTTCAGCGCGGCGGCGGCATCCTCGCCTTCCGTAGCACGCAGTCCGACCAGCTCGGCCTGAGCGCCTATGACTTCGGCGCCGATGCCCGCGTCCGCTATTCCAATTTTCTGGAAGACAGCACCCCGCGCTGGAACCCAGCCGACGACCGACTTCTCTTCTCCAGCAACCGCACCGGCGACCGCCGCTGGCATGTCTACATCCAGGATCCGCGTCCAAGCGATGACCGCAGCGGCTTCCCTGAGGCCACAGACCTCGGCTTCGGCAAGGACGCAGACTGGCATCCCAGCTCGGACGCAATCGTCTTCAAGGGCTGCGACGATAACGGGCAGAACTGCGGCCTATGGACTATCAACGCCGACGGCTCCAACCGCAGCCGGTTGACCGACGGCTTTAACGACTCACTGCCACGCTGGTCGCCCGATGGAACATCGATTGTCTTCATGAGCGACTCGCGCGACGGCACGTGGGAATTGTACTCCATGTCCGTCGCCGACGGCGCGGTCAGACGGCTGACCGAGAACCAAGCCTTTGACGGCCTGCCTGTGTGGAGCCCCAACGGCCAGCAAATCGCATTCATGAGCAACCGCGACGGCGCCTGGGGCATCTGGACCATGCCCGCAGCCGGCGGCGACGCCCAGCTCATCACCCAACTCGAAGAGCAACTTCCGGACTGGCTCCTGCAGGGGCTGGACTGGCCGCGCTAGCTTCATTGAGCCCTGGAGAGAGACCGAAAGGAGAAGCGTCCATGTCCCAACCACTTGGCCCAGTGGAGTACCTAGTTGTCTACTTCGAGGGCAACCAGTTCAGAGGCGAGATTGTCCCTGCCCTGAACGAGTTAGTCGACAGCGGGTTGATCCGCGTGATTGACCTGGCCGTGCTCAGCAAGGATCGCAACGGCGGCATCACCATCTTCGAAAGCAGCGAGCTTGCGCCCGAGGTCGCCGTCCCGCTCGAGAGCCTGGAATGCGAGCTGTCCGGGATGCTTGCCGAAGACGACCTCCTCATGGTTGCCGATGAGTTGGAGCCCAACACCACCGCCGCAGCGATGTTGTTCGAGAACATCTGGGCGGCCCGCTTCGCTCAGGCAGTGCGCAACGCAGGCGGAGAGGTGCTCCTCAACACGCGCATCCCCCACGACGTGGTGGAGGAAGTGCATGAGGCGCTGCTTACGGCCGCTGCGTAGGTACACCATGCAGCCGCACGCTGAACGATCGGCGGGCGGCCAGCCTCATTTTGTGATGAGCGCAGGTGATTTCTGCGTTCATATATAACAACTACTGGATTCAAGAAAGGGATTCGCACAGATGGCAACGCTTACCGTATGGAAGTTCGACACCGCTGAGGGCGCACAAGGCGCGCTGAACAAGCTCGTCGATCTGTCCAAGCAACAACTGATCCAGGTGCAGGACGCTGCGATCGTTTCATGGCCGGCGGGCAAGAAGAAGCCCAACACGAGCAATCATGGCAGCCTGACCGGGGCGGGCGCGCTGTCCGGCGCGTTTTGGGGGATGCTGTTCGGCCTGATCTTCTTCGTGCCCTTCTTCGGCATGGCGATCGGCGCGGCCATGGGCGCGCTGTCCGGCAAATTCGCCGACTACGGCATCAACGACAACTTCATTAAAGAAGTGCGCGCAGAGGTGACCGAGGGTACGTCGGCGCTCTTCCTGCTCTCCAGCGGTGCGGTACAAGACCGCATCGCCGAGGCCTTCAAGGGCGTTTCCGTAGAACTGCTGCACTCAAACTTGAGCGCAGAGCAGGAAGCGCAACTGAAGGAAGACTTCGGCGCGTAATCCTCGAAAAATCGCAGTGGCCCAGGCGCGTGCATCGCTTCGTTATGGCAGAAGGCATGCCCTGGGCCAGGTCAAGCCGAGGCCGCAGCATTGCTTCGTGATCGTGAGAACCTGAAGAACCATCTGGGATGGGATCGTAGAGCGGATGGCGGCGGCCTGCGCAATGCAGGCATTTTCAAGTACACAGGGAGAGACCATATGAGACGAGTAAGAACCGGGCGTCCAAGCCTGATCGGAACCGCAGCGCGCACCGCAGTGGTCGTCGGCACAGCGACCGCCGTATCCGGTGCAGTCGCCGACTCGGCCCAGCAGAAGGCCGCTGCGCAGCAGGCGGCAGCACAGCAGGTGACGGCCATGCAAGCCCAGCAGGAGGCGGCGAACCCTCCAGGTGGCGCCATTGACCAGATCGAGCAATTGAAGAAGCTGGCCGAATTACAGCAGATGGGCGTGTTGAACGAAGCCGAATTTGCTGATCTCAAGGCCAAAATACTGGCAGGCAAATGAGCTATGGCCGCAAAGTGCGCCGCGCTTGTCGCCGGCCTTACCCGATTTACCTAAGCGAGGCGTTGCGGGTTGCATTAAGCGTGATGGGCAATTACGAAGAGGAGGAATACTATGTCAAATCTAGTTGTCATCACATTCGAAAATGAGGAAGAGGCAGGCAAAGTACGAGAAGCCGTGCGGAAGCTGCAGAACCAGAGCCTCCTGAAGCTGGATGATTCGGCCGTCGTGGTCAAGGACGCCGAAGGCAAAGTCACGGTTGACAACGAGATGGACCGCGGCGTCAAAGTCGGCGCAATCAGCGGCGGCATTGTCGGCGTCCTCCTCGGGTCGATCTTCTTCCCTCTCGGAGGCCTCCTTCTTGGAGCGCTGGGCGGCGCGCTGGTGGGGAGCATGGCAGATCTCGGTGTGGATCAGAAGTTCGTGAAGGACGTACAAGACGCCATGCATCCGGGCACTTCGGCCATTTTCCTGATCGTGCGAGATGCCGACGCCGATGCCGCGATTGCCGCGCTCAGACCTTTCAAGGGCGCGCTCTTCCACACCTCCATGTCCACCCAAGCTGAAGAAAACCTGCGCCGTGTCCTGAAGGACCGCACATAGTGTCTGGCGCGTTGGACGAAATTGGTAGCGACTACAAAGGAGAGTAGATCATGACAGCCAATGTCCATGTAGTGATGTTTGACACCCTATACGGCGCCGAAGCCATGCTGGAGAACGTCAACACCTGGCAAGATAACGGGTGGATCACAGTAGAGGATGCCGTCGTCGTGACCCGCGGGACCGGTTCGACGACGCCCCCGCTGGCGGCAGCTTCCGCCGCCACAGAGCAGCCCCGCATCATCACAAGCGCTACGGAAGGGACACAGGTAGAGATCAAACAGACGCAGAAGCAAACAGGGAAGTTCACCCTGGGCGGCGGCGGCATCGGCCTGCTCGCCGGCCTACTGCTCGGCGGTCCGATCGGTGGGCTGGTGGCTGGCGCCACCATCGGAGCCATCACCGGCGCGCTTCAAGATAAGGGAGTTGACGACGGTTTCATCCGCGAGATGAGCGAAGGTCTTCAGCCCGGCCATTCCGCCCTTGTCCTAATGACCTCTGCCGCCGACGAAGAGAGGATTCTGGCCGAACTAAAGCCCCATAAGGCCACCCTGGTCAAGACGACCCTGGCGCCCGAACGAGAGCGCGCCCTTCGCGAAGCATTGAGCAAAGGAAGTTAGCCCCAGAATACCGCCTCCGTCCGTAACGCGGTCACGCGCACGCCCCAAGCCGCAGTGCTCCTCCCTGTCAACGAGGATATGCCTCCTGACAAGGACTGGAACCGCGGACTTGGGGCGTACGCGTTCTTGTATACAGCACAAAACCGTTTGTCCGCCGGCGCTCCTTGGCTCAGCCTAGTACAAAGCTAGTACATCATGTACCTGGCGTGAGGCGTGATGGCCGGATATTCTCTTCCACAGCAGCGACGCGTGCATCCGCCGTCCTTCATCCCTGTTCTGCTCTTGACGCCACAGGCCGGCAGACATCTGCACCCAGTGGCCCACGCAGAAGTCGATCGCAGCGAGTCGCGCCTATGCAGT
>CAZYSJ010000229.1:0-4160 GCA_964649875.1 uncultured Caldilineaceae bacterium
TAGTCTCCCGAGCGCGCCGTCGTGATGTGGGCCAGCAGCAGGTTGATCAACTCGCCATAGTCGCAGCCGCGCTGCTCGCCGATGCGCCGCAGGATGCCGGCGGTCTTGGCGTCTGCGTACAGCTTCAGGCCGTCTTCCTCCAGCACGGGCTCGTCTTCGGGAACGGCGCCCCGCTCGCGGAAGATCTCCAGCAAGCGCTGGGTGTTCTCTTTGCTCTCGCGAACGTTGGGCTGGTCGAACGGGTTGATTTGCAGCAGGTGCCCGGCAACCGCCGTCGCGAATTCCCACCGGAAGAATTCGCCGCCCAGGGCGTAAGTGTCGGGCAGGTGGAGCGTCAGCGTCGGGAACCCGGCCCGCTGGAGGGCTTTCACCTGTCCGTCCAGGCCGGTTTCGGTCCCGTCCAGCCGCAGATAGACGAAGACCTGATCGTCGTCGAAGTTGCGCGGATCGTCGGGGACCACGTGCGCCACCGGCACGATGCCGCGCTGCTCTTTGCCCGTGCTCTCGGCGATCAACTGCTCCGCCCACAGGCCAAAACTGCTGATCTGCGGTGAGGCGACGAGGCATATTTTGTCGTGGCCGCGCTCGGCAAGGTGGCCCATGGTCGCGCCCAACCATGCACCGGGGTTGCTGGCCGTGGGGATGTGCCGCTGGCAGGCGCGCGCCATCTGCCGGGCGCTGGCGAGCAGCCGCTCCAGGTCCAGCCCCATGACCGCCGCCGGCACCAACCCAAAGTAACTGAGCACGCTGTAGCGCCCGCCGATGTCCTCCGGGTTGAGGAAGACGGCCCTGAACCCTTTTTCGCGCGCGGTCGCTTCCAGCGACGATCCGGCATCGGTGACGGCGATGAACTGCTCGCCGGCCCCGCTGCCCTTCTTCGCTTCGACCAGGCCGAAATAGTACTTGTAGAGCGAGATGGTCTCGATGGTGTCGCCCGACTTCGTGGAGACGATGAACAGCGTGCGCCCCAGGTCGATCGCGCCGGTTGCCAGACTGATCGCCTGGGGGTCGGTCGTGTCGAGCACCATCAGGTCGGGGAAACCGGGCTGCACGCCGAACGTCTGGCGCATGACCTCGGCGGCGAGGCTGCTCCCGCCCATGCCCAGCAGCAGCGCGTGGGTATAACCGCGTCCCTTGACCTCGTCCCGCAGGGCATAGAGCGGGGCGAAAAAGTCGTCACCGGCGTCGACGATGTCCAGCCAGCCGAGCCGCTCGCGGATGACCTGCTGGTGGGTCGATTCTTCCTTCCACACCGACGGGTCTTTGTCCCAGATGCGGGCCGGGATGTCGTTCTTGTCGAGGCGCGCCAGGATGTCGCGAATGCCGTATTCGTAGGCGGCCATCACGACATCCTGGCGCTGACTAAAACCCAGGCGGATCGCCTCTCGCTTGCCTTCGATGGCGTCCAGCAGGCGGCGAAAATCGTTCGCAAAGGATTCGACGCCGTCGCTCTGGAGCTGCTGAGCGACCCTGTCGATTTGCACGCCGACTTGCGCGAGATCGGCCATGACCTGCCGCGCGCCTTCGACGTCCTGATCGAGCGTCCGCTCGACGGTGCCATGCGCGCGGAAGGCTTCGATCGTGTTGGGCGGCAGGGTGTTGACCGTGTGCGGCCCGATCAGCGAGTCGACGTAGTAGGTGTCGGGATAGTTCGGGTTCTTGGTGCTGGTGCTGGCCCACAGCGGGCGTTGGACGCGCGCACCGGCTGCGCGCAGTTTGGCGAAGCGCTCGCCCTCGAAGAGGGTCTTGAACTCGTCGTAGGCCAGTTTGGCGCTGGCGATGGCGGCCTGTCCCATCAACCGGCGGTTGATACGCCCGTGCTCGAATTCTCCGCGCGACCGCCCGGACTGAATGTTGCTCTCAAGAATGTTGTCGACCACGGTGTCGATGCGGCTCAAGAAGAAGCTGGCGACCGACGCGATGTGCGAGACGCCCTCACCGGCTTCCAGGCGCCGCTCCAACCCGCGGATGTAGGCGAGAGCCACCTCGATATAGTTTTCCACCGAAAACAGCAGCGTCACGTTGACGTTGACGCCGGCGGCAATGGCCTCCTCGATGGCGGGCACGCCTTCGGCTGTGCCGGGAATCTTGATCATGACGTTGGGCCGGTTGACCACGTTGAACAGGCGCTTGGCCTCGCTGAGCGTGGTGTCGGTATCGTAGGCCAGCAGGGGTGAGACCTCGAGACTGACGTACCCGTCCTCGCCATCGGTCCGATCGTACACCTCGCGGAGCACGTCCGCCGCGGCCTGGATGTCGGCCACGGCCAGCGCTTCGTAAATCTCCATCACGTCGAGATCGAGCAGCCCTGCAATGGCGTCATCGTATTCCTCGCTGCCGCCAATCGCCTTGCCGAAGATGGTGGGATTCGACGTCATGCCGACGATGCCGTCCTCGACCAGCGTCTTGAGCTTGCCGGACGTCATGAGACTGCGCTGGATGTAATCCATCCAGATGCTTTGACCACAGGTTTGTACTTCGATCAGCCGGTTCGCTGCCATTCAAGAGCCTCCTAAACTGTTGTCGCATTATGGTGCTTAAATACAAGGAGCCTAACTGCTCACTGCAAGCCGCCGCGTTCGCGTCATTCGGTGCCGCGCCGGGCGATGCCGCGCTGTTCGATGGCTTTGACCTTGCCGTGACGGCGCACATGCCGTTCTTCGTGCGATTCAAAGGTCGCGCCCAGGTAGGCGACGGCCAGCTCCTGCGCCAGCGCCGTGCCGATGACGCGGCTGCCGAAACAGATCACGTTCATGTTGTCGTGCTCGACACCCTGGTGGGCGGAATACGTATCGTGAACCAGCGCGGCATAGATGCCCGGAATTTTGTTGGCGGCAATGCTGGCGCCCACGCCGCTGCCGCAGACGATAATCCCCCGCTCGGCAGTGCCATTCAACACGTGCTGCGCGACCGCCTCGGCGAAGTCCGAATAATCGACCGCGACGTCTGCCGAATCCGTTCCGACGTCGATGACGTTGTGCTGGTGCTCGCGCAGAAAACCAACCAGGAACTGCTTGAGGGGGAAGCCTGCGTGATCGCTGCCAATTGCCACGTTCATTCAACTGCTCTCTATCGTTGGTCGGCCCGGTCCATAGGCAGATTATAGCGCAAGCGGGATCAAAAAAAAGTGCGCCCCGGTGAATCTCCGGGGCGCCTGGTTGCTGATTGCTCGCCCGCCCGTTTTTAACCGGGCGCCAGCGTGGGCGTCGGACCCGCCGGGGGACGCGTGGCCGCCGGGGGATTGGTGGGGGGCGGGGCCAGCGTCGGGGCGCCGCCCGATGCCGCATCATCAGCGCCGGAGGACTGGGCGGCGTCATTGGCGGGTGGGGCGGCTTCCACGCCGGGGCCGCTGGATTCCGCCACGCAGCGGAACCCGGTCGAGGTGGTCGGCTGGCCGGGCGGCAGGCTGCGGCGGTGGACCGACCGCAGGAAGAACGGAATCGTGTCCCAGCTTCCGCCACGGAGCACCTTCTCCGTGCCGCTGATCGGCCCTTGCGGATTGGGCGACGGGTTGCTCGCCTGCTGCGTGTAGTAGTCGGCCTGGTACCAGTCCTGGACCCATTCCTCGACGTTGCCGGCCATGTTCAGGATGCCGTAGGGGCTGGCGCCAAGGGCGTAGGAATCGACCGGCACTGTGGCGGGCGTCTCGGTGATGGACGACATCGCCAGGGTAGTGTCCAGGTCGAATCCCCACGGATAGATGTAGTTCTGCGCGCCGCGCGCCGCGCGTTCCCATTCGGCCTCGGTCGGCAGACGCCGGTTGAGCGTGTTGCAGTACTGCTCGGCGCCCCACCACGTCACCAACGTGACCGGGTGGCTGCCATAGAACTCGGCGTTGCGGACGGAGTAGGTCTCGCCGTCGAAATTGATGTAGCTGGTCTCTTGTTCCTGAGTGGTGAGGACGCAAGGCTGGCCCTGGCACATGCTCTTGTGGCTGTTGGGCCCCAGCCAGTTGAGGAAGGCCACGTACTGCGTGACGGTCACCTCGTAGATTTCCATCTCGAAGCTGTCTACGATGACCTGGTGCGTCGGCGTCGAGTCCGAGGCCCATTCGATCTGGCATTCCTTGCCATAGGTCGCGCATTCATCGCGCGCCTGGCTGGCCTCTTCCAGCGTGGTGCCCATCAGGTACGTGCCGCCCGTCACCGGCAGCATTTCGG
>CAZYSJ010000230.1:0-4147 GCA_964649875.1 uncultured Caldilineaceae bacterium
GCCGCGCACCCCGTCGTCCACCGAGATGACCACCTCGGACTTGCGAAGCCACCGCACGATTAGCGCCATCTGGGCGCCGGCTTGCTCCACCTCTTCAGCGAACTTGGCGGCATACTCGATATAGGTCTGCTCTACAGCTGGAAAAGCCTCAGGCCTAGTCGCCAGCGCGTATGCCGCCCACGGCAGGTCCTGGCAGAAGACCACCCAATCCCACGGGCCGGCGTCGATCGCGGCCATGACGTCATCTGTCTCCCAAAGCCCCTGCAGGGACGCAAAGCGAATCTGATCTTCCGGTTCCTCACTTGTGCTCAATACAGTCACGCGCTGCGTCTCGATCTCGACGGGCGGATCGGCGGCCGCGGCCATGGCCGCGAAATGGGCATCGTATCCCCAATTCTCTGCAACATAAGCGTCGGCAAGAAACAGAATGCGCAATGGCCCGGTAACGATTGGCTCGGCCGCGGACGGTTGCGCGGCGACCGGCTCCGGTTCGGGAGCTTCTGTCGCTTCAGGCTCAGCTGCGACCGGTTCAGCCGCTGCCGGCTCAACTGCCGGCGCAACGGGTTGGCAGCCCGCTGCCGCCCACATCAACGCGACGAACAAAACAACACCCAATTTGCGCACCATCGGGCATTCCCTCCTGGCCGCATGGCCCTAAAGCCGCTCTGCAAGGGGAGCGTCCTCCCCCGCAGGAAGCGGCTTGTCTGCCAGCATACTGCGCCCGCGGCTACAAAATGGCTACATGCGCACGATGAGCGCAATCCCGGTTTCGAGTGTAGCGGTCCTCAAGGCAAGCGAGGCGTGATGTCCTTACTGCTGTCGACTGCTCGCTACACAGCCGCGCCTGATAGCCTACTCAGCGGTTGCGGTACTCCTCCACCACCTTCCAAGCCGTCTTGCGCAGGGACAGCGCATCTGCGTCTGTATCCTTCCACATATCACGGAATTCGGCGTTCGGGCCGGCAGCGGGCAGGGCGTCCGTAGGTGCATAGACTGCGTACGCCGGATTGCGATCCAGGAGGGCGGCGTACACTGCCGCTGCGGTCAGATACGTGCCCGCGATATTAGGGGAATCATCAGAGTCTGGCGCATAGAGATCGATCGCCGGATCAGTACGCCGAAGATGGCGCAAGCCGCAGACGTCACAACTGTCCAGGCGATCGGGCGCCTCGATGGCAGGATCATCCGGCTTGACTCGCTGCCAGACCAGCCCAACCGGGATCACGGTCGCGCCCGTCTCATTTGCGGCCCGCCGAACGACGCGCAACATATCGTCCATCGCGATATGCATTTCAGACTTGTAATGCCACGGCACAACCAACGCCATTTTGGCGCCGGCCTGCTCTACTTCGGCGGCAAACTTAGCGGCATACTCGACATAGTTCTGCCCAAACTCGGCATAGGCCTCCGACGTCATCTCCAGGGCATAGGCGGGCAGCGCCATATCCTGGTGGAAGACCACCCAGTCCCACGGGCCGACGCCAAGAGCGTCCATGACCTCGCCTGCTTCCCAAAGCCCCTGCAGCGACGCCGCGTGTATACGCTCCTCCGGGTCGTCGCCGTCCGCGGCCAGAATGACGCGCTGCGTCTCCACTTGGACCGACGGGTCGGCAGCCGCTGCCATGGCCGCGAAATGGACATCGTACCCCAGATTCTCCGCCATAACTTGATCGCCCACAAACAGGATGCGCAGCGGCTCCGTGGCAGCCGGCTCAGGTTCAAGCGACTCAATCGTTTCAGGCTCGCTTGCGTCCGGCGCAGGCTGCGGCATGACAGGCTGGCAGCCTGCCGTTGCCAGTATCAGAATAATGGGCAGGACGAATCCCCATTGACGCAACATCGACCATATCCTCCTGACCTCAAAGACCTTTGACGCTCTAGCACATTCAGTAATCGTCCCGGCATCCCGGCAAGAGAACGGCGGCGATACGGCATATCTGTTCCGATGATAGGCGTAATTAGACCGACTCCCCCCGTCAGTCGGACGGATGCGTCGCCAGCCAGTCCAGCAACTCCCGCACGAGAGAATCCACCCGCTGTTCCGAATCCAGTTCGATCACCGGGCAAGTAAATTTGGCGATGTACTGCTCGTGCAGTGCACGGCTGCGCACGTCCAGCCCGCCATCATCATAGCGCCTGGCCCAGGCCAGAAATTCCTGCACGTTCTCGTGCATGTCCCCGCCGGGGAGCATGCGCGGACCGTAACGCGCAGTCTCGCGCGCTGCCAGCCGCGCCAGTCGGATGTCCGGCTGCAGACGCAGCAGCACGACGTGGGTGTAGAGCGTGTCGATGCCCTCAGCCCAGTTGACGAGCGAGCCGGAGAGCGTCCACGCTTCGCTTTGCAACAGTCGCCGGCGCAGAAGTTGCCGGCGCTCCTCGACTGGCCGCTTGAGCGTGAAGGGCGGGTCTGTCCGCTCCCAATAGAAGTCGTCCGTGTCAAAGTGGTCGATGCCCAACGCCTCGGCCAGGGCGCGGCCCAGCGTCGTCGTTCCCGAGCCGGACGCGCCGAAGATGTGAATCCGCACCTGTCGCTCCCCCAGAGGATATGTTGAGAATAGGGCAAGTCCGCAGAACCTGGACGGCTCAACATTTCCGCCCGCCGGTGGTATCATACAATGGTTAGGTTTATTCATTGTCCTCGCCACCGGAAGGCGTCGCCGTGACTACGCCCGCCCACATCGACACGCCCGCCGCTGCGCCGCCAGCGTCCGGCGCCTACAAATGGTATGTGCTCACCCTGGCCGCGCTTACCCATGCGCTGGTCATGGGCATGCCGACGATGGCCCTACCCGTCCTCTTCGACGAGATCGCGGCGGAGTTCGACCTCAGCTTGGTGCAGGTCGGCTTCATCTGGGGCGTAGCGCCGCTGGCGGGTCTGATCATGGCCCTGCTCGGCGGGGCAATCGGCGACCGCATCGGCGCGCGGCGCGCCCTTATGTTCGGCTGCCTGATCGCAGGCGTCACCGGCGCGCTGCGCAGCTTCGCCGTCGACTTCATTACCCTAGCCGCGACCGTGCTCATCGCCGGCATGATCCTGCCCGCCATCCCCACCAACGTGCATAAGACCTGCGCCATCTGGTTTTCAGCGCGCCGGCTGGGCGCGGCCAACGGCGTCGTCTCGGCGGGCATGGCCCTCGGCTTCATGATCGGCGCGCTGCTCAGCGCTACGGTGTTTTCGCCCTTGTTGGGCGGCTGGCGCAACGTGATCTTCTTCTTCGCCGCCATCGCCCTCGTCGTGGGCGGCTTCTGGGCGATCACGCGCGACGGGCCGAACGGCCGCCGCCAGCCGTCGAATGGCGTCCCGCTGCGCGCCGGGCTGGTGCATGTCGCCCAGACGCCTAACATCTGGCTGGTAGCGCTGACGCTTTTCGGCATCAGCGGCTGCGTGCAGGGAACGCTGGGCTATCTGCCGCTCTATCTACGCGGCATCGGCTGGGCGCCGGCCACAGCGGACGCCGCGCTTTCTTCTTTCCACGCCTCCAGCCTGGTGTTCGCCATCCCCTTTGCGCTGCTGTCCGACCGGCTGGGACGGCGGCGTCCGCTGCTCATCATCGCCAGCCTGATGATCGCCGCCGGCATCGGCGCGCTGGCCGTAGTCGACGGGGCCTTGGTCTGGCCCGCGGTCATATTCGCCGGCATGGTGCGCGACGGCTTCATGGCGATCATCATCACCGTGGTCATGGAACTGCGCGGAATTGGCCCTCGCTACGCGGCCACGGCTACCGGCTTCATCATGGCGAATTCTTACCTGGCGAACGTGCTTTCGCCCCCGCTGGGCAACAGCCTGGCGGCAATCGATCCCGGCGCGCCCTTCCTTTTCTGGGCGGCGCTGGCCCTGCTCGCCGTCTTCGCCCTCACCCGCATCAAGGGCGTGCGCTAGGCCCGCGCCGCCACAACGGAAGTTTAGCTAACTGCTAGCCTGGCCGGCCGCGCGCTGTCGCCCGAACGCCCGCCAGGTGATCACAGCCAGCGTCAGCACGGTCAGCGGAATGACGAAAAGCAACATCACATCGCTGAACAGCGGCAGCGCGTCGTGCTGCTGCGCATACAGGACGAGATAGACGGTGTAGGCTGCGTAATAGCCCAGGAACAAGAAGCCTTCCCAGCGCGCGATCAGAGAGCCGGTGAAGAAGATGGGCAGGCAGGC
>CAZYSJ010000231.1:0-4143 GCA_964649875.1 uncultured Caldilineaceae bacterium
GCCTCGGACCAGGCGAGCTACATGACCGGCCAAGCCATCAACGTGACCGGCGGGCAGGAGATGGGCTGACATGGGCCTCGACGGCACGCGCTCCTTCGTGGGCTTCGGCTTCGGCGCTATCCAGGCGGGCCTCTTTTTCTACGAGGCCTACCAGTCCGGCGCGTTCAGCCGCCTGACTGTGGCGGAGGTGCTGCCGGGCGTCGTGGCGGACGTGCGCGCAGCCGGCGGCATTTACGCCCTCAACATCGCCCACGCCGACCGCATCGAGCCTGTGCAGGTGGGGCCGGTCGCCATCGAGAACCCGGGCGTAGCCGAGGACCGCGAGCGTCTCATCGCCGCGATAGCCGCAGCCGGCGAGATCGCCACAGCCGTGCCCAGCGTGCGCTACTACGCCGGGCCGGGGCCGGACAGCCTGCACCGCATCCTGGCGGAGGGGCTGCGACGCAAAGCGGCACAGGGCGGGCCGCGCGCTGTCGTCTACGCCGCGGAGAACACCGCCAACGCCGCCGCGATCCTGGCGGATTGCGTGCTGGCGGAAATCCCGGCGCAGGAGCAGGATGCGGTGCGGGCGCGGGTGCGCTTCCTCGACACGGTAATCGCCAAGATGTGCGGCGTCCACGAAAATGCGCCCGACCTGGCCCCGATTACGCCCGGCGGCGGACGATCCTTCCTGGTCGAGGCTTTCAACCGCATCCTCATTTCGCGCATCGATTTCGGCGCGGATACCCCATTTCAGCGGGGGATTGCGGTCTTCGAGGAAAAGGCCGACCTCGCTCCCTTCGAGGAGGCCAAGCTCTACGGGCACAACGCCGTACACGCTATGGCGGCCTACCTCGCCATGCTGCGCGGCGTGGCGTATATGGCCGATCTGCGCGACCAGCCCGGCATGATGGCGCTGATGCACGCCGCGCTAGAGGACGAGTCCGGCGCGGCTCTGCTGCACAAGTACGGCGGGATCGACCCCTTTTTTACGCCGGCGGGCTACGCCGAGTTCGCACAAGACCTGCTGGCGCGCATGGTCAACCCCTACCTGCGCGACACGCCGGAACGCGTCGGCCGCGACCCGGCGCGCAAGCTCGGCTGGGACGACCGGCTGATCGGCGCCATGCGCATGTGCCGGGCAGAAGGCGTCACGCCGCGACGCTATGCGTTAGGCGCAGCCGCGGCGCTGCACGCCCTAGGCGCAACGGAGGATCCGCCCGCAGCCTTGCGCAGCCTGTGGCGGAGCGCCCAGCCCGACCTCGCCGAGGAACGGGCCATCCTGGACCTGGTGCAGGCCGGCCTGGAGGAGTTGCCGCGCTGGCAAGGGGACGGGTAACAATTCGCAGAATGCAGGACAGTAGCATTCCGGCAGCGCCTCGTCCGAGATTCCTCGCTAACGCTCAGAATGACAGTTTTCATGCAAACACTTATTATGCACCGTTATTTACCTGCTGGAACATAACTGGAGAGCAAAAATCATATGCCAAACGATCCCATCCTTGAACAACTGATCTGGCTGTCCCATGAGCTAGGCCGCGAGGAGCGCCAGCTTGTCATCCTGGGCGAAGGCAACACCGGCGCGGCCTGCGACGACGGGACCTTCTGGGTCAAGGCGTCCGGCAGCCAAATGGGCAATATCGACGCCGGCGGCTTCAGCCGCGTGCGCATCGACGCCATGATGGAGTTGATGAAGAACGACCACATGGACGACGAAGCCGTGGGCCGCGCCCTTATGCAAGCGCTGGTCGATCCCCAGCACCGGCGCCCGTCCGTCGAGACGTTCCTGCACGCCCTGTGCCTGCACGAAGGCGGCGCCAAGTGGGTGGCGCACACCCATGCCGTCTCGGTCAACGCCATCCTGTGCAGCAAACTTGGCGCCGAGCCTTTCATGGGCCACCTCTTCCCCGACGGCATCGTGGTGTGCGGGCGGCATGTAGCCGTCGTTCCCTACGTGGACCCCGGCTTCCAGCTTGCCAAAGCCGTGCGCGACGAACTGCACCGCTTCCAGGACGCATACGGCCACTCGCCCAAACTGCTGCTGATGGTCAACCACGGCCTGGTCGGGCTGGGGCAGACCGCGCAGGAAGCGTTGAACATCAACCTCATGGCCGATAAGTGGGCCAAAGTCATTCAGCAGACCTACGCCCTGGGCGGGCCGAACTTCCTGCCCGCGCAGCAGATAGAGCGCATCGACAACCGGCTCGACGAACATTACCGCCGGCGGGAGTTGGGCAAGGGCTGATCCGCCTGTCGCACTATCCGCACAGACGCCTGGGGACAATTTTATGCAGCACGCCATGCCGAATAAGCTATCAGAGGTCTTGCGCACCGAGGATCGCCGCGAGCGCATCATCGAGGCGCTGCGCCAAAACGACGCGGTGACGGTCGCCGACCTAAGCGAGTGGCTGAACGTCTCCGACGTGACTATCCGCAAGGACCTCCAGCACCTGGAGGATCAGGGCTACCTAACGCGCGTGCGCGGCGGCGCCGTCTTTTCCGGACGCGGCCAGCTTGAGCTGCGCTTCGCCGCCCGCCAGCAGATCTGCCTGGAGGAAAAACGGCGCATCGCCCAACGCGCCGTCGAATATGTGCGCCCCGGCGCTACCATCTACCTCGACGCCAGCAGCACCGTCTATCAGATGGCGCGGCTGCTGCGCAACCTGAGCGACCTGACCGTCGTGACCACCGGCCTCTACGCCGCGCTGGAATTAAGCTTCGCCCCGGACGTGACCACCATCGTGGTGGGCGGCATCCTGCGCCGCCAGTCGAGCAGCGTCGTCGACCTGCTCTCGCCGGAGGTGCTGCGCCGCCTCCATGTTGACGTGGCCTTCCTAAGCTGCCGCGGCTTTACCGTCGAACACGGCATGATGGAATCGGACCTGCGCGAGGCGCAGCTCAAACGCAGCATGGCCCTGACCGCGCAGCAGGTCGTCGCTTTGACCGACCACACCAAGATGGGCGACGTCTTTATCGCCAGTTCGCTGCTTCCCGAAGAGATCGACGTTCTATTGACCGATACCGGCCTGGCGCCGGAACACCGGGCCGCCATCGAAGAAGCCGGCCTGCGGCTGGAGATTCTCTAGGCGGTCTGCTTACCCAATCGCGCAAAATATCTTCCTGGAGGCTGCCTGCTTCCAGGAAGATTGGCTACCCGAAAAGATGCCATTTTCAAGCCTCATCAAGGGGGGGAGTACGTCTCATGCCGGCAACGACCAATTTCCTAGCCGCAGACCTGGGCGCGTCCAATGGGCGCGTGCTCTTGGCCCGTTGGGACGGCGCGCGCTTCGCCTTGCAAGAACTGCATCGCTTCCCCAACGGCCCGACCGCCGTCCATGACCGGCTCTATTGGAACGTGCTGGGGCTGTGGAGCGAGCTACAGACGGGGATGGCGCGCTACGCCGCCCAATACGACGAACCGCCCGCAGGCATCGGCGTCGACACCTGGGGCGTGGACTTCGGTCTGCTCGACCGCGCCGGGCGCCTGATGGGCAACCCGGTCGCCTACCGCGACGCCCGCACCAACGGCATCATCGACGTCGCCTGCGCCGTCGTGCCCGCCGAAACCATCTTCGACATCACCGGCATCCAGTTCATGCAGTTCAACACGCTCTTCCAGCTCTACGCCATGCGACATGCCGGCGACCCGCAGCTCGACGCAGCCGAGACCCTGCTCATGCTGCCCGACCTGTTCCACTACTGGCTGACGGGGCGCAAGGCCGCGGAGTATACCATCGCCTCTACCAGCCAGATGTTCGATGCGCGTGAGCGGCGCTGGGCCGCCGGCCTGATGGCGAAACTCGACCTGCCCACGCGCATCCTGCCCCAGGTCGTCCCGCCGGGCACGGTCTTGGGCGAGGTGTTGCCGGGCGTGCTGGACGCGGCAGGCCTGCAAGGCCCCGTACCGGTCATCGCCCCAGGCGGGCACGACACCGCCAGCGCGGTCGCCGCCGTGCCCGGCCTGGACGCGCGCAGCCTCTACATCTCCAGCGGCACGTGGAGTCTGATGGGCATGGAGATCGCCGAGCCGATCATCAACGAGCGGACGCGCAGCCTCAACTTCACCAACGAAGGCGGCGTGGACAACACGATCCGCCTGCTCAAGAACATCGCCGGGCTGTGGACGCTGCAGGAGAGCCGTCGCCAATGGCGGCGCGAGGGCCA
>CAZYSJ010000232.1:0-4138 GCA_964649875.1 uncultured Caldilineaceae bacterium
ACACCCTATCCTACACTCTTTCCCTACACGACGCTCTTCCGATCTGGCGGAAAAGGCGGCGAAGCTGGTCGACGCCCTCGTGGCCGACAAAGTTCTTTGAGGGGGGAAGCATGTCTGTTCTCGTATGGATTGAGCAAAGCAACAACCAGGCTGTGCCAAGCTGCTGGGAAACGCTGGGCAAGGCGCGGGAACTGGCCGATGCGCTGGGGACCGAGTTGGTCGCAGCAGTGATGGGCGCCGAAACGGCCGCAACCGCCGCCGCAGCCGGTCAGTACGGCGCCGACGTGGTGTACGCCATCACCAGCCCGCTCTTGGCCGAATACCGGTTCAGCGCCTATGCCGCGGGGCTGGAGAAGATCGTGCAAGAGGCGGGCGCATCTGTTCTGCTGGCAAGCGCAACCACGCGCGGGCGCGAACTGAGCGCAGCAGTAGCGTGCCGTCTGGACGCGGGCATCGCGCCCGACGCCACGGATCTGCGCATTGAGGACGGCAAGCTGACGGCTGTGCGCCCGATCTATTCCAACAACCTGCTGACCGACATCACCTTCGCCGGCGACTTGCAAGTTGCCAGCGTGCGGCCGCGCTCCTTCCCCATGCCGCCCGCCCGCGACGCCAAGGCCGCGGTGAAGGAGATGGCGCTTGGGCTGGGCGAGGACGATATCGCCGAACGGATCCTCGACGTGCAGCCGAGCGACGGCGCAGAGATTGACTTGGCCGACGCGCGCATCGTCGTGGCGGCTGGGCGCGGCGTCGCCGAGGAACCGGCGAAGGGCTTTGCGCTGGTGAGCGATCTGGCCGCGGCTATGGGCGCGGCGGTGGGCGCCAGCCGCGCCGCGGTCGATGCGGGCTTTGCGCCCTATCGCTATCAGGTCGGCCAAACCGGCAGGACCGTGCGACCCGACGTCTATTTCGCCGTAGGCATCAGCGGGGCCATCCAACACCTGGCCGGCATGGGCGGCAGCAAGGTGATCGTCGCCATCAACCGCGACGCCGACGCGCCGATTTTCGAGAGAGCCGCATACGGCGTGGTGGGCGATCTGTATGAAGTGCTGCCCGCGCTGACGGCCGAACTGAAAAAGCGTCTCGGCTAGCGAGCACGGCCAAGCGAAACAGCAATCAAACGGGGGGAGCAGGCCGGACGGCTTCGCTCCCCCGTTTGCTGCCTGCCCATTGTGCAGTTTAAGATAGAACATGCAATGACGAACCG
The DNA here is from genome assembly GCA_964649875.1 of uncultured Caldilineaceae bacterium. GTDB lineage: Bacteria > Chloroflexota > Anaerolineae > Caldilineales > Caldilineaceae > JASGTU01. Next base: position 1,208 of record CAZYSJ010000232.1, read on the forward strand.
ATCAAGCGCACATGAGAATCCAGCCATGCAGACCGGCACGCAGACTGATGAGCCCCAGCCGTATCGAGCCCATTTCCGCTGTTTTCGGGGTTGTCCCGGCGAATATTCCCTCTACGATGTGATCTACACATGCCCGACCTGCGGCGGGCTGCTGGAGGTGGCGCACGACATGGACGCGCTCCAGCGCAAGCCGGCGGAGGAGTGGCGCACGCGGATCGACAGCCGCGTGGGCACAACGGTCTGGCCCTATGGCAGCGGCGTGTGGGGCATGCGCGAATGGGTTGCGCCGGACCTGCGCGACGAGAACGTCGTCAGCATGTACGAAGGCAACACCAACCTCTATTGGGCGGAGCGCCTGGGCAAACAGATCGGCCTATCCGATCTGTGGATCAAGCTGTGCGGCAACAGCCACACGGGCAGCTTCAAGGACCTGGGGATGACCGTGCTGGTGAGCGTGGTGAAGCAGATGATGGCCGACGGCAGCCCGGTGCGCGCCGTGGCTTGCGCCAGTACGGGCGATACCAGCGCGGCGTTGGCCGCTTATGCCGCCTGCGCCGGCATCCCCGCCATCATTTTCCTGCCGCAGGGCAAGATCAGCGCGGCGCAATTGATTCAGCCTGTAGCCAACGGCGCGCATGTGCTGGCGCTGGACACCGACTTCGACGGCTGCATGCGTATCGTGCGCGCCGTGACGCAGGACAACGCCATTTACCTGGCGAACTCGATGAACAGCATCCGCGTCGAAGGCCAGAAGACGGTCGCCATCGAGATCGTGCGCCAGTTCGACTGGGAGGTCCCCGACTGGATCGTTATCCCGGTGGGCAACTTGGGCAATATCAGCGCGCTGTACAAGGGGCTGAAACTGCTCATGGACCTGGGCATTACGAACAAGATGCCGCGGCTGGTCGCAGCCCAGGCCGACAAGGCCAACCCCTTCTATCGAAGCTACCTCAAGGGCTTTGCCGAGCCGGAGTTCGTTACCGCACAGCCGACGCTGGCGACCGCCATCCAGATCGGCGCGCCGGTGAGCTACGAGAAAGCGGTGCAGGCGATCCGCGAGAGCAACGGCGTGGTCGAAGCCGTCTCGGAGCACGAATTGGCGAACGCGGCCGCGCTGGCGGACCTGACAGGCATGTACACTTGCCCGCATACGGGCGTGGCGCTGGCGGCGCTGTTCAAGCTGGCGGCGCGGGGCGAGATCATGCGCGACGAGCGCGTGGTGGTGATCAGCACGGCGCACGGCCTGAAGTTCACCGGCTTCAAGACCGGCTACCACGAAGGCAGCCTGAGCGAGGTCGAGAGCGAATATGCCAACCCGCCCGTCTACCTGCCGGCGGACGCTGCGGTCGTGAGAGAGACCATCGAGCGCAAGCTGGACATGCATCGCGGGATGACCCATGCCTGAGTCGACGCCGCTGCTCAACTACCATGCCGCATCGTTTTCCGCGGGGCGCATGGATTTCGCCTGGGAAGAGTTGAGCGAGAAGGCGCGCGCCCAGGCCTACGCCGACTGGGAGGCGGGCAAAGGGCTGATCGGCGGAGACCCGCGGCGGCGGCCCAACTCGCACCTGCTGCCCGCATGGGGCATCGACCGCCCCTTTTTCCGCGCGCTGGCGCTGGACGACGCTCGCGGCCAAAACGGCGATCGGCTGCGGACGCTGCTCGCCTCAGACCGGCCCGCGGAGGCGGAGATCGGCTTCGGTCGCGGCGACTTCCTGCTGGACCGGGCGCGGCGTCACTCGGAGACGCTGTTTCTCGGCTACGAGACAAAGACCAAGGCGACGCGGCTCTGTCTACAGCGCATCGAGCGCTACGCCATCGGCAACCTGTGGCTGAGCGACGACGATTGCCGCTTCAACCTGCCGCGCGTGATCGACGACGGTCGCCTAGACATGGTGCATGTGCTCTTCCCCGACCCGTGGTGGAAGGAGCAGCACCGTGTGAAGCGCTTGTTCTCGCCGCCGTTTGTAGACTTGTTGGCGGCTAAGCTGCAACCGGGCGGGCTGCTGCATTTCAAGAGCGATGTGCAGGAGTACGGCGAGTTAGTTGCCTACCTCGTGGCGCAGCACGGCGCGTTTTCCGCGCATGACCCGTCGCTGGCAGGGCGCATCGGCGAGTCCGCGGCCACGCATCGCGAGCATTGGTGCATCCGTCACAACCGGCCCGTATACGCATACTATTTCGCAAGGCGCTAAACCGCATGGACGGGGAACAGGCAGGCCGGGCATCCGGCAGTGCGACGCAAACGGTCGCCTATGACGCGACCCCGCGCGGCCGCGGGCTGCTGTTGTGGCAGGGCAAGCAGCCGCCGGGGCCGGCGACCGTGCCCGCCGTGCGCCTGGCGGAGATTTTCGACCCGCGCAGCGAACTGCCGTTGGCCCAACTCGACATCGAGCAGCATACGCCGCAGTCGCCCGACAGCTTCTTGGACCAGGCCGTGCCCAACTGTCTGTATTACGGCGACAACCGCGAGACGCTGGCCTACCTGCTCGCCAACGGCTGGAGCGGCCGCGTGCGCATGGTCTATATCGATCCGCCCTTCGGCACGGGCGTAGACTATGTGCGCAAGGTGCGCTTGCGCGGCGCGGGCGGTCGCGTGATCGGGCAGAGCGCCGAATACCGCGACGCCTGGGTGGGCGACTCGTATTTGCAATTCATGTACGAGCGGCTCTTCCTGCTGCGCGAACTGCTGGCGGAGGACGGCTCAATCTGGCTGCATTGCGACTATCGCCAGAACCACCGGCTGCGGCTCCTGCTGGAAGAGGTCTTTGGCGAGGAGAACTACCTCAACACGATCAGTTGGCGCAGCCAGGTGGCGCGCGGGGCGAAGGTCAACGCCTTCTATTTCCCCTTCAGCACGCAGTACATCGAGATCTTCGCCAAGAACCGGCAGGCGCCGACGCTGTGGAACCCGCAGAAGAAGCGGCTGAC
>CAZYSJ010000233.1:0-337 GCA_964649875.1 uncultured Caldilineaceae bacterium
AGCAATTGCGGCGCCGATGCCACTGCTGCTGCCGGTCACCAACGCTGTCTTGCCTGACAAGTCCATAGCAGTCCTCTGGCGTCTCCCACGGTGTGCACCAATGCCGCCATTATACCGGCTGCGGGGCTAAAGAGCGAATGTCGCGCCGGTACTTTGTGCCGGCGCGACTGCGGTCAATTACTCTTGCCCCGCGGCAGCATTTCAAGCGGAGGGGGCCGAACGCTCCGCCAGCCAGGCTGCGACTTCGCGCACCGCGTCCGGATCACCTACGCTGCGGCGCCCGGCCTGGCGGTCGATCCGCTTCATGAGGCCTGACAGCACTTCTCCGGGACCAATC
>CAZYSJ010000233.1:347-2222 GCA_964649875.1 uncultured Caldilineaceae bacterium
ATGGAGGCGGTCCACTTGACGCCCCCGGTCAACTGTGCAGCCAACTCAGCTCGGATCTCGCCGGCTGAGGTGATGGGCTGCGCCGTGGTGTTGGCGAGGACAGGGACGCGCGGCGCTGACACGGGCGTGGCGTTGATGGCGGCGCGGAGCTGTTCGGCGGCTGGCTGCATGAGCGGGCTATGCGCCGCAATGCTGACGGCCAACGGTGCAACCTTGCGCGCTCCGGCCTGCTGCAACGCCTCCATTGCCGCTTCCATTCCCTGCCTGTCGCCGGAAATCACGATCTGGCCTGGGCAGTTGTCGTTGGCTATCTGGACAATGCCGCCCGCGGAGGACGCCAGGGCGCAGGCGGCGGCGACCGTCGCCTCGTCCAGCCCTAGAATCGCGGCCATCATGCCGGGCGACCGCTCTCCCGCCTGTTTCATCAAGCGGCCGCGCTCGCGTACCAGGCGCAGCCCATCGGCGTAGGTCAGCGCTCCTGCGGCCACCAGCGCGGTGTATTCGCCCATGCTATGTCCGGCCACAAATACCTGAGCGGCGTTGCCGTTGGGCATCTGCGCCGACGCAGCCAACTCCGCCTCCAGCGCGCGTAAAGCGGCCACACTGGTCGCCAGAAGGGCCGGCTGCGTGTTGATAGTATCGGTCAGGGTGTCTTCTGGGCCGTCAAAGCAGAGCGTGCTTAGCGAAAACCCCAGAACATCGTCCGCCTCCTCGAACGCTGCGCGCGCTGTGGGATAACTGTCTGCCAAAGCGCGACCCATTCCCACGAACTGGCTTCCCGGTCCGGGGAACAGGTAGGCGATCGACGAAGCATATGCAGTCAGTTGGCGTGTAGACATAGTGGCAGTGCGTCCTGCGCAGGGCAAGCCGGCGACGGTGTTGGGCGACCGGCTCGTGGCGCGCTAATGGGGAAAGGGACTCAAGCAAAAAGGGGATTTGGCGCTATGCCCCAAATCCCCTTGCTTGCCGTGACTCAGGAAGCTCACGCTTCGTCTTCTACCTTCACGATCTGGCGCCCCTTGTAATAACCGCAATGGGGGCAGACGCGATGAGGCAGCATCTTCTCCCGGCAGTTCGGGCAATCCACCAGCTTGGGAGCGCCGATTGCATCGTGGGCGCGCCGCCGGTCTCTACGTCCCTTGCTCAGTTTTCGCTTCGGTTGTGGACCCATTTTGACTCCTCAAAATTCCCTGGCGACCTATCGGTCAACCGGTCTGATGAACCTTCACGCGCAACCCGCGTCCCAAAACTAGATCTCAGAAGCCACCTCTTGCCCTGCGTGGCTATCCTCCACTTACTCTTTGCCCGTGTCTTCCAAGCCATTCTTCAGCTTGAGCAACGCAGACCACCGGGGATCTACCGGTTGATTCATGTCTGCGTCTGCGCTTCCCGCACTCTCTTCAACCGCCCCACCCTCGCTCACGGTAATGTCCAGGTTTCCTTCTGCTTCGCGCAACCCCGCGAGATAGGCGATTAAGTTGGGACACTCACCGGCGCCTGTCCAGTTACACCCAGGATACATTGGCATAGCAAGCCAGATGTTCTGGCGCACCACCTCGGAAATATCCAGGATGTGATGCTCGTCGATGAGCAGCGCCGCATCTTCCAGGTCGTCAGTTGAGCCTTCAAACTCGTCGGGGGAGAGATAGCGGCCCGTGTGCACTTCGGTCAACGGGCGGAAGCTCTCTTCCACCTGGAAGCGCACCGGCATCGCGATTGGCTCAAGGCAACGGTTGCAGGTGACGCGCACCGCCGTGCTGAGCGACGCAGTGACCAGGATGCCGCTGTGAATGCGCAAAAGCTGTACGGCTCCGACCAGCGGCCCCAGCATCTCCAGGTCAGGGTCTAGGCTGCTGATGTCTTCCTGCAACTCAT
>CAZYSJ010000233.1:2232-4138 GCA_964649875.1 uncultured Caldilineaceae bacterium
CACTGAGCCGGTTGCTTCTTTGAGCAACCCAGCCACATTGAACTGCATCACTCCGCTCCCAAAGGCCCACTCGTGTCAATGTGCTGCATCTGTCCGAATCCTCCTGTGGCGCAAGGCGACGCTTACGGCGCACCTCAGAACCATAGCCAAACCGTGCGTAATCCGGTCCGGCTGTGTGACAGACAGAAGATAAGTATAGTCTTGCGGCCCGCTCCTGTCAAAAAAAGCCAGAGTTCTGGGGCTGTATCGTCGTGGGTTACTCGGTTCGTCTGCGCCCCGGTTGGGACTCATCCTGTTCCGACATGATTTGGATACCGTTTTCGACCTGGCGCAGGACGGCTTCAAGCTGGTCTTGCAGCGCGACGAGGGTCTGGAGCGCGTACTGATCGGCCTCTTCGCTGCGGTGGCGTGCGAGTTCTTTGCTTTCCTCGATGATCCGCTGCGATTCGGCACGCGCCGTGTCGAGAAGGGATCGTTCGCTCACCATCTCCATCGCCTGGGTGCGGGCTTGCTCCAGAATGCGATCCGCTTCGGCTTTGGCGTCGGCCAAGATGCGGTCTCGCTCTGCCAGGGTGCGCTCGCTTTCGCGGATCGAACTGGGCACGTTAATGCGCATGCGTTCGATCAGTTGGGCAACTTCGCGGCCCCGCACGACGCGATAGGGCGTCAGGGGAATTTGCCAGCCCTGATGCACCAGGTCTGCCAGTTGGTCCACCAATTGTAGGATGGCGATGGCGCACCTCCTGTCCAGCGTAAATGGTCGCCCGCGAGAGCCTTTTGGGTTCGGCGGGCAGGCCGTGGGGGTTGATTTACCCGTGATGGGTGAGCTTACTCTTGCTCTTGGACACAGCCGGAGAGAGCGCTTCGCCGCTGGCCGCAAATTTGCCCTGTAGGGCCTGCTGCACCGATTCCGGCGCCCAGCGCGCATAGTCGCCGCCCAGGCTGGCGACCTCTTTCAGAATCGTCGCGCTGAGGAAGGCAAAATCGCTGTTGCAGAAGAGGCAGCACAACTCAATGTCGGGCTCCAGCACGCGATTGCCCCAGCCGATCTGCTGCTCGAACTCGAAGTCGGCCACGTTGCGCAGCCCGCGCACGATCACGTTGGCCCCCACCTCGCGCGCGCAGGCAACGGTCAGGCCCACGTAGCTCACCACTGAGACATTGGGCAAATGCGCCAGCGCGCCGCGCGCCAGTTCGAGCCGCTCCTCGGTGCTGAACAGGAGTTTCTTGGGCGGGGCATCGTATACCGCCAGAACCACTTCGTCGAACACGGCGCTGGCCCGGCTGGCAATGTCAATGTGCCCGTTATGGATGGGATCGAACGTACCTGGATACAGCGCCTTACTCATGGCTTGTCGCCCCCTCCCAAGTTCTGATCGCCTCCGGCGCGGCAAAGGTGATCGTTTAGCGCCCAGATTCTACGTGAATTGACCGGTTTCGGCATTCGCCGGGTCCGGTTCATCCGCCAGAAACATGGCGGCTACCCGATTGCTCATCATCAGGCCGCGACGGGTTACCCGCACGCGGCGTGCGTCTTGCTCTATCATACCCCACGACCGCAAATCTTGAAGCTGCGTGCCATAGATATCGCGCAGATCGGGGCCGTGAAGCGTTTGGAACCGCTGGTACTCCACTCCCTCTTGTACCAGGCGCAGGCCCAGCATCATGGTCTCGCCCATTGACGCGAGCGGACCTACTTCCTCGGAGAAATCCTCGACCGGCTCCTGCTGCTCGATTCGCCGCACGTAGCCCGGCACGGGCTTGTGGTTGCTCCACCGCCGAGAGACGGATCGCGGCTGATGATGGCGCAGATGGCTGTGAGCCCCCGGTCCGATGCCGAGGTATTCCTGGTTAAGCCAGTAGACCAGGTTGTGACGACAGGCGTAGGCGGGTATTGCAGCGTGCT
>CAZYSJ010000234.1:0-4069 GCA_964649875.1 uncultured Caldilineaceae bacterium
TTCTGGCCGCGATTTTACGTGATCGGGAGGCAATTGCGACGTTACCAGTCTAGTGAAGTGATGCGATGAACGGCGTGAGCGCCTCTAGCCGCAAAGGTTAACAGATGCCAATACTTTCGGAATACTGGGGCAATGCTACTCGCTGCCGGGGAGCCGGCCCAATAGCTCTAGCGCCTTATGCAACTGGGCGTCGTCGCTCTCCTGCAGTTCTTCGACCGTCATACTCTCCAATTCCAACGGCGTCACCAGGTTCGCCTCGATGGGCAGAATCACCTCTACATCCGGCTCAATGCCCTGTTTGCGAATTAGTCGCCCTTCCGGCGTGAGCCACTGCTTTGTGCCCAACAAGAGTGCAGACCCGTCGCGCAAAGAATAAGGTTGCAGCACCGTGCCCGTGCCGAATGTGGTCTCGCCCACCACCTGCCCGCGTTCATGATCCTGGACGGCGCCGGCAAAGATTTCGGCAGAACTGGCGGACCCGGCGTTGATCAGTACGACAAGAGGCAAGTCCGTCGCCATCCCGCCGCGTTCGACCGGGTACGCCTTGCGATCGCCGGATGCGTCTTCTTCCAGCAGAACATTACCCTCTGAGAGAAACAGGCTGGTAACACTGACAGCCTGTTCGAGCAACCCGCCGGGGTTGTTGCGCACGTCTACAATCAACGCTTCGGCTCCCGCTTCCTTGGCGCCCTCAATCGACGCCGTCACGTCGTCGAGCGCGTTGGCGCTGAATTGACTCAGACGAATCAACGCAACCTCTGTGCCGGGAATCATCGCCCAACTTGCCGCCGGTATTTTGATCTCGCCGCGCGTGATAGAGACTTCTAGGCTGCGGTTTTCGTCCGGCCTGAGCAGCGACAGTATGACCACTGTGCCCTCCGGGCCGCGAATCTTGGCGACGATATCGTTGAGCGCCATGGTGGTGACGTCTTCGCCGTCCACTTTCATGATGATATCACCCGCCCGAACCCCAGCCTCATACGCGGGCGAACCGTCGAACGGCGCGATGATCACCGGCAGCGCATCGCGTACGCCAAGTTGGGCGCCGATCCCGGTAAAAGTTCCGGACAGATCCGACCGCTGTCGCTCGATCTCCTCTGGCGTCAAAAAAGCCGTGTGGCCCTCATCCCCCAGCGCCTCTACCATCCCGCGAATCGCGCCGTATGTCAGCGACTGGGGATCCAAAGCTGACCGGTCAACGAAGTTTTTTTGGACGATGTCCCAGGCCTGCCAGAACACGGCAAACTCGTCCGGCGCATCATCGGAGGATGTGCCCCAGAACGGCAACAGCCCGCTGCCGCCGATGACCACGCCGACACCCAAAGACGCCGATGCGACCATCATGAGGATGATCAAGCCAACCGCGATTTTCCAGATTCGATCCATTTACGAGTGAAATCCTTGGCCCATCCCAGCTACTCGCACATTCGACTTTCTCGAGTATAGTGCAACCCGGGTCCGAAGGCCAACCATCTGCCGGGTCGAATGGTTTGATTCTAGACGCTCACTCGCCTGGCCGCCACGACAGGACCAGCGCACGCTGCGGCTCTGTTTCCGGGGAAGGCCGTGCAGCGTCCGGCGTCTTCTCGCGAAAAGCCTGTATCGCCCCCAGCAATCCCCGGCGCGGCGCCAGTCCGTGTCGCGCCAGATAACAGCCCACAACCGTGCCGGTGCGACCAATGCCGCCCCAGCAATGGACGTACACCCGCTTCCCCTCCGCTAACGATTCATCGATCACGTCCAAGATGCTCGTCATCGTTCGCCGCGACGGCACGGAGACATCAGGGATTGGCATGCGGCGATGCGTCACATGCTGATCTGCATCCTGCGCCAAAACGAACAGGTCTGCAGCGTACGGCCTCAGACCTTCTACGTCTTCCTCGGTGAGGTCGATAAAAACGTCAATCCCGGCCTCTAGAAATGCGGCGAGTTTGACAAGCGTCTCCTCGCGCGTAGGCGCGCCGGCATACTCTCCGGCAAGCAGTCTATCCGCGAGCACCCAATACGAGCTTGAGATCGGTACAGGCGGGTGTTCCCTTCCGGATCTATCTATCAAAGCATCATCTCCTGCATCCGGTTGACAGATCTTGCTTGAGACAAGCGCATCCACTTCCGCTACAGCTCAATCCACTTGAAAGCTTCTGCGTAATCGAGACCCTGTTCCTTGCCTGCTGCACGCGTCCGCTCGCGGATTCGCTCATCGAGCTTTTCGAGGTCTGTTCCAACCTGGCTGACGTGGCGAGATAGCGCTTTGATCCGTGCGTCTATGGTCGAAGTGATGTCTTCCCAATGGTCGGCGTTATCCGTCCAGAACAGGTAGACCTCGCGCACGCGCCACGGATCCTCATCGCTAACCAACTGCTCCGCAAAGAGGTTCCACTCGCGCGCCGCCCATATCGCATCTAGTGCGGCATACCCGGCAGCACGGTGGTCCGGGTGAAGCTGATAAACCTTCCACGGGTCTATTGCCAGCACAATGTGCGGCTTGTGATGGCGAATGATGCCAGCCAGCTGGCCGCGCAGCGCCAGCGTATTTTCGAGAACGCCGTCAGCATAGCGTAGAAAGACTACGTTTTCGACGCCCAGTACATCCGCCGCATCGCGCTGTTCTCTCTCGCGCATAGCCGCCAACTGGCCCGGCCGGATCGCCGGATCATGGCTGCCTTTATCGCCGCTTGTCAGCAGAACATAGGTGATGCGCTTGCCTTCCGCCGCCCACTTTGCCACCGTGCCGCCGCATCCGAACTCGGGATCGTCGGGATGCGCAGCGATCACCATTACCCGGCTCATGTCCTCTTGCGTCTGATTATTCGCGACCGTCATCGTCAGCAAACATCTCCCTGATCGTGTGTGGTTATTCTCTGTGGGGCCGCCGGCGCCGCCTGCGTCACGCGATGCGCCGCCTCGCATTCTGTGCGCGCCCCAGGCGCATATGACACCGAGTATACTTCTCGCCGGCGCCATCGGCCAAAGACCGGCGCAAGCATACGTTCGATTAGCAAGCCGGCTCGGGCATCGATGCTGCCGGCAATTGCCGCTTCGCCCCAGACATCTAGTATGATAACCAAAAGGCCGGGAATTCGCTCCCGGCTGTGCATCAACCGCTAGATTGAGATTGAACAAAGCATGAATCGCGGAATACTCTACGGGTTTGGCGCTTACCTCATGTGGGGCGTGCTGCCCATCTTCTGGAAACAACTGCAATCGCTCCCCGCTTTCGACGTCGCCGCACACCGTATCATCTGGTCCTTCGCGCTCCTCGCCGTCATCGTCTCATTCGTCCGCAAATGGGACGCAATCCGCCAAGCCATACGCAAACCGCGTACGCTAGCCACTTTCGCTATTATTGCCGCTATTCTGTTCCTCAACTGGATGGTCTACATCTGGGCTATCAACGCCGGAAAGATCGTAGAGACCAGCCTTGGCTATTTCATTAATCCGCTGGTCAATGTGCTGCTTGGCGTGTTGTTTCTGCGCGAACGGCTACGCTCCTTCCAATGGCTTGCAATTGCAGTAGCGGCAAGCGGCGTGTTGTGGCTGACCGTGCGTTATGGCAGCCTGCCGTGGATCGCGCTCACGCTGGCGTTCACTTTCGGCATCTACGGCCTGCTCAAGAAAAAGTCCAGCCTAGAATCGCTCGAAGGCCTGACGCTGGAAATGGGCATCCTCGTTGCGCCCGTTCTGCTCTTTCTCGCCTATCGCTACACGCAGACAGACGCCATAACCGGCTTCAACTCGTTGCGGACGGCAGTTCTGTTGCTGCTGACCGGCGTCTTCACGGTGGCGCCGCTCCTGATGTTTGGCGCAGGCGCGCGGCGCATTCCCCTGTCGGTTGTAGGTCTCTTGCAATATATTGCACCTACGATACAATTGCTCATCGGCGTCTTGATGTATCACGAGCCGTTCACACGCGATAGCCAGATCGGTTTCGTGCTCATCTGGATCGCTCTGGCGCTGTACACCGCAGAGGGGATCTGGCGGCGACAACACAGGTCCGGGCATCCGGCGGCGACGATGCCGGCCAACCGCCCTGCCATTACCGGCTCCTAACCGAATCGGTTAGAATACA
>CAZYSJ010000235.1:0-3816 GCA_964649875.1 uncultured Caldilineaceae bacterium
TGATCTCTGGTATCAAGAATGCCTGGTTGGCGATCGGCCGGAATGGCGGTATCCTTGCAGAGTCAGACCAGTGGTCACTATAGTACAGGTGTCTTGTAAGGCCCAAAACGGGCGGCATTGCGCCTTATATAATGCCGGGCTATGACGCCGGATATTGCCGTGCGCATTTCGCTAAGTGCATTCCGGCGTTGTTGGACTGTAGCCATTTTCGCCGGCGGCTGCTATCATCTACGACTGTCATCGACAACGACTGCGTTGCATAAGAATTTACAGGAGGCTACCACATGTCATCACCTATCCGTGTCGCGGTGACGGGCGCAGCCGGCAATATCGGCTATGCGATTGCCTTTCGGATCGCCAACGGCGATCTCTTCGGGCCGAATCAGCCGGTCATCCTGCAACTGCTCGAGATCACGCCCGCGCTCAAGGCGCTGGAAGGCGTGGCAATGGAACTGAGCGACTGCGCTTTTCCTCTTTTGGCCGATGTTGTGCTTACCGACGATCCGATGACGGCGTTCGACGGGGCGAACTGGGCGCTGTTGATCGGCGCACGGCCGCGCAGCAAGGGCATGGAGCGCAAGGACCTGTTGGACGCCAACGGCGCCATCTTCAAGCCGCAGGGCCAGGCCCTCAATGCTCGGGCGGCGTCGGATATCCGCGTGTTGGTGGTGGGCAACCCGGCCAACACCAATGCCTTGATCGCCATGAGCAACGCGCCGGATATTCCGAACGAGCGCTTCACGGCCATGACGCGGTTGGATCACAATCGCGCGGTGTCGCAACTGGCGCTCAAGGCGAAGACGCCGGTGAGCGCTGTGAAGAAGGTGACGATCTGGGGCAACCACAGCTCGACGCAATACCCGGACGCGTACCATGCCGAGATAAATGGCCGGCCCGCGCCGGAAGTGATCGGAGACGACGCGTGGATTCGCGAGACGTTTATCCCGACGGTGCAGAAGCGCGGCGCGGCGGTGATCGAGGCGCGCGGGCAGAGCAGCGCAGCCAGCGCCGCCAACGCGGCCATCAACCATGTGCAGACGTGGGCGCATGGTACGGCGGCGGGCGACTGGGTGAGCATGGGCATCCCGAGCACAGGCGATTACGGTTCGCCCAGAGGCGTGATCTTCAGCTATCCCGTCACAGTGCAGAACGGCGAGTATACGGTCGTGCAAGGTTTGCCTTTGAGCGAGTTTGACCGCGCCATGATCGCGGCGACGGGCAACGAATTGCTGGAAGAGCGCGCGGCCGTCGAGGGGATTTTGGCCTGACGCCAATCGGCAACAGCGCTGCCACAACGAATGTGCTGCATCTGCTTTTTGTCAATCAACGTGACGCATCATCGAGCCGGCGCTCCCGCGGGAGCGCCGGCGGCGTTTCTGATGGGTAATACGTCTGGCGGGGCCGGTTGGTTCCGGCGCGACTAGATGTCGTCGCGCAGTTGCGAGGTGGTCAGCCGTGCGTGGCGCATAAGGGCTTGCTGGCTTCCCAGTGCGTCGGGAGGCAAGGGGTTGCCGTCCAGCTTAGGCTGCCGTTGGCGGTAACGTCCGTCGGGCAGCATTTCCCACGCTTGGCGGTCATCTTCGAGCGAGGCCTGGAGTATGTGGTAGATCTGCGCCTGGAGGCGAGGATCTTCGATGGGAACGATGGCTTCGACACGGTTGGAGAGGTTGCGCTTCATCCAGTCGGCGCTGCCGATGTAGTAGCGCGGGCTGCCGTTGTTCTCGAAGTACCAGATGCGGGGATGTTCGAGAAAGCGCCCGATGATGCTGATGACGCGGATGTTTTCGCTGACGCCAGGCAAGCCGGGACGGATGCGGCAGTTGCCGCGCACGATCAGGTCAATCTGCACGCCGGCCTGGCTGGCTTCGTAGAGTTTGCGCGCGAGGACGGGGTCTTCCATGCCGTTCATTTTGCCGATCACGCGCGCTGGCCGGCCGCGCAGCGCGTTGGCGATTTCGGTGTCGAGCAGTTCCAGGAACTTTTGGCGCATGTTGACAGGCGCGACGAGGAGCTTGCGGTATTCGATCTGCCGGCTGTAGCCGGTGAGGAAGTTGAAGACATCCATGATGTCGGCGCCGATATCGGGCCGGCAACTGAAAAAGCCCAGATCTGTGTACAGCGCGGCGGTTTTGGGGTTGTAGTTGCCGGTGCCGATGTGGTAATAGGCGCGGAGGCCGTCTTCTTCTTCGCGGATGACGAGCGACAGCTTGGAATGGGTCTTTAGGCCGACCAAGCCGTAGGCGACATGGCAGCCGGCGTTTTCCAGAGCGCGCGCCCATTCGATGTTTTGCGCTTCGTCGAAGCGCGCTTTGACTTCGACGAGGACGGCGACTTGTTTGCCGCGCTCCGCCGCCTGGATGAGCGCGGCCACGACCGGGGAGTCGGCGCTGGTGCGGTAGAGCGTCTGCTTGATGGCAAGCACCTGCGGGTCGCGGGCGGCGGCTTCGATGAACTGCTGGGTGCTGGCGCCGAAGCTGTGGTAGGGGTGGTGGACAAGCAGGTCGCCTTGGCGGATGATCGAGAAGATTTCGCCGGAGCGCGACGTGCGGTCTAGGCCGGCGAGGCGGGGAGGCGTAAGCGGCGTCCACGGCTCATATTTGAGGTGCGGCAGGTTGATGTCGGCCAACATGAACAGATCGGCCAGACGGAGCGGCCCGCGCACGGGGTAGATGTCATCCATCTCCAAGCCCAGCTCGTTGCGCAGGAGGCCCAGCATGTCGTCGGGCATCTTCGCGTCAATTTCGAGGCGGACAACCGCGGCGAAGCGCTGCTCGCGCAGCTCCTCGTTGATCATCTCCAGCAGATCGTCGGCCTCTTCCTCGTTGCGGGCGATGTCGGCGTTGCGCGTCACGCGGAAGGGATAGGCGGCCAGGACATCCATGCTCGGAAAGAGGGCGTCCAGGTTGTGGATCATGATCTGTTCGAGCGGCACGAAGTGAAGCGGGTTATCGAGGGCGACCCAGCGCGGGCGGTTCTTCGGCACTTTGACGCGGGCAAAGCGCTTCTCGTCGCTGACCGGGTCACGCAGGAGGACGCCCAGGCTTAGGCTGAGGTTGCTGATAAACGGGAAAGGGTGACCGGGATCGACGGCAAGCGGCGTGAGGATGGGATAGACCTCGCGCAAGAAATAGGCGCGCAGCCGTTGTTGCTGCTCGAAGTCCAGTTCGTCGTAGTTGAGGACGCGCACGCCGTGCTCGGCGAGACTTGGCAAGATATCGTGCAGAAAACAGTCGCTCTGGGTTTCCATCATAGGACGGACAGCCTGGGCAATCAGCCCGAGTTGGAATTCCGGCGTCCAGCCATGTAAAGTGAGGTTGGCGACGCCCGCGGCCTGCTGGCGTTTGAGGCCGCCGACACGTTTGCGGAAGAACTCGTCCAGGTTGCTGGCCGTAATTGCGAGGAACTTGACGCGTTCGAGCAGCGGCGTGCGCGCGTCGATCGCTTCTTGCAGCACGCGCCAGTTGAAGTCGAGCCAATTCAACTCGCGGTTGTAGACCATGTCGGAGTTGCTTAACTCGTCCAGCGAAAGGGTGGCGATATCTACGTCGGGGACGTAGGCGTGTTCCTTGGGTTGGATGACTTCCGGTTGTGGTTCGGGTTCGTAGAGGGCGACGCGTCCGTTGTCGCTGTCTTGGGCAGGCGCGGCGGCGCGGCTATCTAGCCGGACGGCGGCATCGCGATCGATTTGGCTTTGAGATGACATAAGTAACTCGCTTCGGCATTGTCCCTGGAGGGCGATATCGACTCTGATTATCCTCAACGCTGAGGATGTTGCCACATTGTACGGGTTCTGCGAGCGTTTGTCTAGTCCTTTCG
>CAZYSJ010000236.1:0-3812 GCA_964649875.1 uncultured Caldilineaceae bacterium
GATAACGCCTGGCTCGGACGAGCGTTTCGACGCGGGCCAACATGGCGGCGCGCTCGTCCGCGGTGAGCAAGCGGCGCAGTGTGCGCGAGAGCGCGGACGATGCATCGCATAAGGCCGAGCGAAAGCGCGCCAGGTCTTGCAGCGCTTCCGGCTCAATCGGTTCTCCGCTGAATTCCCAAATGACGGTGCGCATCTTGAATTCGGCGTGGAAACAGATGCCGTGGTCGATCGCCCACAGTCTGCCTTCCTGTCCAATCAGGCAGTGGCCGCTTTTGCGGTCGGCGTTGTTGATCATGTAGTCGAAGAGCGCCAGCCGGCGCAGCGGCACGGCAAAGCGTGCATCGGCATGGACGGTGAAGTAGTGCTGATCGTCGTCGTTGGGCACGTAGAGTTGGACGCTGCCCAGGCCGCGCGTGCCCTGGCGCAGGACGGTCGGCGGGACAAGGTTCCAGTCTAGGCTGCGGCTGACCTCGTAGGCGGCGGTTTCGCGTTTGCAAAGACTGCCCCATTCGAAGTCCCAGAGGGGCGTTTCGCCGCGCTGGGGTTTGTATACCGCAGGCAACGTCAAGCCCTCGGCGGCGACCGTCACCAGGAAGCTGTGATTCGAGCTATAGGGCAGAAGACCTTGTTCCGCCATTTTGCCTGACTTGAGCGTGCGCAGAGCGTCGGATTCGGTTAGGGTAATGATCTCGGCATCGGCTGCGTCAGGTGAAGATCGACGAGGTGACAAGGGCGGATCGCTTTCTCGCACCCGGGTCTGGAGCGCCGGCAGGCTGGGCTAAAAGACAATGGGCATGGCTTGCCCATCGGAGCGCGGGCAGAAATGGCCGTCGCGGTCGATGGGTTGGCCGCACAGCGGACAGGTGGGCCGGCCGCGGGCGACGGTTTCCAGAGCGTGTTCGCTGAGGGCGCGCATCTGCTGGCGCGTGGCGACGAAACGCACGGCAGGCACTTCGTCTTCCTCCGGGTCGAGCGCCGCGCCCGATTCCGATATGATCAGGGCCTTGGCGATGAGCCAGATCATGTCGTTTTCTTCGTCGTAACCGACGATCAACTGGCCGACGCGGAACAGCGGCTCGACGGGCGATTCCGGGATGATCTCGCTGTTGGAGGACGCTGCCGGCGTCAGTTCCGGGAACTTCTCCTCGAGTTCTTCCAGGAGTTGCAAGACGCTGATCGCCAGATTGGCCACTTCCTGCTTTTCCAGCACCAGGCTCACCAATTCGGGGCCGGCGCGACCCTGGATAAAGAAGGTGCGGTTGCCCGGCTCGCCGACGGCGTCGGCGACAATATGTTGCACGGGATTCAGGTCATACGCATACTCGGTCATGGGCGGGTTCTCGCAATCAGCCTGGCGCTATGCGGCTGCGGCAGTAGCTTGGTCGTCGTCTTGTTTGCCTTGGCTGTCTTGATCTTCATTATCCAATTTGACTTCGAGCCTGGGCAAGTCCGCCAGGTAGTTCGTGAACAGCACCGTTGGCCGCGGTCCGGAAAAGGCAATGGCGCTGACCGACGCGGTGCTGATCGCCACGCGCTGGAACAGGTCGATCGGCGTCCCCAGATAGTGGGCAAGCGTCGTGCGGATGACATCGCCGTGGCTGAAGACGGCAATGGTCTGGTTCGGATGCGCTGAGCGGAGACGTTCGATGGTTTCGACGGCCCGCCCTTGCACTTCGTAGAGCGTTTCGCCATCGGGAAAGCGAAAGCCGCTAGGCAGGTACTGCACGATTTCCCATTCGGGCGATTTGGCAAGCTCTTTCAGATCGCCGCCTTGCCATTGGCCATAGTTCACTTCCAGGAAGCCCGGTTCGGGGATGACGGGCAAGCCCAACGCCGCGGCTACGGGTTGGGCGGTTTCGAGGCAGCGCTCCAGCGGGCTGGAATAGATGGCGGCGATGGGCTGCTCGCCAAGCGCCCGGCACAGGCGTTCGGTCTGGTCGCGGCCTTTATCGTTGAGGTGTACGCCGGGCGTGCGTCCTGCCAGGCGATGTGAATTTACCCAGTCGTTTTCTCCGTGGCGCACCAACAACACATAAGTGATCGGATTGCTCATATAAGCTCTCGCCTTCGCTGTGCTATAATGGCCGTGAAGCGGCGCAAGGTCGCTCTGAGGATAGCACAGACGGCGGGCGGCAGAAGTGGACGCACTTACCTTTTGCCAAATCTCCTGCTCTTGGCTTTCAGTGTAGCATATCCGCGAAAAAAGTGAAGTCGATCTTTCCGTTGCCCGCACCGCTCAAATCGCCCAGACGCGCACCCGCCGCCAATCGAGTGAAGCTGCCGCTGCAAATTTCCGCCGGCGCCTTGTTTGCGTTGGCGGCGTTGCTTTTTGTCATGGGCGCCTGCGCGCGGCGCAGCGACCCGCCGCCCGACCCGCTGGCTGTACACCGCGCGGCGCTGAAAGACGCCTTTCAGGGCGATGTCGACCTGGTTGCGACGGCGCCGCGCTACCAGATTAGCGTTACCTTTCCCCCGCCGGGAGACGTCTTGACCGGCACGCTCCGCGTCGACCTGACGAACAACTCTTCAGACCCCTGGCCGCACCTTGTCTTCCGGCTCTACCCGATGCTCGATCAGTACGGCGGGCAGATGGCGTTGCTCAGCGCGTTGGTCAACGATTCGCCGACCAACTTCTCCTACCAGGCCAAAAGCTCAGCCGTGCGCGTGGACTTGCCGCGCGCGCTGCTGCCCAGCCAAGCGGCGACGGTGGAACTTTCCTGGAAGCTGACCATACCTAAGTGGTCCAACGATCCGGCCGTCTACGCCCTGTTCGGCGCTAGCCAGGAGATGATCAGCCTGCCGCTCTTCTACCCGGCGCTGGCGGTTTATGAGCCTGGCCCGGCAGTCGGAACGGGCAGTTGGTGGATGGAAACCGGATCGGTGCGCGGCGACGCGGCCTTCAACCAAGCCTCTCTCTTTGTGGTTACCGCCACGCTGCCGTCTGAACAGGTTCCGGTCGCCACCGGCACGCGCATCATCACGCATGATGTCGGAGGGGGGCTGACGCAGCACGTATGGGCGACGGGGCCGGTGCGCGAGTTCCTGCTGCACATGAGCCCGGAGTTCGAGTCGGCGTCGATGGAGGCCTACGGCACGCGGGTGACGAGCTATTGGCTGCCGGGCGACGAAGGCGCAGGCCGGGAGGCGCTGGCCCATGCGGTGGCTGCGCTGCGTTTTTACAGCGATTATTTCGGCGGCTACCCGGCGCGCGACATGGCTGTGGCGCCGGCGGCTCTGTCTTACCGCGGCATGGAGTACCCGCAAGTTAGTTTGCTTGGGGTCGAGTTGTATTCACGATATCGTGAAGACCTGGAGACGTTGGTCGCGCACGAGGCGGCGCATCACTGGTGGTTTCAGATTGTCCACAACGACCCGGTGTCGGAACCGTGGCTGGACGAGGCGCTGGCCGAGTATTCGATGCGGCTCTATTTCGAGGCGGTGTATGGCGAGGAGCGGGCCGCCGCAGTGGAGCGCCAGCGCTGGCAAGTTCCGCTGTCTCTCTTGGCCGAGCGCAACGCCGATGTCAACGTGAACCAGCCCGTGGATGCATTCGAGAGCGGTTCTCAGTACGAGACGATCGTGTATGCCAAGGGGGCGTTGTTTTATAGCCAGCTTCGCGAGGCGCTGGGCGACCGTGCGTTTCGGGAATTTCTGCGCACCTATTTGGGGCGTTACCGCTATCAGATGGTATCGACGGAAGACTGGCTGGCAGAGGTGCGCAGCCTGGACAACCCGGAAGCGCTGTCGCTCTATCGCGAGTGGGTGCAACCGCCTACGGCGCGCCCTGTGATTGAGCCGACGCCTACCGCCGC
>CAZYSJ010000237.1:0-2877 GCA_964649875.1 uncultured Caldilineaceae bacterium
TGCGCGAGGCCATCGCCGAGGGCGAGACGATTTTCGACTATGCGCCGGGCGACGATATCGCCGACATTTACACGGAGTTGTGCCAGACGATTGCGGCGCTGCGCACAGACGCGGCGCAATCAGATACGGCGCAAGCAGATGCGGCGCAATCAGACGCGGCGCACACGGAAGGGAAGGACTGATGGCGAGGCCGACGCGCAGACGCGACCCGTTTCGCGACGGGCAGACGACCGCGGTCACGGTGGTGGAGCAGGGCGCGGTCGAATTGAGCTATGACTACAGCCGGCTGCCAGAGGAGGAGCGCGCCGTGGTGCAGCGCGCGGCGCGCGTCATCAAGCCGCTGCTGCGGCGCACGGCGGAGGACATCTTCGTGATCGGCGGCGAGCTGGCGCAGGTCAAGGCGCGGCTGCCGCACGGGCGCTATACGGAGTGGCTGGGCGCGGAGTTCGGCTTGTCGGAGCGCATGGCGCAGCATTTCGTGAATGTGCGCGAGCGGTTGGGGCCCAAAAGCGAAAAGTTTTCGGTTTTGCCGCCGAGCACGCTCTACATGCTGGCCGCCCCGTCGACGCCGGACGCGGCGATCGCGCAGGTGGAGGCGCATTTGGCGCGCGAGGGCCGCGTGACCGTGCGCACGGTGCAGCATGTGATCGCGGCGGCGAAGGCGCAGTCCATCCCGGAAATGCTCGATGAGGCCGATTTGCGCCTCTCGGCCTATAACGCCGAGCAGGCGGCGGTGCGGCGGCTGGAGCGGGCGCTGACGGACGCGATTTTGTTGTTGAGCGGGCCGTCTGCCCGCGACTGGGCGATGCTCTTCGGTGACGGCGACGAGGCCGGCGATCTGGCGCGCGTGCGTGACGAGGCGCTGGCGCTGCGCGAGGCCGTACGCCGCCGCACGGCGTCGTCGCCCTGACGGATGACTCGTGACGGACAGGTAGAGCCGCCAGGGATGGCGGCGTTCCCGGGATCGCCGGCATCTTGCCGGCATTCTTGGTGCGGCCTGGAAGCAAGAAGTCAGGCGTTACGAGTCAATAATGACGCCTGACGCCTGATTCGTGCCGTGTGACGGCCTGTGCGGGGCGAGGAGGCGCGTTCGGGCGGTAAGCGGCATAGTTTTGCCCTGTGCGCCTCAAAACGGCGTGTACGCCGCTACACCGTCTTTTGTCGCGTGCGTCCAGACGAATTGTCGATTACTATGATAGGCGATGTTTAGCGTAGCATTTTGCGGGCGCGTCGCTTGGGGCGGCGCTCTCGGTCCGGCGGGGACCGGCCACGCGGCATGGCGCGATCACGAACGAATTCTCCAGCTTCTCCCGCTGAGGGCGTTGCAGCGACCGCTGCCCAGCGCAAGGCGCGCTATTACCGGCTGCTCTACGCCGAGATCAACGCGCGCGTGCGCGCCGAGCGCCGCGCCAGCCAGCGCAACGACCTGCTCAACGCCCTCAGCCGGGCGCACCTACGCTTTGTGGCGCACGAGGAGCTGGCGGCCATTTTGGCCGATCTGGCGCAGGCGCTGCTCGACCTGACCGGCAGCGAGCTGTGCGTGATCGGGGAGATGCGCCCCGGCGCGCCCGCCGGCCCCGGGCGTAGAGCGCAGGACGAGCAACTGCACATCTTGGCGACGGCGGTACAGGGCATGCCGCACGATGCGACCTACCAACAATTGACGAGTTTGGCCTGGGAAGCGGGGCTGAACCGCCGCACGGCCGCGCGCGTCTTCGCGCCGGCGGCGTCGGGCGCGCCTGGCGTGGTGAGCTTTGTGGGCCTGCCCTTCCTTATTGAGGAGGGGGCGGCGGGCGTGCTGGCGCTGGTCAACCGGCCCGAACCCTATGACGACGAGGCCATCGATCTGCTGCAGCCGGCGGTGTCGACCTGCGCGCATCTTTTGGCCGCAGCGCGCAATGAGCAGCGGCGCAAGCAGGCCGAGCAGGAGTTGGCCGAGGAGCGCGCTTCTTTGGCGCAGCGCGTGGTCGAGCGCACCGCGCAACTGAGCGAGGCCAATGCCGATCTGGCGCGCGCGCTGCACATCAAGGATGAGTTCCTGGCGACCATGAACCATGAGCTGCGCACGCCGCTCAACACCATGCTGATCCTCGCCGAGGTGTTGCAGCAAGGCGTTCTCGGCCCCCTCAACGACAAGCAACTGGAGAACCTGCACAACATCGAGGAGAGCGGCCGCCATCTGCTGGCGCTGATCACCGAGATTCTGGACGTGGTCAAGATCAACGCCGGCAAGCTGGAGCTGGACATCTCGACCGTCTCGGTGCGTTCGCTGTGCGAGAGCAGCCTGCGCATGATCACGGCCATCGCCGACAAGAAGCGCATCACCGTGACGCTGAACGTGGCGGCGGACGTGGACGACATCGACGCCGACGACCGGCGCCTCAAGCAGATGTTGGTCAACCTGTTGAGCAACGCCGTCAAGTTCACGCCGGAAGAGGGCCAGATCGGGCTGGACGTGACGGGCGACGCCGAGACGAATACGGTCGTCTTCACCGTGTGGGACACGGGCATCGGCATCGCAGAGCAGGACATGGACAGGCTCTTCACGCCCTTCGCCCAGATCGACAGCGGACTGAGCCGGCAGTACGAAGGCAGCGGGCTGGGCTTGACTCTGACGGCGCGCATGGCCAACCTGTGCGGCGGCAGCATCTCCGTCGAGAGCGAGCCCGACCGCGGCAGCCGCTTCACGCTCTCGCTGCCCTGGCGCCGCGAGGACGCCGCGCCGCTTGAGATTCTGTTGAAAGACCCGCATCAGTTGGCGCAGGAAGCGCCCGCCACGTCGTTGCCGTATACCGATCCGCCGCAGCGAGCAGACGGCCGCCAGCCGCTGGTGTTGCTGGCGGAGGACAACGAGCCGAACGCGAACGCGCTGCGCGA
>CAZYSJ010000238.1:0-2862 GCA_964649875.1 uncultured Caldilineaceae bacterium
TGCGCGAGGCCATCGCCGAGGGCGAGACGATTTTCGACTATGCGCCGGGCGACGACATCGCCGATATTTACACGGAGTTGTGCCAGACGATTGCGGCGCTGCGCACCGACTCGGCGCAAGCGGATGCGGCGCAAGCGGATGCGGCGTCCACGGAAGGGAAGGACTGATGGCGAGGCCGACGCGCAGGCGCGACCCGTTTCGCGACGGACAGACGACCGCGGTCACGGTGGTGGAGCAGGGCGCCGTCGAGTTGAGCTATGACTACAGCCGGCTGCCGGAGGAGGAGCGCGCCGTGGTGCAACGCGCGGCGCGCGTCATCAAGCCGCTGTTGCGGCGCACGGCGGAGGACATCTTCGTGATCGGCGGCGAGCTGGCGCAGGTCAAGGCGCGGCTGCCGCACGGGCGCTATACGGAGTGGCTGGGCGCGGAGTTCGGCTTGTCGGAGCGCATGGCGCAGCATTTCGTGAATGTGCGCGAGCGGTTGGGGCCCAAAAGCGAAAAGTTTTCGGTTTTGCCGCCGAGCACGCTCTACATGCTGGCCGCCCCGTCGACGCCGGACGCGGCGATCGCGCAGGTGGAGGCGCATTTGGCGCGCGAGGGCCGCGTGACCGTGCGCACGGTGCAGCATGTGATCGCGGCGGCGAAGGCGCAGTCCATCCCGGAAATGCTCGATGAGGCCGATTTGCGCCTCTCGGCCTATAACGCCGAGCAGGCGGCGGTGCGGCGGCTGGAGCGGGCGCTGACGGACGCGATTTTGTTGTTGAGCGGGCCGTCTGCCCGCGACTGGGCGATGCTCTTCGGTGACGGCGACGAGGCCGGCGATCTGGCGCGCGTGCGTGACGAGGCGCTGGCGCTGCGCGAGGCCGTACGCCGCCGCACGGCGTCGTCGCCCTGACGGATGACTCGTGACGGACAGGTAGAGCCGCCAGGGATGGCGGCGTTCCCGGGATCGCCGGCATCTTGCCGGCATTCTTGGTGCGGCCTGGAAGCAAGAAGTCAGGCGTTACGAGTCAATAATGACGCCTGACGCCTGATTCGTGCCGTGTGACGGCCTGTGCGGGGCGAGGAGGCGCGTTCGGGCGGTAAGCGGCATAGTTTTGCCCTGTGCGCCTCAAAACGGCGTGTACGCCGCTACACCGTCTTTTGTCGCGTGCGTCCAGACGAATTGTCGATTACTATGATAGGCGATGTTTAGCGTAGCATTTTGCGGGCGCGTCGCTTGGGGCGGCGCTCTCGGTCCGGCGGGGACCGGCCACGCGGCATGGCGCGATCACGAACGAATTCTCCAGCTTCTCCCGCTGAGGGCGTTGCAGCGACCGCTGCCCAGCGCAAGGCGCGCTATTACCGGCTGCTCTACGCCGAGATCAACGCGCGCGTGCGCGCCGAGCGCCGCGCCAGCCAGCGCAACGACCTGCTCAACGCCCTCAGCCGGGCGCACCTACGCTTTGTGGCGCACGAGGAGCTGGCGGCCATTTTGGCCGATCTGGCGCAGGCGCTGCTCGACCTGACCGGCAGCGAGCTGTGCGTGATCGGGGAGATGCGCCCCGGCGCGCCCGCCGGCCCCGGGCGTAGAGCGCAGGACGAGCAACTGCACATCTTGGCGACGGCGGTACAGGGCATGCCGCACGATGCGACCTACCAACAATTGACGAGTTTGGCCTGGGAAGCGGGGCTGAACCGCCGCACGGCCGCGCGCGTCTTCGCGCCGGCGGCGTCGGGCGCGCCTGGCGTGGTGAGCTTTGTGGGCCTGCCCTTCCTTATTGAGGAGGGGGCGGCGGGCGTGCTGGCGCTGGTCAACCGGCCCGAACCCTATGACGACGAGGCCATCGATCTGCTGCAGCCGGCGGTGTCGACCTGCGCGCATCTTTTGGCCGCAGCGCGCAATGAGCAGCGGCGCAAGCAGGCCGAGCAGGAGTTGGCCGAGGAGCGCGCTTCTTTGGCGCAGCGCGTGGTCGAGCGCACCGCGCAACTGAGCGAGGCCAATGCCGACCTGGCGCGCGCGCTGCGCATCAAGGATGAGTTCCTGGCGACCATGAACCACGAGCTGCGCACGCCGCTCAACACGATGCTGATCCTGGCCGAAGTGTTGCAGCAAGGCGTTCTCGGCCCCCTCAATGAGAAGCAGTTGGAGAACCTGCACAATATCGAGGAAAGCGGCCGCCATCTGCTGGCGCTGATCACCGAGATTCTGGACGTGGTGAAGATCAACGCCGGCAAGCTGGAGCTGGACATCTCGACCATCTCCGTGCGTTCGCTGTGCGAGAGCAGCCTGCGCATGATTACGGCCATCGCCGACAAGAAGCGCATCGCCGTGACGCTGAACGTGGCGGCGGACGTGGCCGACATCGACGCTGACGACCGGCGCCTCAAGCAGATGTTGGTGAACCTGTTGAGCAACGCCGTCAAGTTCACGCCGGAAGAGGGCCGGGCCGGGCTGGACGTGACGGGCGACGCCGAGGCCAATACGGTCGTCTTCACCGTGTGGGACGCGGGCATCGGCATCGCCGAGCAGGACATGGACAAGCTCTTCACGCCCTTCGCCCAGATCGACAGCGGGCTGAGCCGGCAGTACGAAGGCAGCGGGCTGGGCTTGGCCCTGACGGCGCGCATGGCCAACCTGTGCGGCGGCAGCATTGCCGTCGAGAGCGAACCCGGGCAGGGCAGCCGCTTCACGCTTTCGCTGCCCTGGCGCCGCGAGGACGCCGCGCCGCTTGAGATCCTGTTGAAAGACCCGCATCAGTTGGCGCAGGAAGCGCCCGCCGCGGCGTCGCCGCCTGTCGAGCCGCCGCAGCGGGCCGACGGCCGCGAGCCGCTGGTGTTGCTGGCGGAGGACAACGAGCCGAACGCGAACGCGCTGCGCGA